>DASWTP010000101.1:0-18931 GCA_036402075.1 Chryseosolibacter sp. | reverse complement strand
CGATGACTTCGATGGCGATGAGAAATCAGTGGGCACGAGTATTCTTTTCATTGAATTGTTTTTTCGTTAGCTCAAAAACCCAGCGTAAACAGGTGAACAGCAAGCTGAGCTGTCTTTTTCAAGGTAACTGTGTGACTTCGTGCTTTGAATGATCGTTATCAGCCACTGCGCTGATTGATGTCATGGAGCGGAAGGTTTCGGCAGAGCATATCCATACGTTACATGTGTATGTGATAAATATGATGTGGACATAAATGATAACACCATAAAAAAACTACATCAAAGACAAACCTGTGCCATGTGAAAGCGACCTTAAAGACTGGCACCCTTGCGGATCTGCGATTTATGTGGGAGAAAAAAGTAACGGAATCCGTTGGTGAAGATCACCCCTTGACCATATCGAGGGCGGCCTTCCAGCTTGTCTGCGCGCGCATTGATTGCCGCGAAACCTCCGGAGAAAAAGTAGGAGAACCGTTGGCGCGTATTGGGGGCCACAAACAGTTCAACACCGATTGCACCGTAAAAGCCTGTGCGCAGGTTGGCGCTCGAGAAGGTTTTGTTGGGTTGAAGAAGGTAAGCTCCTGACTCGAAGAAAACCCTTCCTCGCTCAAGGGTATTTGTGTTGTACACCAGCCCCGTCCAGTACGAATTGAACGTGGGCCAGCGATGGTCCGTAATCTGGTATTGCTCTAGCCACGTAACATTGGCCTTACCTCGGACACGCAGGTTTGTAACGAAAACTTCAGGAGAAGTGAGCTCAAGACCAATCGCAGGGTCGTAGTTGTAATGACCGGCAGTTATTCCAACAGAAACACCGCCAGGTTTTGAGGCTGTGCCAATGATTGCACCCTGGCCAAGGCAATTTGAGGCGAGGCTTACAAATGCAAGAATTATCACCGGTATGGAATGATGTCGAGTACGCATAGTTCTAAAGAATGAAGAATACTGCGCTCAGCGTCACGATAACAAGGAGTAATATTGCCACCAGGAGAATTCCGATTCTGACCAGGACCGGTTGTGTGTGATGTAGCTGCGGGTTGCCATGTTCATTGTTAGTTAAAGTTTGGTCAATAGGTCTCTAATCTGCTGTTTAGTCCTGCCAATGCGCTGCTGAAGCCTGCCGACCAGCTCTTCCTCTTTATCTTTGATGAAGAGGAGGTCTTCGTCAGTCAGGTTTGCAAATTGTTGTTTGAGTTTGCCCTTGATGACATTCCAGTCACCTTTCATTTTGAGTTTTACCATAACTGTTTTCGTTTGATTTGCAGGCAACATAGCTCGCTGGTTTGTCAGATGATATGAGTGCCGTCATGAAAATACCTGACTATAATCATGGTTGCACTTTATGGGGCTTCTGCAGTCGATCTTATATTTAGATTTTTTTGTTGAACGATGCGTATGTGTAAACGATGAATTTTATTAGATTAGGTTAACAAAACCCATATTTGCTCGGAGGCGAGGCCTCATTTGTAATCCAGGTTCGCGAAGGATCCACGTTCAGCATTCGCTTACCTAAAATTGCAGCGTTATGAAAACCGTGCTGATCATAGAAGATAACCTGGAGATCAGGGAGAACACAGCACAGATTCTTGAACTTGCAGGCTTCAAGGTCATAAATGCTGAAAATGGCAAAGCTGGCCTGGCTGCGGCCGCTCAAGTGAAACCAGACGTGATTCTTTGCGACATCATGATGCCCCAGGTGAATGGCTATGAAGTGATTCGCGAGTTGAAGAAGGATCCTGCGACAGCAACAATACCGTTTATTTACGTTACCGCAAGTGGTGAGAAAAAAGAGGTCGAGAAAGCCATGGGCCTTGGTGCAAACGGTTATGTACGGAAACCGTTCGATACTAAAGAATTGTTGCTCGCGATTGAACGATGTTCTGGGGCGAGTCATGGCTGACCGGTCGTCATCCCGCCCCGACTAATTATCTCTAACGAGATTACAGAAGAGAAACCTTTTTGAATATATCTAGTTGTCAAGCTTTATCCCTCGCTAAAACTTTCGGCTAGCGGATCCCTCATAAACCGAACGAAATAAAGAAAGCTTCTTCCCGATGTCATTACTTCCGCGTTGCTTACCGTTTCATTTGGACGAAATTATCACCCCATTATGTATGAGCGTAATCATAAAAGCTGATTAACGACAAAAATCTTTGATGTTACTGATCGCGGTCATCGTCTAAGCGCGCCAGCACCTCATACTTTTGAAATAAAAAAACGGAGGTACTTATGAACTTAACAGTCAGAAAGAACGGAGGCTTGCCTTCTCTGCTAACCGATTTATTCAACGAAAACGATTTTTTCAACCTTGAGAATGATTTCTTCCCTTCACGTCTTGGCATCAATGTTCCTACAGCGAACATTACAGAGACTCCAAAGGAGTATAAAGTGGAACTTGCTGCGCCAGGATTAGAGCGGAAGGACTTCAACGTTGAGGTTGACAATCACACCCTTAAAATCAGTGCGGAAAAGGAGGAAGAGAAAAATGAGAAGGATGGGGAATATTCGAGAAGGGAGTATTCGTTTAATTCCTTCAGTCGTTCATTCACATTGCCTGAAAATGTGAAGGAAGGAAACATTGACGCCAGGTACGAGAACGGTGTGCTCAAGGTATCCATTCCAAAGGCAAAAGAAACACCGTTGAAGCCTGTCCACAAGGTCGCGGTGTCATAAGAAACGCCTTTATCACAGGTTGGTTTGCCTTATTCATTCCGATAGTTTGTATAGGGCGTGAAGGCGGATCATCTCCGCCTTTTTGTTTCAAAAAAATACAATAGAAGTTATGAAATCAGATATTCAGATCAGGGAGGATGTCCTGGAAGAAATCCGCTGGGACCCTCAGCTAACAAAGATTGCGCCACAGATAGGCGTATCTGTAAAGGATGAGGTAGTGACGTTGTCCGGATCAGTGGACTACTACTATCAGCGTGTTGCTGCGGAAAATGCTGCACAGCGCATTGCCGGTGTTAAAGTGGTTGCTGTAGATATCAATGTTAAGGGCGGTGAAACTGCTGATGCCACTACAGATTCAACTATTGCGCTTGCAATTCGAAATGCTTTGACGTGGCATAGTGGTGTAAATGAAGACATGATTGATATAAAAGTGGACAACGGCTGGGTATACCTGGATGGCAGCGTGCAGTGGGACTACGAGCGGAAAGCAGCTGAACGAGCAATTGAAAATCTGAAAGGCGTTAAGGGCATCATTAATAGAGTCAAGGTCAAACCGAAGAATGCTGAGCCAAGTGACATTAAGAAGAAGATCAGCGCGGCCTTTCACCGTAGCGCGACTGTTGATGCAGCCAATATTTCCGTATCCGTGAATGGAAATGAAGTGGAACTTACCGGCAGGGTAAGATCGTGGGCAGAGAGGCAACAAGCTGAAGAAGTTGCGCTTAGAATTCCCGGCATCGCGACAGTAAGAAACCGGCTGGAAATCGATTCAGAGATTCTTGCGGACTAACACGCTAGCTATACGGAATGTGACTATTTATTCTAAAAACCAAATGCAATGAAAATAACAATTCAAACGCCTGACTTCAAGGCTCAAAAAAGGTTGACTGACTACGTTACAGAAAATGTAATGAAACTTTCAGTTTACGGTGATCGTGCACAAGAGGCCCAGGTTCTCTTAAAGACCGACAATTCAAGCACAAAAGAAAATAAGGTTTGCGAGCTGAGGTTGGTGATTAGCGGAAACGATCTGTTTGCGCGTAAACAAAGCAGCACCTTTGAAGAAGCCACTGGGAAATGTATTGAGGCCATCAAGCATCAGATTGATCGTTGGAAAGCTTCTGTTAACAACGGTAAGCTACGGGGGTCAGTAACTCCAATTGAATTAGAATAAGCCTGGGCCGTTCGCCATTTCCATAATGGTTGTTGCATCCCGGATTAAATACATCACTTGAAAAACATTTTATCTCTTATGGATTACGAATCTTCACTACCGTTTACCGTAACAAACGTGTTGGCTATTGTTACCGCCATCATGGCGATGCGGTGGCCGACAAGTGCGCGGGTCATGCTCGGAGCAATCTTCCTAGGCGCTGCATTCGTCAACACGTATTTCGCATTCACCGATCCACAGATTTACATTGCGTTTGGTGAACTAACGGTCAGTGGCCTCTACCGATCCATTATACTCGGCCCTTTCAGCGCTCATGCGCAGCGCTATATTCTAGTGATTGCAGGATGCCAGTTATTCATTGGGCTGTTCACCTGCTACAAGGGGCAAATAATGAAGGCTGCAATGATTGGTGGAATTACGTTCCTGATTGCAATTGCACCGCTCGGAATTGGCTCTGCGTTTCCGTCTACGCTGATCATGGCCACGGCATATGCCATTCTGCTGTTTAAGAAAGCCGATCTCAACATCTATCAGCTTCTTCGCCAGAATGTCGGATACTCAAGACAATGAACCAATATGTTTAAGGTTAAGACTGTTGTCAGTCGTGAGCGTCTGTTGAAGGCTGTCTATTAATCGGGCTCGTTGGGCGGGGAGCAGGTCTATCGGAAGGCGCACAACAGACTCCTGGCTGAGATGCTCGATCCGCGCATTCAAGAAAGAGCTTTCTTCCTTTATTCAAACTCGTAACCAGGCTTGAAGTGGTTTTTGCCGGGTTAGCGTGTTGGCGCGGACCTGACATAAGTCATGTCATGCCCTGATTACCATCATTAACTTTTGGTTGAGCGTGCTGTAGGTTGGCATAGTCTATTGGCTGTGGCAGATTACTGTGTTACCCGAAACGCTCTTGAACCATGAGTTATAACATTCTACTAATTGAAGACAATGCAGAAATGGCAGAGAACATTTCGAGCATCTTGCAACTTGCCAGGTATAACGTCATACATGCGCCAAACGGAAAAGTTGGTGTTGACCTGGCTCAGCAAAATCATCCTGACTTGATACTTTGTGATGTTATGATGCCAGAGTTGGATGGCTATGGTGTGCTGCATATCCTGAACAAAGATTCTGATACTGCAAGTATTCCCTTCATATTCCTCACTGCGAAAGCAGACAAATCTGATTTTCGGGCGGGGATGAACCTGGGGGCTGATGATTACATAACAAAACCGTTTGACGGTGTTGACCTTCTAAAAGTTGTTGAGATGCGTTTGAAGAAGAACGAACTCATGAAGACGGCTTTTGGAAACAGTCCTCACGATGTCAGCGCATTCTTCAGTAAGACGCGTGAGCTAAAAGACTTTCAAAAACTTTCCGAGAATCGGCCATCACGGGCATTCAAAAAGAAAGACCTGATCTTCATGGAAGGTCAGACGCCCAATGATCTTTACTTCATTGAGAAAGGCCAGGTTAAAACCTATAAGGTAAACTACGATGGCAAGGAACTGATAACCGGGATTCACCGCGAGGGGGATTTCCTGGGTTTTGTGCCCCTTTTAGAAGACAAGGCGTACAACGAAAATGCAGAAGTGCTCGAGGATGCACGGATCACCATCATTCCAAAAAACGACTTTATAACACTGATATATTCCAGCAAGGATGTAGCCAGGAAGTTCATCAAGATGCTTTCGAACAACCTGGAAGAAATGGAAAACAGGCTCCTTGATATCGCCTATCAGTCCGTGCGACAGCGCGTTGCGAGCGCACTACTGAAGATGCATGAAAGGTTTGCAAGTAGTAATAAAGAGAACCTGATCACCATTGCAAGAAAGGACATTTCCAATGTCGTTGGGACGGCAACTGAATCACTTAACCGCACCCTCGCGGACTTCAAGGACGAAGGGCTGATTGAAATATCCGGTGATGGCTTGAAAGTGATTAATAAAGCGAAGCTGGAGAAACTCCTCAGATAAGCTTGTTTGTGTGCTGTCGTATCCTGCAGCAGCGCTTTTCTGCGAGCAATTTCAAATGTATTTTATTTTGATGACAGGCGTCACTGCACTCCTTGTTTTCCTTGCGTTTCTTTATGTCAGGTTAATAACAACAGGTATGACAAAGAATCTGGAAACAGCAGACCTAATAGTCAAAATTGTGCTCGCGGTCTTGGTTATTTCATTTTACTTCAGCAGGGTGATCACGGGTCCACTCGCGCGGATCCTGATGTTCCTCGCGGTCATTTTGATCGTGATCATTGCTTTTAGAATGGCCGTGCTGGTTTTTACGCGCGATTGATCATACTTGCCCTGTATGCTTTTCATGATACTATTTGAGAAAGCGGCAACCAAAGTTCGTGCGCTCGCAATTTGAAATGGTGGGACATTGTATTTCGGGGGAAGACAATTGCCACCCTGAGCCATCAAGGTACGAAAACCAGCATTTTATCCTTTGGCAGGTTATCACAGGTAATTTTTCAGGAAACATTTCTGAATGATGACGAATGTCATTGAATGCCGTTTTGATATCCAGGTAATTTGATGTCAAATCAGGTGGAGTTCCGGCAACCTATGATATCATTCAAGACCATTCTGGGTTTTCTTTTTTTACTGCTGATCGCATCGGTTGCTATCTTAAGCATTGTAAGCTACAAGAACAATGAGAGCACATTTGCGACCGCGAAGCTTGTTGGCGACACATACGAGATTATCCATAAGAGCGACCAGGTTTCATCCAGTTATCAGGACACACGCCTGGCTGTCAACCAAATCATAATCATGAATGACGCCTCCCGGTATCCCCGTTACCGGGCATCCAAGAACGAATTATTTGCCCGCCTGGCCGAGTTGCGGCAGCGATTGGTCAATACAGAAAGTCCAGGTTCTCCTATCGATTCCTTGGAACGCAGCCTTGATCGCTTCAGCAGCGTTTCCGATTCAATCATTAACCTTGTACGGCAAAAACATTCAGAAGACTCAATCGAGAAAGTATTTATTGCAAGTATTGAATTGCGTGACAATGTCACATCCGAAATAAGTCGCATTAAGCAGGTGCAGAGTGCTATTCTTCAAAAGCAGCAGCTTGCAAACCAGGAGAGCCTGTCCGCTTTTGGGGTTGCGTTTAACGCCTTGCTGCTTGGCATTGGCGTTTTGCTGGTCTCAACATTCCTTGTAATACGATACAATTTCAACAGGAGGCAAAAGGCGCAGGAAGAATTGAGGCGCGCTCACGTGTTGTTCGAGAAGATTTTTTACGAAAGTCCAACTGCGATTGCAATCAGCGAGTTGGAATCCGGAAAAATAGTTAACTGCAATAAGGAGTACGCCAGGACAGTAAACTACAGCATCCATGAAATTCTGGGCAAAACCACAGTAGAGCTTGGCGTGATTGAAAGTAAAGAGGAGCGAAAGAAGATTCTTGGTGATGCCGAACGCACGGGAGTGGTGAAACATGCGGAGATCTACATTAAACCGAGAGATAAAGAACCGATCTACGTTTCGGTTCATGCGCACCTTATTTCGTTGTTTGACAAGAAGTGCTTGCTTACAGCCATAGTTGACCTTTCAACTCATAAGCGCGCAGAAGATGAGATCAAGAGGGCGCTTGAAGCGGAAATCGAGCTTAACAAACTGAAGTCGAACCTTGTAACACTTGCTTCTCACGAGTTCAGGACACCTTTGACCACGATCCTTTCGTCAGCGTTTCTGCTGGAGAATTTCATTGGTGCAGAAAATAAAGAAAAGTGCATAAAGCATTTAGCGCGAATCAAGTCATCGGTCAGCAACCTCACTTCCATACTCGATGAATTCTTATCGGTAACTCGAATAGAAGAGGGCCAGGTGAAACCAAATTTTGAAAAGACTGATCTTCCGGGCCTTCTTTCAGGAATTTGTAACAACCTGCAATCGTTCACCAAGAAAGGTCAGACCATCCATTATAGCCATACAGGAGAAAACGAAATAAACACCGATCCGGTATTGCTTGGTAATATTCTGAGTAACCTGGTTACAAATTCCATCAAATATTCCGCGGAGAATTCTCCAATCTACGTTAGCACATCGGTCAATAGCAGGATTCATTTGGTGGTGAAAGATCATGGTATCGGAATCCCAGAGCCCGACCAAAAGCGGCTCTTCCAACGATTCTACCGGGCCTCAAATGCCGGAGCGGTGCAAGGGACAGGCCTTGGCTTGCATATCATGAAGCATTATGTAGAGATGCTGAAAGGGTCAATCAACCTCACAAGTGCACCCGGTAAAGGCACACAGGTTGAAGTAACGTTTGATCATCCTGAATAAAGCGCTGGCTGATTCAGCCCCAGACCCGAATTGCAAGGGAAATTAATACAATGATCAATACAATCGTAAAAAAAATATGCCTCCGGTCAATTTTCATATGAATTTGTGTTGTCGTCTTTATGAATGCTCAAATAACCACCTCATCGGTGTCCGTTTACGTTCTGGAATTAACCCGTATTTTGCAATGCTTTGGTCTTTGATGAATGCCAAAGCCTCTTCGATTGAATCGGTTACAAGGATTAAGTCAAGATCTTCCTTCGATATCGTATTTTTCTTTTTCATTTGTTCGATATGTTCAAGCAATTCTTTATGATAGGCGCGATCGAAGACAATGATCGGAAACTGATTTATTTTTTTCGTTTGCGTGAGCGTCAAGGCTTCGAAGAATTCATCGAGCGTGCCGAAGCCACCTGGGACTACAACGAAGGCAAACGAATACTTTATCAGGAGCGTTTTCCTGACAAAGAAATAGCGGATTCGAACCCATTTGTCCAGGTATGGATTTGGTTCTTGTTCCAGGGGAAGAACGATGTTACACCCGACCGACTTTCCACCAACATCCTTTGCTCCACGGTTTGCAGCCTCCATGAGTCCCTTGCCGCCACCGGTGAGAATCGTGAAGCCGAGCTTCGCCATTTCACCTGCGGCCTTGCGAGTTAAGTGGTAATATTCATGATTTTCATCAAATCGTGCAGAGCCGAAAAACGTAACACACGGCCCGACAAAATGCAACGCCCGGAATCCGCGCACGAATTCAACCACTGTTTTGACCGTAAACTTAAATTCCTCCCAGCGTGATTGTGGTCCACGCAGAAATTTGATCTCTGATTTTAACTCTGCCATACCTGAAAAATATTCAGTTTGCACACTTCAGCACATGATCATCATCCTCATTAAGTGATGATTCAGGTCATGTATGTTAGTCGGTGCGGACATTAATCATTGGATGTCCGTGAGGGAAATCATATGTCAGGCGATGTCGTGCGGATACCTTTGTTATAAACAACGTACGATATGCGACAAGTCATTATGAGCGCACTGTTTCAAAACAGGGAAGAGGCAGGATATCAGTTAAGCCAGGCCTTAAGTGAGTACAGGAATACCAATTCCACCGTGGTTGGGGTTCCGCATGGGGGAGTATCAGTGGCTTCGGTGATAGCAGAAGCATTGTCGTTACCGCTTGAAGTAATGCCATGCAGGAAGATTAAGCATCCCGCGGATCCAAAGAAAAGCATCGGCTCCGTAAGTGAAAGTGAGGTCTACGTCCACGACTGTTCTCACACAATTCCCCAGGATTACGTTTATCATCAGATTGTCTTACTCCGCAATGGCATGTCTGCCGAACGGAAGAAGTACTATGGTCCTGAGAAACCTCAGTCGTTACGTTACCGAACCGTAATACTGGTAGATGATATTCTCTCAACGAGTGACACCATACTGGCGTGCCTGCGCGACATTAGAAAGCAAAATCCGTTGAAGGTGGTAGTAGCGGTTCCAATCGTTGGTGCCGAAGCTGCACGCGTTGTAAGCACCGAAGCTGACGACCTTAAGTTTATTAAGATGGAGCCTGCGCTTGCCTCACCCCATGAATACTTTGCAGCCTATCCTCGAGTTAATGATGAGGAAGTCAAAGCGCTCCTCCATTCCTGCAGAAAAAACCTCAGGTTATATGAATAGCCAAATTTCTGGTGAAGCGAGGCCTAAGCAAATGGGCTCAAGGCAATTATTTAGTTCGCCCATCCTCGAACGACTTTCAAGAACGCATATTGCGATTCCGGTTTCCATTTTTCTGCTTTATTCCAGCGTCATCCTGTATTGGAGTATAACACACACTTCTCTTTCATGGATGCTTACCGTGCTGCTGTTTTGCATTGGCGTTATTGCTTTTACATGGGTTGAATACAATGTTCACCGTTATTTATTTCACATACAACCTCGGACGAGTTTCAAAAAGAAGTTTCAGTATACGATACATGGAGTGCATCATGAGTTCCCAAAAGATAAAGAACGACTCGCCATGCCACCGTTACTTAGCATAACCATTGCAACAGTGATGCTGCTTTTCTTCCGGATAGTGATGGGTGATCATGCGTTTGCCTTCATGCCGGGTTTCCTGGTAGGCTACGCATGCTATTTATCAGTTCATTACCTGGTGCACGCGTATCCACCGCCCAGACGATGGTTTAAATCCCTTTGGGTAAATCATGCGATCCATCATTACAAGGACGGTGAAGTTGTCTTTGGTGTGTCGTCACCGCTGTGGGATTATGTCTACGGAACAATGCCAACTCATTCAACCGGGAAAACGAAATGATGATTGCTGTTGTCATATTGCTAATAATATTATTTCCACTGCTGTGGATTCTTTTTGTGCCTGTTAATATCGAGGTCAATACCCAGACGAATCTCTATGTCATCCAGCAGCCAGGTACCGTGAGGTGGTCATTGCATCCGGGTGAAAGTCCCTCGATGACATTGCGAATACTTGGATTTCCTGTGAACACTACAAATAAACCTGTGTTAAACGATGCTCATCAGAAAAGACACTCTAAGAAAAGCGAAAGGAAGATCCGGAAATCATTGAACGCCTGGCTGGATCTTTTCTCCGGCATGATCTCAAGCTTTCGTTGCAGGCGCTTTGTCTGCAAGGTTGATTTTGATGATGTGGTGCTGAATGCTCAGCTATTACCGGTCGGTCATTTGCTCAGCCGGGGCCCAATTTTGATCAATGTCAATTTTGAAAAGAAATATCTGCTTGACATCTGGCTCCAGGCACGGCTGCACCGGATGTTATGGGCATTACTGCGTTTTTATTTAACTAAATAAATTATACTTATGGAAATGAATTTTGAAACATTGCTTCAGCGCCTTACTGAATTTATCCAGAAAGAAGCCAAGACCGAGACTGTTATCGGTCAACCGTTCAAACTCGGTGAATTTACATGTGTGCCAGTGGTTCGGGTTGGAATGGGATTCGGAAGCGGTGGAGGGGAGGGCGATTCAGTGAAAACAGGAAAAGGTCAGGGAGGCGGTGCCGGTGCAGGGATTGGCATTGATCCGATCGGTTTTCTTGTCACAAAAGGAAATGAGATCTCCTTTATCAGTACGTATCAAAACAAGACGTTATCAAGCATCTTTGAGAAAGTACCTGATCTCATTAAAAAATTTATGGAGCGCAAGGAAGCTGCGTAAATGCAGCAAGCCTTGTGTGTACAGGGCCGATGGGCAACATCAGCTCCGATGCGGATAATTGATTGAGCGGGATCGTTCGTGGCATTGATACATATTTTTTTCATATGCGTTTGCGCCACAACCCACCTTTGTCGATTGTCTTTACATTTTTCGTCTATTGTCTCGCAGGCAGAACGTTGTGTTGAATCTTTGCACCCCAAAGGAGCGAGGATTTTACGGCTACAAACATAAGCGTCACTACAGGACTGGATAATTGGGATCAGCGCCATGAATTGACGCGTCAGATCGTCATTTACGTTATGGTGCCAGGCAAGAAATGTTTGTAGATTATGTTTCCCGGCCAATCGTCCGGCAGGGGAGATGTTTTTTCCATTAAAGCGTTGCGACTGCGGGCTATACGAAAAGCCACCGTAACCCTGATGCTACAAAAACTTTCCTGTTACGTTGATCAGACTTAACATTCACCTTTTACAGCTACATTAAGCTGAGATCGACACCATTGCGTAAATGGCGTCAAATGGCAAAAAACGGCAGCGCGCGAGGGCGCGCCCTTCAACAATCGGTAATGCGGGATCAACCCTACAGCCCGGCAAAAACTGCCTAAAGCTCTGACGATTCAAATATCTCCTGTATCCCGCGCGGCAGCGTGCCAAGGGCCTGGTCCATTTCTGCTGCGCTTACATAGAGACGTAAAGTATCAATGACAGCCCTGACACAGTCGATAATTTCTTCTTTGCTGCCGAAATCGCGCCAGGCACTGTTGCCTTCTTCCTGGATGATCTCGATGAGAAAACCATCGGCCGTCTTTATTTTTTTGTGTTCGCCTTTCTTCCATCCGTCAACGTAGATCGCTTTAATTGCCATCGGTAATTGTGAAAGCAATTGAAGTGACTCTTCAAATGTAAGATGATTTCGCAGTACGCGGAAGGTTGATCGCAATATGCGTGCAGCATGGGCCCGATCGTCACTTCCCAGGTTTTCTTCAAGGCGATTCAGGAATTCATTTCCTTTCATCGCGAACTTATTAAAGTCGAGTGTCATATAGTTTGCGTGTAGTAGTTAAAATTTGAATGTTATTCACCATCGTCAAAGCTTGATTTCTCGAATCGCCCGGACGACTTTGTTATCTTAATACGATAGGCAACGGCTTTAAATCCTCGCTCGATCATTTGGGGCGGGTGCGACAGGCCGTGCGAAGGGCGAACGGTCTCGCTCGTGCGAAATGGTTTTAAACGATCAACCATGATCTTCATCCCAGCCTTCTGCTCTTTCTCCAGTCTCAGTTCTTCATACTTTCCCCAAACAATTACACTTCTCCAATTGGTCATGTTTTCCATCACATCGATCTGGAAGCAGACGTTAGGGTTTTTGCGCATCATTTGCACCTTCCTGCCTTCTTTTGAATGCGCGTAGATATATCCCTTGTGGAACACGTATGTGACGGGTACAACGTATACCTCGTTTTTGCTGCAACAGCCTATGCGCCCCACAATCTGTGTCCGCAACACATGCTCAATTTGCTCTTCTGTCAATGTGCCCAGCATATTATTTGGCTTTCGTTGATTCATTTAGCCTGTTGAACTCATGAATCGGCAACGATGCAATGCGTTTGGCGGTGCTAAGTTCCCAATTAAGAATTTGTTGGATTAGATCCGCGACTGGGTCGAGCTCCAGTTCAACCGCAAACAAGTATGCGGACCTATAGCTCGCGATCTTAAAGGCGTTGATATTCTGAACACAACCGGCCATCAAAACATCTTTAAGGGGCGCTGGCGAAGCAAGCGTTAAAAGATGATGCGTTTCTGCGATCATTTTTGCTATCACCTCGTTTTTGCGCGGTGCCGGTTCTTCCATCAGGTAGCTAAATACACGATCCAGTTTTTGTAGTTTGTTATCCGCAGCGGAAACATAGTCCTGTATCTGAAGTTTCACTTCCGGTGAGGTTAGTTGGACAAGACAGTTTTGAAATTCGTCTCGTACTCTTGTCTCAGCATCAATTAGACCTTTAAGCTGATAAGCGAGTGCATCGCGAACGGTATTAATCGTTTTCTTCATAGCGGTGACATTGTTTGTAGGTCATTTACGATTGGCGTTTGACACAACCGCATCAACTGTTTTATCTGATGTTGGAAAGTTCCGAAAGATCTTGTGGACACCACGCTTTATGATGTCTTCGGCTTTTTCGGGTGTGATCAAATTGAGATCTGCTGTTGCCCAACCTCGCCAAACCAGACTATTAGATTTCGGATCCATAAGATCGATTATCAAACTTCCTTCCCGATAGGAATACACATGCGTTTGCATTCGCCTCCAATACGAACCATAAATGTAACCGTACGGCTCAGTAGTTACCACCGACTGCTCATCAACAATGATGTGATAATGCACAATTAGGTCAGGTGAGTTTGAAGACAACGAATACCCGCGGCTTGATAACTCCGCGAGAACTGCGGACTTAATGCGCTTATCGTTCAACTCGTTGTAGTGGAGCGGGTTTTTGTTTGCTTCTACGTTGCTTTTCAGACCCCAGTCAAACGTTTTGAAGTTGCTGACTTGATACTCGGGGTCGTGGTCGGAGTACACTCGGATTTGCGGACTGCAACCTGCGAGCAGTATTCCTGCGGCTATAAGGACAAGTTTTCTCATAATTTGTGCTGTTACTTTATTAAAATTAAGTTTGGAGCTTCATCCACTAAATGACAGAAGTTTTAGGTGCATGAGACTTTTGTCATCGTATCAGGGCCATCAGAAGATGTCTTTAATTTTGTACTCAATGCCTTTGAAAGAAAAAGTTTCTCCTTTTACCTTCTGTTGCATCGCGTGGTAAAGCGGACTACTGGTTGAGATCCCCATGTAGACATGTCCATCAACTATAAGTTTTTCCAGGCTGGCGGAAATAAAGAACGTGCTATGATTGGTAACGACAACAGCACCTGGCGCAACATGGTTGTGATCCGATTCTTGTTTTAGCTTCAGGCTTTCCAATTTGGCAAGCTCTGCATTTGCAAACGCCAATTGATTGTTGAGCGTATTGATTTCAGCAACCTTGCTTGAATTCACTGCAACATCAGTATTATCATACGCCTCTTCATTCCCCAGTCCTTCCGGTTCGATTAAGGTTTTGATCCGGTCTCTGAAGTCATCGATGAGAAATTGTTGTTTTGCCATACAGGCGTCCAGCAATTTGTTGCGGAGTCCTTTCTTTTCAACGGGTGTTATCATAGGGACAATTTCATGCTGGCGGAGCAGCACCCGAATAACATTTATCATCGCATGATTGGATTTTTGTCATCCACCAAGGCCGAAGTAAATCTCGATGATGATCGGTGCGATTGATGATGTGGGTCGTAGGTAGATGGCAAAGTTAAGCAATGACGAAGATTTGTGGGCATTTACAAAGCAGAGATTGCGAGGCGGAAGCAGGTGACGAAGAATTTCAGGGCAGCATAAGGATCGTCAGAGTTATTCTGAGTATCATTTTGAAAAAAAATCCGGTGAAGTTGCCAACACCGGATTCCAACTAACTAACTACCGCAACCTTCTTAACACAGCGCCATAGGACCTTCGTCCAGTCAATATGAACGTCAGCACCCTGCGTCTTTCCTATCGTCAAACATCCTGCAACTTATTTGTTGCTAACGTATAGCGGCCGGATTAAAGTTGAAATGAGAAGGCTCATCATGATTAGCGTTTACCATCATCCGTTTCCGATGACAAAAGTGTCCAGCAGTTAGGACAGTCGTCATTACATGTTTTCTGAGAGCCTGCCACTTTTGTATCTAAACATGAACGTTATGTCAAAAAGAACAGTAATACGCAAACCGGCAAAAAAAGCAGTGGTCAGGAGTGCAGCCAGGCAAAAGTCCGAGGTTCAAAAGCCCGACACAGAGCGCGCATTTGAGCAACAGATGTATATTGTTTCCGAGCGATGGCAGTCAGACCTGGTGTTTTTTTATGACGAGCTGAATTTCCTTCGAAAGCTCATTGATAAGTATTTCATGTGGCTCATTGATGACGATAACATTGAAAGTACACGGAAGCTCGCTTCTGAGCTTGCTAAATTGGAGAAAAGGCGCTACACGATTCTCCAGCGATTGGACCAGCACCGGAGACACCTCGCCAACCTGGTGGAGAATCCTTTTTCGCATAGTTCGCAGGAGTGCAGGGATGAGTATTCTGAGCTTGAAGTATTGTTTGCTGGTCTTGCCAAGGAGTTTAGGCAGGTGAAGAAGGATGTGTTCGCGCTTACGGAGCACGTAATTGAATCAGAGAAGGCTAAGCGGCTGCTTAATGCGGATTGATAAACCCGGCATTCATGATCATTCTGGTTGCAGGTTTGCCTGGTTCCGTGAAAAGTTGGCGGACGCGCTTAATGAGAAAATAGAACAGAAGTTTGATGAACTTCTGAATTCCATTACAGGTAAGGTGAAGACGGCAGTTGAGCAAAACGGGGCACCTGGAAAGAAGTCGGAATCAGTCCATTAGCTTGTCTAATATTTTGCTAATCAAACCACAGATGAAATCCGGTTTCACCGGCCTTGTTGCGTTCTGAGCGGGACCGATTTCCGTGTTTCGGCTTTGAGCTTGAAATGAGTTGATGACCAGCGTAGGGTTAAGTAAACAGCGCCCATGACAAAACACACATGACGATGAGGACAATGAAACTTGTCGTAGTGAACGCAACACTTTGCAACTCATCATCTGTCATTTCTTCTTCTTCGAAATTGTATCTGTTCATATTGATAGTTTGTTAGAAGCCCGGTTTTATTTTTACGTGTCTGGTGTATCCAATCCGTAATCCGAAATTGAGCGCAGATTGAACGGAAGGAAATGGCGTCTTTTCCTCTTCACCCTTTAAGTCCCTAAAGCGATTTGCAACTGTTGCCTCGGAGAAGACGCATATCGACTTGTTTCCCTTTCGTATAATGTATTCAGCCCCAATGCCTGCAACCCTGCTTATTCGATCAAAGCGCTTTTTTGCATACGCAGAATAATGATTGTCGAAGTTGATTTGGGTATAATTCAACCCCGTGATCAAATAAATATCGATTACGTTTTTACTGACGCGGAAAAATTCGAGTGGTGACAAGTTTGAAAGTATTTCTGCTTCGTACTGATAGAAGTTTTCATCGAATACCCTGTTGGCTTCGTAATAACCGAGACCACGAAGGCGCATTTTTAAAAGGTTGTTTCCTACAAAACCGCCAAGCGTAATTCCTCGTGCGCCTGGTGAAAGTTTGGTCGAGGGCTCACCGGCCACCCGGGGCTTGAAATTGTGCAATCCATAAGATACTTCGTACCCTTTTTGACAAATGCGTTGAATCGCCTGGGCTTGCGTGCATGAGTACATACCGATAAGAAGGTACAGTATGAAGACGAGCGAAGCGTTAAAGACTTTGATTTCATACCTTGGTTTCATAGTAGTGGGAAGTTTCATGTATTTCAATAAATCCGTTCAATAAGTATTGTAATATCATGGGGGGCGGGAGCGGTTCCGCCAAAGTACGGCCATAGCATATAGTAGAACCCTTTGTCGCACGTTGTGCCTCGTTCAATCTTAACAATCTCCTGGTTGTTTAGCCGAAACTCATAGTGCTCACGCATACATCGAATACTGTATTTATTTTTTTTACCAATGGCAACCGTCCCAATGTATTGTTCGATTCGCGCTCCGTTTACGTAACAGTATGCGAATATCTCGAGCTTGCCGTCATACCACTGCCACGCAAAACGAGCGCTATTCTCATGGTGCAGGGAATTGCAGTCTGAAAAACCCATTAGCTTGTTCTTGCTCGACTGTAGGGCATTGTCGGCCAGGTCGTACATGGCGCTACGGTCGAAAGTGGCATAGAATTCAAGTGTGTTCGACTGAAGAGCTTCAACACCTTTCTGCGTGGCGTAGTGTTCGCCTTGCCGGATCAAATATGTCCGCTCAAGTGGGGCCTCCTCGCACGATAGGGCCAACGTTGTAATGAATAAGAAGACAAGTGTGCGCATAGCTACAGCGTTAGGTAGATTCTGCCAATCAAAGAAGCATTTTGCATGCGAAGCCCCGAGCCGATTGAAACACCAAGCGCAGGCAAAAGCTGAACGTTTGTAATAATGGCTGGCACAAACACGAGGTAGTCATCGTTTACAAAGCCCGTTCTTGTGTTTAGCAGTATTGCAAGTTTGTCGCAGGTCATGAGTGGAAACTGCATTTGCAGCGCATAAAAGACCCGTGCTGGTTCAAGGCCCCCTTCTGATCGCTTGATTCCACATTGATAATAACCGCCAACAGAAAATTTCTTTTTAGACTCAATGCTGAGGGATGCACCGTAGTGAAGACCTGCAACATTTTTCTCAATCTCAGAGGCAACAATCAAATGCTGCCCTTTTGCCCGCTGGTGACACAATAGAATCGCAGCGATCGCAAGGAGGTAGAAAGAAAATCTTGATTTCATACGGGCTATTTTTTAAGTGAACCAAATGCTACTCCGACCTGGAGACTGGCAATTTTGTGCACTGATGTTTTTTCAAACATTGCATCAGCGCTTGACGCGAGTGGCCTTAGCAGTGTGCATTCAGTGAAGACCGTGAGAAACTCGTAACTTGGAAATCGGTATTCAAGTCCGACTTGGAACATTGCGGATATTGTCCGCTGTTTTCCGATATAGGGTTCAGGCGCACTGTAGTTGATTGGTTTTGACGGTTCTTGTGGCAAGTAGTGCCCGTAGAATTTCAACCTTGACAACGCTAGCCCTGAGGCAAGGTATGGCTGTATTGGAAAGTCCTTTTTTGAAAAAGCGAGTGGATAAAAATGAATCGTTGCATCTGAATACACCAGGTCAATCGTACGTGGAACATTATCAGTAGAATAATAGAATCCTGCAACAGTCAATCCAGCACGCACAAACTTGTTGCCTTTCACAACACCAATGCTGCCGCCATCGAATTTGGCCGGAAGTTGGTTGAGTTCCGGCACATCACTCCGAACTTTGAGCGCATGAGTACCGAACGTAACCTTGAAACCTTTGTATGACTCGTTTACATGCTGTGCTGCGGTGTTCAGTGATACAAGTAAAATGAGGAAGAATAGCGATCCTCCGACCAAATGAGTTTTCATTGCCTTGGGGGTTTATGGTACCAAGGTCCGGGAATTACCGGGCGGAAAAATCAATGCATTCACTGATTTAATTAAAATCAGGGTGCGTGTGCGGTGGCAGTTGAGGAACTCGGATTTTCTGTGGTGCCGTGGAAGGGCAGTAGTCGAAATTGCTCAGGGACACCCTTACTCCTCAGGGTTTACCCTGAACAGTAAGCGCTACCAGGTTATTTTGAAGGGCGAACTTCATTAACTCACCACTGTTCGACAGTCCTAGTTTGTCGAGGATATGCGATTTATGGGTTTCGACAGTCTTAACGCTGATGAACAACGATTCAGCTATTTGTTTATTGGTCATTCCGTGCGCAACGAGTTGCACCACTTCCAGCTCTCTTTTGGTGAGCTCTTCTGGTAATTTGGCTTTCGGAGCCGTTTTTACCTTTTGCTGCTGATAGTAATCTTCAAAAACCAGTTTGGTGATGGCCTCGGTAAAATATTGCTTGCCTCGGTGCACTGCTT
>DASWTP010000100.1:0-33739 GCA_036402075.1 Chryseosolibacter sp. | reverse complement strand
GTCTAAGCTCGCTGGTAGCCCGTTGCGGGTTGAGAACACAAACCTGTTCTCCGGGATCCTTGCCGGACTTTTGACCTTCGGGCTCCTGACGAAGCTCATCGTCACAAATCTTCGGAATTCCTCACGGCCAGCACAAAACCCTGTTCACACAGTCGATACCATTGGCCATTATCTTGTCACTGATTATTCACTCCCGTTCGAAGTTGTCGGAGTTTTGCTCTTGGTATCACTGGTGGGCGCAGCGGTGATTACGGCATTTATGAAACTAAAACGTTCCTGATGGATCTTCTGACACTCATGATTTTGCTCGGTGCAGTGCTTTTTAGTGCAGGCATCACGTTGGTAATCGTAAAGCGAAATGCTATTATGATGCTGGTCGGAGTAGAACTTATGCTCAACGCATCGAACGTAAACCTGATTGCGTTCAACACGCTTTACCCGCATAGGCTGGATGGTCAATTGTTTGCTCTTTTTGTTATTATCGTGGCGGTTTGCGAAACAGCGGTCGGATTAGCATTGGTGTTACGGGTGTACCAATACTATCAAACTTCCGTGCCCGATCAACTTAATGAACTAAAAGGCTAGTGCACAACACGTATCTTCTCAACGATGGCTTCCTGACACTGTGCGTTTTCCTCGCGCTCTTACTTCCGCTGTTGTCTTCTTTGCTGTCGTTCGTAACATCCGACCGCTATTCCTGGTTGATTATTCTGAACGCACCCTTCCTCCTCTTAATATCCACGGTATTTTCTATTATCGTTCTGCTTAACGGATGGAACAACACCCCGGCTATTATTGAGATTGCCTGGTTGAACCTCGGCCAGTACACCATATCAGCTAACCTCTACTTGTCAAATACGGCTGCACTCATGATGGCGGTGGTGTCAGTCATTTCCTTTCTCGTGCATTTGTATTCCGTGGGCTACATGGCTGGCGATGAGAACCCACGCAAGTACTTCGGCATGCTTGGCTTGTTCACATTCGCCATGCAAGGAATTGTGATGTCGGACAACCTGCTCGTCCTTTTTATTTTCTGGGAGCTCGTTGGTTTCTCCTCCTACGTTTTGATCGGGCATTGGAACGACCGTGAAAGCGCGGGGCAAGCCGCAACCAATGCATTTTTGTTCAATCGCATCGGTGATGCAGCGTTCCTTGCCGGATTGATGATTGTGTGGAGCAAAGCCGGAACTTTTGAAATCTCCCTTCTGCTGCATCAAACTTCGTTCGAATGGCAAACTCTCGCTGGAATACTGATCTTTGGCGGAGTGATCGGAAAGTCTGCGCAAATCCCATTGTTTACCTGGCTGCCCGATGCGATGGAAGGGCCAACACCGGTTTCTGCATTGATACACGCAGCAACCATGGTTGCAGCAGGCGTTTACCTGCTCATCCGGTTGTTCCCACTTTATACAGAAACATCACTGAGCGTCATTGCTTTCACAGGACTTGCCACATCCGTTGCAGCCGCAGTGGCTGCACTGTTTCAGTATGACATCAAACGCGTGCTTGCCTACTCAACTATTTCTCAGCTGGGACTTATGATTGCTGCGATCGGCATGGGCGTTGTTCACGCAGCATTGCTTCATTTATTTACACACGCCTTTTTTAAGGCATGTCTTTTCCTGTGTGCCGGATCAGTCATTCATTCCCTGCACCATGCTCAGGCTCGCACCGAAAATGAATTTGATGTTCAAGACCTACGAAACCTCGGTGGATTAAGGAAGAAGCTGCCTGTTACGTTTTTGACTTTTGTTATCAGTGGCGCTTCGCTGGCCGGGTTGCCGTTCTTTTCTGGATTCTTGTCAAAAGAGGCAATTTTTTCGGCCATTGCTTTCAACAACCACAACGGGTCATGGATCGTGCTGACAGTGATGATGGGAGTTTCCTTTATTACCGTGCTTTACACGTTCCGGTTAATCTGGTACATTTTTATGGGTGAAGCTCGAAAACAAGTTCCTTCTATCCACGAAGCCCCCATGATCATGCGACTGCCCATGGCGCTCCTTGCATCGTGCTCGGTGTGGCTCATTGTGTCGTGGAATCCATTTGACTTCATGGGCTGGATGATCCCTGGAAACACATACACGCATTTGCCGTGGCTCACCATCCTTTCGGCACTGTGGATTACACTCGCACTTGCCGTAGCCTATTTCATTTTCAGGAAAGAACGGTTTGCAACCAACACCTTTATTCAGCAAGGTTATGGGCTCGACTCATTTTATCGCGCAACGTTTGCAAAGGCAACACACCAGCTCTCTCATGCCGTTTCCTTTGCCGATCGAAGGATAATTGATGGCAGCATACATGCGGGGGCGTACGGGCATGTTACCCTCGCGCATGTTGTAGGGTGGATCGATAAAACAATCGTGGATGGCAGTGTCCGTTTCTTTGCTGCTATCGTGCGAGGCGTGGGCGGACTCGTACGCTCCTATCAAAGTGGAAAGATTCAGGATTATATTCTCTACGCTCTATTGGCATTGATTATTTTCCTAATTTGGACGCTTTAAAAAAGATCGGGATAACGCATTGATGCAAAACATTCTCTCTTTCCTAATCTTGGTTCCGTTGCTGGGTTCACTGGCAATATTGCCCGTTCCGGCAAAAAAGGTTTCCGCATTTCGGCTGATTTCACTGACGGCCATTGTTATTCAGTCTGTGATTCTCATCATCATTATCAAGTACTTTCAGCCATCACTCGGCTTACAATTCGTTGAACAGCGGGAATGGATTTCGCTCGACCTTGGTGCATGGGGAATATTGAAAGCTGAATATCTCTTAGGGATTGACGGCATGAGCCTCCCACTGATCGCACTCACTGTGTTCGTGATGCTCATCGCATGCATCTGTTCGTGGAATGTGGCGGTCAACGTGAAAGGTTATTTCAGCCTTTTCCTGCTCTTAAATGCGGCCATTATTGGAAGCTTCACCGCACTTGACTTTCTATTGTTCTACATTTTCTTCGAGTTCATGCTGCTGCCAATGTTCTTCCTCATCGGTATTTGGGGCGGAAACAGAAGGGAGTACGCATCAATCAAATTTTTCCTTTACACTTTACTCGGATCGATTCTCATTCTGATTGTGATGATCGGACTTTATCTTTCGGTGAACGATCCGACCGGAGCGGGTCAATTGGTGCATACATTTAACATGGTGCACATGTCCAATCCCTCGAACTATATTTCCAACACGCTCCTTGATCCTAACAATGTTGTCATGCTCGGCCCTCTTCCTGCAAGATGCTGGGCGTTCCTTTTCCTGTTTGCGGGATTTGTCATTAAGCTCCCGGCAGTGCCCGTACACACGTGGTTGCCCGATGCACACGTTGAAGCCTCTACTCCTGTTTCAGTAATCCTTGCCGCCCTTCTTTTGAAGATCGGTGGATATGGCCTGCTGCGAATCGCATATCCAATATTCCCGGAGGCGGGAATATATTTCAGCACCATGATAGCCGTCTTTGCCGTTGTGTCAATTCTATACGGAGCACTTGCTGCCATGGCAAGCAAAGACCTCAAACGACTGATCGCCTATTCATCAGTTTCGCACATGGGTTTTGTTCTTCTCGGGCTGGCTTCAGTAACCACAGAGGGGATAACGGGGTCGGTATACCAGATGGTCAGTCACGGAATCCTCTCGGCCATGCTTTTCATCCTTGCCGGGGTCTTGTATGACCGAACTGCGGATCGAACAATCAATAACTATTCAGGGCTCGCTACAAAAATGCCACAGTTCTTTGTAACTGTGCTGATCGCATTTTTTGCGTCCATGGGTTTGCCTGCGTTCTCGGGATTTATTGGGGAGGTGATGGTTTTTCTTGGAGCATTCAAATCGAACGCCCAAAACGGGTTAATCCATGAAAGCTTTGCTGTGATTGCGACCCTTGGGCTTGTGTTCGCAGCCGCTTACTTTCTCTGGACGATCCAGCGCATGTTCTTCGGACCATTTGACGTGAAGGGACTCGCCAGACAAATGGAACTAACTGACCTCACCAGGCGTGAGCTGCTGGTACTTATTCCCCTCTGCCTGTTAACCTTCATTTTCGGAATTTATCCGCAACCCCTGCTGGACATCATCAATCCATTTGCTGCCGACTTCGTTAACAGCATCCTGTACAATGGGAAAGTTCTATCGTCTCAATAGATCAACATGGGCGATCAGGTTAACGATATTATCAACAGTCTTTCCTCGGTTCTTCCCGAAATTTTTCTTGCAATAGGCTTCTTCACGCTGCTCGTGGTGGGAATGCTCAAGCCAAAGCTCTCGTCTGTCCTTGTCTTTTCGATCGTCATTTTCGCTTCAGTAGGAATCCTTACATTTTTAGACCTGTCTTCAGAAAGCAAGGTCTTGTTTGGCATGATGAAAAAAGACGCCTTTTCATCGTATGTCAAGCTCCTGATTTGCGCCTCAGCAATTTTCACATGCCTTCTCTCCGTTCCCACCGTCAAAGAGCATCGGAGTGAATATTTTGCATTCCTGGTCGCCATGGTGCTTGGAGCCCATTTGCTGACAATGACCACCAATTTTCTCCTCATTTTTATTTCGGTTGAAATTCTTTCCATCTGCTCATATGTACTGGCGGGATATTCTTTTAATAAAAAAAGCGCTGAAGGAAGCTTAAAATATTTCCTCTTTGGATCAGTCGCTGCAGCGGTGATGCTGTACGGATTTACATTTCTCTATGGCTTCACGGGCGCAGTTGATTTTGCTGATCAGCGGTTTATCCAAAATCTGATCAACGTGCAAAACCCGCTTACACACCTCTCAGCTTTCCTTGTTCTGGCCGGCTTCCTGTTCAAAATTTCATCAGCGCCCATGCATTTTTGGGCCCCTGATGTTTACGATTCCGCGCCCGCACCAGTCGCTGCTTTTTTTTCTACCGTGCCAAAGCTGGCAGGGCTCGTGGTCTTCTTCAAATTCATCGTTGCCATGAACTTGTTCGGACAGTCTTCTATCGACTGGCAATTCTATGCAGCTGCCTTAGTGATCATGACAATCACGGTCGGCAACTTTGCTGCACTGAAACAAACCAATGTTAAGCGGATGATGGCATACTCATCGATCGCTCAGTCTGGCTTTCTCATGATCGGGTTAATCGTTTTTCTTCCCCAGGGTTATCAGTTCTTTCTTTACTATGCCACGGTGTATGTTGCGATGAACTTTGTGGTGTTTGTCTACATCAATTCGTTTGAAAAAGCTGGGATTACAACGATTGCGGAATATTCGGGACTGGGGAAAACATCTCTGGTGGCGAATACTTTTATGCTTGTCGGACTGATTAGTCTCACCGGATTGCCGCCCACCGCAGGCTTTACAGGAAAACTTTTTTTGTTTTCAGGTGTGTGGTCATCATTTGAGCAAACGGGGAGTGGAATGATGCTCGTGTTGTTTATAACAGGTTTGTTAAATACCGTGGTTTCCCTCTTTTATTACCTGCGAATCCCCTATTACGCATTTCTAAAAAATGGCAAACCAGCCGTTTCTCACAATATCCTTCCTTTCGAAAATCTTTTAGGCGTTTTTCTGGTTTTGGTATTACTAATGCTGTTCTTCCAGCCGGGACTGTTGATGAGTTGGATTAATAAAATTAACTTTGTTTTATAATTAGGAACAGTCAAGGAGTCGGCTGTGTTCTATCCACCAGATACCAGAAATTATGAGCGACCAGATTCTTCATGAGTGCGGAGTAGCCCTGATTCGCCTGCGAAAACCTCTGTCGTATTACATCGAAAAGTATGGCCCAACGTACGCCATGAACAAGATGTATATTTTGATGGAAAAGCAGCATAACCGGGGGCAGGATGGCGCGGGGGTCGCCAACATCAAGATAGACGTTGAACCGGGCCGCAGGTACATCAGCCGATACCGCTCCATAAAATCTCAGCCTGTTGCAAACCTGTTCAAGAAGATCAGCAAAAAGTACAAAAAAGCTCAGAAAGCTGGTAAAGACAAATTCAGAGACGAGCATTGGCTGAAAGAGAACATTGCCTTCACCGGTGAACTTTGGCTCGGCCACCTTCGCTACGGCACCCACGGAGTAAACAGCATAGAAAACGTCCACCCCTTCCTCCGCCAAAACAACTGGCGCAGCCGCAACCTGGTAATGGCCGGCAACTTCAACATGACCAATGTTGAAGAACTTTTCGATATCCTTGTAAACCTCGGACAACACCCAAAAGAAAAAGTTGACACCGTTACGGTGATGGAAAAAATCGGTCACTTCCTCGATGAAGAAGTACAGGGCCTTTTTGAAAAATATAAAGACCGCTATTCCAATCGCGAAATTTCCGACATCATTGAAAATGAATTGAACCTTCACCGTGTTCTCAAAAGGGCATGTAAGGATTTTGATGGCGGATATACAATGGCAGGCTTAACCGGATCCGGTTCTGCATTCGTTGTTCGCGATCCCAACGGAATCCGGCCAGCCTATTACTACGCTGACGATGAGGTTGTGGTGGTAGCCAGCGAGAAACCGGCCATCAAATCTGCCTTCAATGTTGAATACAGCCAGATCGAAGAAATTCAGCCTGGCCACGCGTTGATTATTTCAAAAAGTGGAGAGTACGGGCAACATCCTGTTCTCAAAGTTGGCGAAAAAACATCGTGTTCATTCGAGCGGATCTATTTCTCGCGCGGAAACGATCCTGACATCTACCGCGAACGCAAGCAACTCGGAAAGCTTCTTGTTCCACAGGTATTGCGCGCCATTAATTTTGATTTGAAGAATACCGTCTTCTCCTACATTCCAAACACAGCAGAGACCGCGTTCTACGGCATGATGGCAGGGATAGAGGATTACCTGATCAAGAAGCAGAAAGAAATCATCATTGACCAGAAACCAACCGTAGATTCGCTCGAAGACATTCTCTCGTTCAGACCCCGGGTTGAAAAGCTTGTGCTCAAAGATGTAAAACTGCGAACATTCATTACCGATGACGAGCACCGTGACGACATGGTGGCAAACGTGTATGACACCACCTATGAGATGGTGAAGAAGGGAAAAGACACGCTCGTGATCATTGATGATTCGATCGTACGCGGCACGACACTTGAGAAAAGTATTCTAAAGATGCTCGACCGGATCGGCCCAAAGAAAATTGTGATTGTGTCGTCCGCTCCGCAGATTCGTTATCCCGACTGCTACGGGATTGACATGAGCCGGATGGGCGATTTCGTTGCGTTCCGTGCCATGACTGCCCTTTTGAAAGAGAGAGGAAAAGATTATATGCTGGGTGAGGTCTATGAGCGCTGCATCAGGGCGCGTGGCCATCAGCTTCAGCAGAACTATGTCAAAGCGCTTTACGACCAGTTCACCGATGAGGAGATCTCCGCTAAGATTGCTGAAATTGTGAAGCCTGCAGATATGAAGGCCGAGGTGGAAGTCGTTTTCCAGACAGTTGAAAACTTACACAAGGCCTGTACACGGCACTCTGGCGACTGGTATTTTACCGGGAATTTCCCGACTCCAGGGGGTATGAAAGTTGTTAATCGCTCCTACATAAATTATATGGAAGGTAAACTTGTACGCGCATATTAACCGCTATTTGCGGTAGAAAAAACAGAGCCTCTTCTTTTCAGAAGGGGCTTTTTTATTTGGCAACCGTGCCGGTATAAGGTTGCATTTTTTGTTAATTTAGGAAGGACTAAAAAACGCCTTCAATGAACTACTGGCTGGTAAAAACCGAACCCGATACATTCTCGTGGGACACTTTCACAAAAGATAAAAAAACGACATGGGATGGTGTGCGCAATTTTCAGGCGCGCAGTAACATGAAATCGATGGCTAAAGGAGATATTGTCTTCTTCTACCACACCGGAGACGAGAAAGCGATCGTGGGGCTGGCGAAAGTTTCAAGTGACCCCTATCCGGAGCCAAAAGATCCTGACTGGATCGTAGTAGACCTCGTGCCTGACAAAAAGTTAAAAAATCCTGTTTCTTTATCACAAATAAAGTCTGAAAAACGTTTATCCGATATGGTGCTGGTCCGTGCCTCACGGCTGTCCGTCCAGCCTGTAAAAGAAAACGAATACAACATTATTTTAGAATTGAGTGGAGGAAAATAAGATGATCCTGAAATTGCTGAACCGTAGTGCGGGGCCCGCCCTCTTGTGTGCCATACTTTTTGTGTCTGGCCTTCCCGCGCATGCGCAGCTGAAACAGACTCACCGCTTTGAAAAAAAACAAAAGGGTAATGACGAATACTTCTCGATCATTCCCCTGAAAGAAGATGGCCTCGCGCTGTTGCGTGAAAAGCACGACTATAAAGAGGGAAAACAACTTTGGGAATGCGTGCTGCTGGACACCACGCTCAAAGAAAAAGCAACTCTTACTCTCATGATCGAGCCGCGATATCCCCTGATCGGCTACGAATACATTGACGACAGGCTATATCTTCTATACCGGATGGGTGAACACACCAAAAGTAATCTCGAACTGATCGACATCGACCTGGTAAATAATGCCGAATCGAAACGTTATGAGATCAAGCCCGAGCTCGATTTCCGCATCACGCATTTCAACAAAGTGGGCGGAAGTATGGTGCTTGGCGGATACGTGAGCAATGAGCCGGCTTTGCTGATATACGAAATGGCCGAAAACCAGATCAAAGTTGTCCCTGGATTCTTCCAAAAAGACAATGAACTGGTAGATGTGCGGACCAATCAGAATGGAACCTTCAATGCCGTGATGATCGACCGGAGCACGCGCTCCGCCCGCAAACTTGTTTTTAAAACATTTGATGAAACTGGAAAACTTTTGCTTGAAGACGTTGTTCCTATCGAGGACGACAGATCGTTGCAGACCAGCATCAGCAGTACGCTCGAACGAGAAGATATGATGGTGCTGGGAACATGGGGCGACCGTACTGGCAAACAGTCAACAGGATTTTTCGCTATGCCGGTAGATCCCTTCGGGGAGCAGAAGATAAATTATATACCATTTGGTCAACTCGAGCACTTCACCGATTATATGAATCCCAAGCGAGCCGCGCGAATTAAGGAAAACACGAAAGAAGCAACGGTGGAAGGTCGCAAACCTAACTTCACGGCATACGTTACTCCCTATAAGATCCAGGAAAGCAAAGAAGGTTTCCTGATGCTCGCTGAAGTCTACCATCCCTCAAGTAATTCGAATCCTTACTTTAATAGTCCGTATAGCAATCCATATGCGTTTAATCCTTACATGTACAATCCCTTCTGGGGATATTATCCCGGAATGCGCATGTACCGGCCATCGTACGGAACGAACAACACGCGAAACGCAGACGAGATCAAATCCTATTCGAGTATCCTGGTAGCGTTCGATGCCACCGGAAAACCCAAGTGGGACCAAAGTCTTCTACTGGACGAATTGAAAAAACCATCGCTTGAACAAGTATCCGATTATTACTTTGGAGAAAATGAAATTGTGTTCTTTTTTAAGAAAGAGTCGGAACTAAAGGTAAAGGTCATCAATGTGGGCAACGGTGAGGCGAAGGAATCAACACACAAGATCAAATTGTTGGACGAGCAGGATGAGATCCGGCATGAACGTGAAATTGAAGATGGTGTAAAATTCTGGTATGGTAAGTCATTTTATGTTTGGGGCTATCACACCGTTAGAAATGTACTGAATAAAGACGATCGTACGCGTGATGTTTTCTACATTAACAAGGTGGTTGTGGAATAACCTCGTTGCTGTTTGTGTCCTGGTTGCAGTTCCTTTTTTCGCAACTGGCCAGATTGAACAGACAGGGCGTTACGAGATTACTATTTTTCCGCGTGACGGTGACTTTTCCATCATCCCGGCTTCTGTTCACGGGTTGTACCTCAACCGTGTGATCGAGGAGAATCGCGAACAATACCTCCAGTTGATCAAGCTTGACACTGCCTTTAAAGAAAACTGGAGCGGGGCATTGCCAATTCCGCGAAATTATGTGGTGGCCTCGCGCAAGGTGTGGCGTAACTATTTGTACATCCTGCTGAGGTATGTAAACTACTCTAATAACAACCTGCTGTTATATATCATCAACAATGAAGATGGTTCATTCAACCGGTATCCCATAAAAAGTTACATTCCGTTTTATCAAACCGAGTTTGAGATCACAGCCAACGCGGTGCTGGTGGGAGGCTACTACAATGCCATACCGCTCGTGCTTCACTACGATACGCGTTTGCTGCGGTCGAGAGTGCTGCCAGGAATTTTTAATGAGGTCGGTGAGTTGAACCAGATCAAAACGAATGACGATAACAGCTTCGATGTTCTGATTTCGGCTAAGAACAGAAATCGGCAGCGTACGATCTGGATCAAGAGTTATTCCAGCGATGGCGAACTATTGCAAAACCGCGCGTTGAATCCAGAAGGTCAAAATCATTTGATTTTTGGAAGGGAAGTACGGCCCGGTTCGGATCAGCAGATTATTGCGGGTGTGTTTGGCAACCGCATGCGCGAATTTTCCAAAGGCATCTTCGTTTCCAGCCTGCGCCCGGATGACGAAGTAACCCGTTATTACAACTTTGCCGACATGGAAAACTTTTTCAAGTTTATGAAAGCGAAGCGCGAACTGCGTGTAAAAAGCCGCATCGAGCGAAAAAAGATCAAAGGGAAAAAGATCCGGATGGCGTACCGGTTTTTGCTGCACGAGCTCGTGCCTTACCAGGACAACTACATCCTGTTGGGCGAGGCGTTCTATCCTAAATACCAGAATTCCAACAATGCGTTTTCCATTGGCGGTTACAATTTCGGCTCACCTTACGGAAGCACGGCAAGGGTTTTTGCGGGATATCAATATACCCATGCGGTGGTAATGTGCTTCGATAAGAACGGAAAGATGCTGTGGGACAATAGCTTTGAGATCAATGACGTTCGAAGCTTTAACCTGGAACAGTTTGTTAAACTGGAAGTGCACGAGGACAAGATTGCCATGATGTATATGTTTGATGGACAGATTCGCACCAAGGTCATCAAAAATAATGAGGTACTCGAGGGGAAAACTTCTGATCACATCAAAACACTCCGCGAATTTGATTTCGTCAAGCAGAACGAGGTCGAACAGGGCAAGCTAGACTACTGGTATGATGACAAGCTTTATGCGTGCGGTGTGCAGGAAATTGTAAATAGCTTCGGAAGAAGAAAGGTCTTTTTTATCAATAAGGTAACGTTTAAAAATTAAAGCGGGGACAGCCATCGCTGTTCCCCACCTAAAGAAAACCAGAGGGGTCACAATTTTGCTGGTGCCTTGGTCATGATACCCGCAAGGGTCATATACAGTGTTGTCCAGGCTTCTTTAACTTCATTCGTCCATTTTTTTCCAAGTCCTTGTTCAAGCGTCCACAGCAGCGCGGTTGCCACATCGTTATAGTCACTATCCTTAACGCCATATCCCTTGTGTCTGCTACCAAGCGCTTTCACATCATTCATAATCTCGTCCAGGTTATTGAGCTTGCTTACTGCAAATGCTATCAACGAAATTAATTTTCGCTCCTGGTCGCGCATGTTTCCTTTAAACAGTGCACGTAAATGCGGACTCTGCTCAAAAAGGCGCGTGTAAAAAATGTTCCCGGCTTCTTCTGTGTTGGTAATGATGTAATCCCAGGATTCTTCAATTAAAGAAATTTGACGTGGTGTCATAGTGAATTGGTTTTAGTTATGATGGTTTGTTTTCCTGCAGTTTATACTTGAGCCGGTTGATGATCAGCTCATACGAGTTTTTCTGAGTTTCGAGCTTAGACTCAAGCAGTTGTTTTTCCTGCGCCCTGATCTGTTCGATCTCGCCATTTTTGCGCTCAAGCGCTGCCCGCATTTGCTCAAGCTCATGCGCCTTCCGGTTCATTTGTTCGTTGGTGGCCTGTAATTCTTCCATTTGCTGCCGAATTTCTTCGTCCTTCTCCTTCATGGCATGCTGGGCCATCTCGCCCATGGCAATCAGCTCACGCATGGTTTCAGTTTGTTTGATATTTTGAATCGCTGCGGCCAGGCTCACGGCCAATTGCTCCATGAACCTGATTTCCCTGGCATTGAATTTCCGGAATGCCGCAAGCTCAATCGCTCCAACACATTTCGCTTCATCCTTCAAGGGAACAATTAGAATGCATGCTGGTGTTGCTTCCCCAAGACCCGATGTAATCTTCGTATAAAACTGTGGGACGTTGGTGAGGAGAATGGTGGAACGCTCCAGCATTGCCTGCCCTACGAGGTTTTCATCGCGGTTAAAAACCTTCTCCAGGTATTTTTTGCGCTCGTAAGCGTAACAAGCTTCCAGTACAATCCTGGAATTCGAATCAGTAACATTTTCTGCCACAAACAACGCTACCTGGTTAGCCTTAACATACTGCGAGATCAGCAACACAACCTGGTCGAACAAGACGCGTGGATTGCTAAAATGGTGGTTCAGTAACTCGTTAAATTTGCTGATGCCGGCATCATGCCATCGGTTTTGCTCCGTTTCATGAATGAGTTTCGCCATCGCCTCCTGGAACGATGAAAGGCGCTTAACTACTTCCGATGATTCGGTCGTGGAAGCCGGCACAACATGTGATTTATTTTCTGCAATGATGCCCAGGTAATTCAACGTCTCTTCAGCTTCACGCTCAAGCGCCTGCATTTTTGCATGAAGGCTCTTGAAGGTTGAGTTAGGAAGAACTTTCAGACCAAAAAAACTTAAGGGTTTCATCTTCTGATGGCAGTCATTTGTGATTGGAACTGGCGTACAATGATACCCGGACACAAAATCAAAAAGTGTCGAATGAAGATCATTGAATGTTGTCAGAGGCTGTAAATGGGGTGAGCTGCTGCTGCAGTCCAGCGGAAAAGACCGAGTCTAAAGCCGATTTTTGGCATATGAAGCCCCATTAAAACAGAAATGTGAATCTGGAAATTTCAAACAATACCCTATATTTGCTGTGGCAAGTATGCAAAAGAAACTCATCCTCGATTCTGACCTTTTGGATATCACGGTCAGCCGTCTTTGCCAGGAATTAATTGAAAATCACAACGATTTTAAGGAAACGGTGTTGATCGGGATGCAACCCCGGGGCATTTACCTTGCCGAACACATCCACCGGAATCTTACAAAAATCCTCAAGCGCGAGATCCCGTTAGGGTACCTGGATACCACGTTTCACCGTGATGATTTCCGGAGACGTGAAATTCCCGCGAAAGCGAGCGAAAACAGAATTCCCTTTATAATAGAAGAAAAGAAAGTAGTACTTGTGGATGACGTTCTATTCACCGGCAGGACGATACGGGCAGCTATGGAAGCGATGATTGCTTTTGGAAGACCTTCTAAAGTGGAATTGCTTGTATTGATAGACAGGAAATATAACCGCGAGTTACCGATTGCTCCAGACTACGTAGGAAAAGCAGTTAACACGATGTCGTCTCAAAAGGTTTTGGTCGAACTTCAGGCTCAAGGCCACAAAAACAATAAAATTTGGTTGATCAATAAAGATTAGTATGTCGAAGTTATCTCAAAAACATCTATTAGGCATTAAAGACATTACGAGAGACGACATCGAACTAATTTTTGAGACTGCTGACAATTTCAAGGAAGTAATCAATCGACCGATTAAGAAAGTACCATCGCTTCGTGATGTGACTATCGCCAACGTCTTTTTTGAAAATTCAACACGCACACGACTATCTTTCGAACTCGCTGAGAAAAGATTGAGCGCTGATGTGGTGAATTTTTCAGCTTCAACCAGCTCAGTAAAGAAGGGTGAAACATTGCTCGACACAGTCAACAACATCCTGGCGATGAAAGTGGACATGGTTGTGATGAGGCATGCGAGTCCGGGTGCGCCTCATTATTTGTCACGCCACATTAAAGCGAACATTATCAACGCAGGTGACGGAACACACGAACATCCAACACAAGCATTGCTTGACGCATTCTCTATCCGTGAAAAACTGGGAAGCGTTACGGGCAAGAAGATCGCAATCATCGGAGACATTCTTCATTCCCGCGTAGCGTTGTCAAATATTTTTGCCCTTCAAAAACTTGGCGCGAAGATCATGGTGTGCGGGCCGCCAACACTACTGCCAAAATTCATTGGTCAACTCGGTGTGCAGGTGGAGCTTGATGTAAACAAGGCACTGCAGTGGTGCGATGTGGCCAACGTGCTTCGCATACAACTCGAACGCCAGCAAATCAAATATTTTCCTTCGTTACGAGAGTACTCGTTGTACTATGGCATTACCAAGAAGATGCTTGACGGACTAAAGAAGGAAATTGTTGTAATGCATCCAGGCCCGATCAACCGTGGCGTTGAATTAAGCAGTGATGCCGCAGACTCTTCACACTCGATTATTCTCGATCAGGTGGAGAATGGCGTTGCTGTTAGAATGGCGGTGTTGTATTTGCTGGCTGGAGCAACCTCGTAGTAATCACCGCTTGTAGTTCTTGAATTTTTCTGCTGGATCAAAATCGTCAGGCTCAATCCTGACCGCTTCAATGGTCAGGACCTTTCCTTTTTCGAAAACCATCGTGATTCTAATAGGAAGCATTTTGAATTGACCGTCCAGAATTTTTGTATTGTAATTTCCCTGAAGCAACGCGATCGTACCGATGTTTTGAATTTCCTTCGACTTGCTTAGGTAATAAGTGTAGTCAACGCGTTCCTCCTGTCCGCTTCTCGCTTGCTTACGCCAAAACGTGATCGTGCTGCACAGCTCTCCATGAATCACCGTATCTTTCAAATGCTGCAGCTCCTGCAATTCCACTCTTCCTTCGGGCTCTGCGCCAAGGTCAATCAATGCTTTTGAACTCTCATTAACTTCATATCGCTTGCTCTTTTGCAAATCGCAATACAGATCGTTGAAATGAAGCCCATAGCTCGCCTGCAGCACCTGCTGATAAAAATAATTTTCATGGAAAATTACTTTCTCCAATTTGATCGGAAAGTTACCGGATGGAAATTCGGTATAGTGGTAAGTAACCGCTCCACGGAATTTTTGAACCGACTGACCTGAAGCCGACCCACAAACGAAAAAGAGGCAGACACAAATCAGAGGTTTCCACCAAGCGCTTATTCGCAGGCACGCAAACATGATGAGGGCAGATAAACAACGTTTAATCATAAGCGAAATTATTTACGAGGTGTTTTTTTCAATCACTCCTTCATTTCAACGTATTCATCAGTTAACTATTTCATCGAGCCCGTAACGCTGTTTTGAGACGGTTTGAGCATTACATTTTATGTACCCTATTTACCAAAAACGTTATGTGGTCAACGGTAATCTTAAAGCGATGTAACCTAGATAAATTGCAAATTTTGTCAGGTTGAAATTTGTGCGATTACGTTCGTTCATTCACTAATACATTTTTCGACCTGCCTGATTCAACTTTACAAAGTTAGTCAAGAATGTTGCTTTTTGTTGGCGGCAAAACGCCTAAGTTTAGGGTATTTCATCTCTCCTCTGTTCTATGCTAATTGAAGGCAAAGACGATTGGAATGCAATCAGAAACGCTACCAGAAATTGATACCAGAAGCGAGGAGGTCCAGGAGATTGTGAGCCATGTGCCTGGCTGGCTGAGCCGATGGGGAATCACGCTCATCTTCTTGCTGTTCGCAAGTCTACTTGCAATGAGCTGGTTTATAAAATATCCAGACACAATCAAAGCAAGTGTCATCATCACAACTTCACCACCGCCTTTCACGCTTTCAAGCAGGTCAGCGGGAAACATATCGCTCACGATTAGAGATAACGCCAAAGTGGCAAAGGATGCCGTCATAGCGTTCCTTAGTTCCAACGCCAGGCCAGAGCACGTATTGCTCATTGAACAGCAAATAATGTCTGGAGAGCATGCTAGCCCTCATGCATTGAGAGAACTGAGCCTTGGAGATCTTCAGCCATTGTATGCGAGTTACCTTAATGCGACTCTTGAGTTAGAAATTTTTCTAGCGCTTGATATCGCTAATCAACAGATTGCACATTTATCTCGACAAGAAAAATCTTACTTGACATTGAACAAAGCGCTCATGGCACAATTTGGTCTGGCCACCAGAGAAATGGCGCTGGCCTATGGCCGATTTAAACGTGATTCAATTTTGGCTGAACAAAAAGTTTTATCGACTCAGGACTATGAGGCGGCCGAAACCAAATATGTGCAAGAGATGAGAAACCATAAGAATACAGAATCAAGCCTCATCAACAATGAAATACAGATTGACCAGATCAAAAAGCAAAAAAATGATCTGGCTTTGCAAAAACTGGAACGGCACACTGTTCTAAATCAAAATTTACAAAACGCAAGGAGTGAGCTTCTTGCGCGCATCTTGAAGTGGAAGGAAACGTTTTTATTCATTTCCCCTATTGAAGGCACCGTGGCTTACCTCGATTTTCTTGAAACAAACACATTCATAGAACAAGGGACGCCATTATTTGCTGTTATTCCACATTCAAAACAGATATTCGCGCAAGCCAAAATACCAATCAGCGGATCCGGCAAAGTCAAGAAAGGACAACAGGTAAACATCCGATTAGAAAACTACCCGTACGAACAATTTGGAATGTTGAGAGGCGAGATAATGGAACTTTCTGAATTGCCTTCGGACAAAAATTATCTGGCTAAAATCGCCTTGCCAGAAAGCCTCGTCACAACATACAAGAAAACACTTCCTTTTAAACAACAACTTCAGGGGGAGACGGAAATAATTACGGAAGATCTGAGGGTGTTGGAAAGGGTCTTCTATCAGTTTAGGAGGCTGATGGTGAACACAACGGATTAGCATGAAAGTTTTTTCGTTATGAACACCTTCGCTTTAAGCTTTGCGAAATTCACATTGCTCCACTGTTTGTAAGCTTTTTTATTTTCATATTGGACTGCTGCCTGCAGAACAAAAGCATCCCTTACCAAACCAGCGAATAGCTGCTCCCTTGAGATTTCAAAAAACGCACGAATAATTATTTGAGACAGCAGATGAGTATATAGTGTATTGTCCGGGACATGGTGAGTACTGAGCAAAACGGCTGGCCCGACACTAAAAGAAAGTCCATAAGTATTCTATTCAACAATAGAATGCGAGTGGGCTTTTCTATTCTCATGATAAGTATCCAGACGGAAATTCAAATTTTACATTTATAAAATTGCAGCGTTCTAAAAGCACATTGCTCTCTATTGTTGCGGCTCCCGAACAATTTTATTCAGACACCATTTTAAAGATAATACTCCAATTGCTTGGTATGAATTCAATTTATGAATATCCATTAAACAGGAGGTTTCAATATTTTTCTATGCAAGTATTAACAAAAACAAAAATCTGTTTTCTAGATTCGGACAAACATTAAATATTTTAATTATGAACAAGCACAAAAAAACAATTGAATCATTTGACAAACAATTTGCAATTCAAAATGGTCTTGACAAATTGGTTGGCGGAGCAACACTAATGAGTAAACCAGCCCGTCAAGGTGAACAGACTGGGTCTGGTCCTGTTGATGAAGATGGAAATTGCCATTTTGACGACTCTGCAGATGAGATAATAATATACTGTCCTGAACATGGTGGTTATTAAGTAAAACATCTGGAACAGAAATAGCTGCAGGTCTTAGTTACCCTGTCGAAGATTTAAACTTCCTACCAGAGAATGATTGTCCAGATTATATGAGAAAGCCCATTAGTATTTTATCAAACAATAAAATGCTAGTGGGTTTTCCTATTCTCATGATATTATGATAGCTGTAATTAGCAATGAAAGTGGTGAACCCTCTACATCCGATGTTGTCAATTGGATAACATATTTAGGACATGATCCTTTGTTGCTTTATGGTGAATATTTTGGGAGAGATCTTACGATGGATATTACTTTTTCAGATGGAAAAGAAGAGGCGAACTTTGAATTATTCGGAAAGTCATTTAGTGTAGATGACATCTCAGTTGTTTGGTACAGGAGGGATCGTACTTATATCACGGAATCAATCAACAAAATGAGTAATGATTCTAATAGAGAGAAAATTAAGAGGACGATTTTCAGAGAAACAAATACGTTAAGGTCACACGTCTATCGTCTCCTAGAAAAAAAGAAGTGGCTTTCCCACCCTAAAACTTCATTGGTCAATAAGCTTGATATATTAAAATTAGCAGTAACAGCAGGTTTAAAAATTCCTGACACATTAGTTACTACTTCTAAAACTTCATTGTTAACTTTTTTTAATAAGCATGACAAAAAAATAATCATAAAACCCATAAGCGAAAGCATTTATCTCAAAGAAGATAAAACGTTTTATTCTAACATGACCAGATTACTAAAAGTAGAGGTGGTTTCAAGCATGCCCGAAACTTTTTTTCCTTGTCTTGTTCAGAAATGTATTGATAGCAGTTTTGAGATAAGAGTTTTCTATTTGGATGGGAAGTGTTATAGTATAGCTGTTTTTTTTGAGCAAGGTACCAATGGAGAAGTAGACAGCAGAAGGGAATATCGACATCTCCCAAAATGTTGCTACCAGCTTCCGGAATCTGTTGAGAAAAAAATAGACAAACTGATGAAAAACTTAAGAATGGAAACTGGTTCGTTGGATCTCATTCGAACACCAAATGGTGAGTTTATTTTCCTGGAGGTAAATCCTGTAGGTCAGTTTAGTGGAATGATTTCGTATCCAGGAAATTACTATTTAGAAAAAAAAATAGCACAATATTTAATCAAAAAAAGCAATGACTAAAAAGACATTTGAACCTTGCCGGGTTTTAAAAGAATGTACGGGAAATCTTTTGAAAGAATTACCACTATCAGTTAATGCAATGGAGGAAGAAAAATTGAAAAAAGAAGCTAAAATGGTTTTTTCAATTATAAAATCTACTCGTCAGAAAGGTTACGCACTCCCTGCTTTTTATAAACCTGTTTCCCAGATCTTATAAGCGATGATGACTTGCTTTAGACTGTATTCCGCTTGCATTCCTGTAAAAGGTGCAAGTCGAAGCATCATCTGTAATCTAGAAAGAGGCAACTTCAATTATATTCCTAATTCCTTATATGATATCCTTACCGAATATAAAAACTGCAGCCTTGACAAAATAAAAGATGATTTCGATGAAAGTTCTCATGCGGAGCTCGATAAACATTTTTCTTTTTTAATAGAAAATGGCTTTGGTTTTTGGTGCGACACCCCAGAAGAGTTCATAGACATGGACTTAGCGTGGGATCGATCGTCCCCCATTACAAATGCTATAATCGATATAAATGACTTTAGTAAGTATGACATCTCAGAAGCCATCCGTCAACTGGATGATTTCAGATGCGAAGCCTTACAACTTCGTGTTTTTAATATTATTAGCATCGAAGAAATTCATCAAATTCTTTCACCTACTAAAGAAAGCAATTTTATGTCGATCGAATTGTACTTAAAGTACCATCCTATGTACAGCGAATCCTTTATTAGAGATCTTTGTAAAGAATACGAAAGAATTCGTTTTCTAGTAGTACATAGTTCTCCAGAAGAAAAAATTATTTCCGCTAAAGATGATTATTACAATGCCTGGTATGAAAAAACGGAATTAAAAGATGAGAGTCATTGCGGCAATATTTCCAGGAAATATTTTAGCCCAAATATTTCACTTTTTACGGAGAGTCAACATTTTAACAACTGCTTAAATCGAAAAATATCTGTAGACAAGGAAGGAAACATCAAAAACTGTCCCTCTATGGTATCATCTTACGGTAATATTCGAGATACTTCTTTAAAAGCAGCCTTGGGAAAACAAGGGTTTAAAGATACTTGGACGATCAGGAAAGATGAAATAGAGGTGTGCAGAGACTGTGAGTTCCGTTACATATGTACTGATTGTCGCGCGTACACATTGAGTGCTGAAAACAAATACTCGAAGCCTTCAAAATGTACCTATGATCCCTATACAACCCTTTGGGCTTAAGATTCTGAATGAATGCAGACAAGGTTAGTCTGGGTATCGCAAGCCATTCCGTTTTGTGCAAGCTCAATTCACCAAGCGAATACTCCAGATGGTAAGCTAAATCAGCGATGTTGAACTCTTGGGGAAGTCTTTTGTCATTGACAAAAAAAGTTGGTGTATTGATTTGATTCGCAGTGCACCAGGCCGAGTGCTCCTCAAGACGTATATCACTGCTTTTGTCCTCATATTCTGACGCGATCCAACCGTTCAAATTTTTTTTGTCTTTTTTTGAATACCACGTTGAAAGCAATTCCGGCCTCTTTTCCTGTTCGGGTTCACTCATAATTATTTTCGCAACGCGTGTTGACATCCGTTCTTTAGAAGCAGGATCATCCTTAAAGATGATTTTAAGTTTAAAGTTGCCAGGACATTTAGTAATTAGGTCTTCAAGAACAGCATGGCTCATAGCGCACGGAGCGCATTCCGGGTTGGTAACCATAACGACAGTGTGGGTGACAAACTGTTTCCCAACACAATTTCATCTGTCACTTTAACCGGGACAACCGGATGTTCTGCTCCGACTAGCGCAAAAAAGATATAGCGATCGGTTTTAAAGCGTTTTATCACTTTTTCAAGTGTTTTTGTCCGCGATCACTGGCAATAAATGGGCGGAACAAAAACCATAACAAAACCGGCAGCGCAAAGGCGATGAATAGTAGGAGCAAAGCATTCTGATACGGTTCCTGGTTGAAGGAGAGCCGTTTGAATTGATCAACGCCAAAAACTCCAGCCAAAATACCAGCACGATCACACACAAAGGACACCAAAGTTTCGCTACCCTGGCAAGCTCCTCGCTTGTGCCAGTGCGCTCCGCTTCAATTAATTTGTGAATCGTTTTTACACGGTCGATATACTTGAATAAACTCATACGATAGTGTTACCTTAACTTCCGAACTCCAATTGATTTTTTACAAGATTGATATGCGCACCCTTCTTTAGCGTGGCGACTGGCAATTCGCCACAGCAACGATCTATCCCTTATTTTGTTTTATGCTGCGCTAACAACGACTTGTAGTGCTGATGCAACAAGTCATAAATAACCATTTCATGTAAACGCTGCTTCGAGCGAAGGAATCTATTTAGGAACATGTGGATGTAACTTGCTAGCAGGTCTAAAATTCCAACGGATAATTCTTTCTGCGCGACCAGATTATTAATTTCACCAGCGCAAGAAGCTATTGCCTCTTTTCTACGTTGAAAGATTTGCCAAACAGTGAACAGTTCATTGCCTTGATCTACCTCCTCTTCGAACATCAATCGAATGCTTGGCCGGCACTCCCTGAATTTTGCACTGAGTTGTTTCTTTGTCTCCTGGTCATCAGCATTGAATTCTTTTGCAAAACCAATACTTAAGGAGTACATCAGATCTTTCTTGATAGCCAGGCTAAAATTGAAGGCGTCCAGCATATCGTTGACGCCTTTTATTGCCAGCTTCCACCGAAGGTCATCACCCTCGTCTCCCTCCAGAAGTGAAAGAATTTCCAATGTGGCCACGGAATCAGCGAAAAAAAGTGATTCAGTGTTGTTGATATTTTTTGCGCCATATCGCTCGATCTCCCGACTATACATTTCAGTTTGAATGTTAAAGATCAAATTGCTTGCAATGAAGGGCTCCAAAGCTGTATTCAGTCGCTCAGTGACCTGCGCAAAAAATAACCCTTGGCCGTGAAATCGAATTCGTAAATGGTGATCAGGATCATAGTACCTGATAAAAAAGAATTTTTGGATAATGCTTTCCCTCAGGAGTTCTTCCACCAAAGGCTTGATAACTTCCACTAAAATCAAATCTGCAGTTTTCACCGCGCAATAAATTTTTACATAGTGCCATTCGCTGCCAGGTGGGTAATCTCTCTCACCAACATGATGCTGTCGGTTTGTTCCCGTTAGCGCATTACTTGGTTCACCGGAGATTTTTTTGATCCAGGGAATAACAATTTCATTCGTGAAACCACCTTCCGGCCCTTTGAGTGCCAAATCGTCTCCGGCAAACAAGGATTCCTGGATCACGATAGTGTTGTGTTTTCTCAGCTCATGTGCAAGAATGCTCGCGCAATAAGAATTCCTAATGTCGATCGGCAATTGATTGTCCCCTTGCACAAGCGTCACATGGTTAGGTATTCTCTTAACCTTAAAAAATTCAATCAACATTCGCCCTAAATCCCCATCGTTGGGTGCCCTGCCTGGAGAAAGCTGAGCCAAACTGATTGTCCATGTTGCTTTTGCAAGAATTATTTTTCGGTAGCGCACCCGAGGAAGAAAAGGCATCTCTTTCAGCACTCCCCAGTTCCATGAAAGGTTGCCTTTAATATTTTGGAACTGCAGGTCACCAAGAAAATGGTACACTGGGAGCGGGTTCATAGTGAAGTTGTGAGCGGTTGTTAGCCGTGGAATTACCTCTTTATCAAGACGTCTTGACCGCAAAACGATCCTTCCCTTCTTGATCGATATCATCAGATCGTTTAAAGCGATCACATCTTCCTGGTGAACAGATGGTCTCGTCAAGATTGGGATCTCATACCTTCGAAATGCCGGGCGCATTAAAATATTTCCTATTCTGGAATGAGGGATGTGTGTTATCTCAGCATAAACACAATCTGGACGCAGTGCCTCCTCCTGTTTCAACGCTTGTTTTGTAAGCGCGGTTAAATCTTCATTCATGAAGCAAAAACGTCCAAAAGAATTTGCGGCTGAAGGTCCAGCGGTAATTTCATGGTATAGTCGAAAATTGCCATTGTTGATCTCCTCCGCTGAAGCAGCAACAATACTGCATAATGTAAAAGCAGAATCTGGCAAAAATTGACTGGCGTTTACTTGGTGTCGAAAGTGAGAGGCTATTTCATCATCAGCAAGTTCAATTTCAATTTCACCCCTGCTTATCGCTTGATGAAACTTTTCAAAAAGATATTTATTCCATTTATTGATCTTTACTCGGTAGCCCAATGACAGCGAAGTGTCCTCCCAATGTAAATTGTCAAGCAATGGGGCGCGGTCTGCGCTGTGGTTTTCGTTGACCGGAAACCCAATACCTGATTCCAAATCGAGCACTTCCAACAGAGGTTTCTCCTGCGATTCATAGCGTTTTGTAAATTTTTCAATAAAATCTGCCAGCCGCGTTTTATCAGGTTCATCCGTAATAGTGTTAAGTAAGGTGATCGCACGATTTAACTCAACAATTACATTTTCGCCAATGCTGCATCCGACACCAGGCTTTAGTAAGTCGCACTGGAATATTTGTCCTTTATCAACCCCGGGCAGATCCTCAGCAACCTTGCCGAGCAGAGTTTGATAATTTGATATCTCGCTTTTATTTTCGGAACAATCGAGCCGCTTCAATTCTTCTACCAGCGTACGGATCTTTTCAGAGTGATTAACTAACAGAGATTTTGACAGCTTCTCGATAAGTTGAAAATGATATTCGGATCCTGTTACTAACGGTTCAAGTTCGGAAACAAGCAAGCGTACAGCAATCATCTCGTCTACAAAACCAAGTGCTTCTTCACGTGTTATTTTATCCGAAATAAGCATTGCTGCAAGGTCATTTCGAGTTGCACCCCGCTGCGCACGATTTAAAACGTTCCTTAGATAAGATGAACTATCTACTTGTGTCAGGTGGTGAGTTCGTGATTTATTGCTAATTCTATATTCAATGAATCGAATTTTTTGCCCAATCTCATAAATGGTATTGTTTGCATACCAAGTGATAGAATCACGAACCTGTTCATCCGAGGCAATTTTTTGAGCGATTATGCTGAGAAGATGGGTATCCAACCGTGTTTTTATCTGATAATTGTTTCTGGATGTAAGGGTTAGGCTAGTAGTGCTGCCTATTTCCGCTAACGAAATTCCCGCAAACAGTCCGAATGGAGTGCACCGGTAGGTCGCTCGTAAGTAGTACTTGAAAATACTAACCAATATTTTTTGCTGCTCTTTTTCATCTACTTCACCTCCTCTCAAAAATGCTCCTACTTCTTCGATCAATGAGGGCGATGCAAAGAAAATTGCTTTCAGCAACATTTTATCTTTTAAGAGGTGTTTAGGATCAACGTTAAAAACATCCTTCAGCGGAAAGAAGGGCGAACGGATTATAGCAAATCCAGTGGTTGCGTAAGCCATTTCGGTCGAACTTATCATGATAGCAATAAGCATCGATCCCATCGAGGCTCGATGTCGGTAATTGAAGAGATGAGTGCCAAACCGATTCCGGCAGAACCCTCCAGGAATCCTTTATATTCTACCCAGCCGAACTGGTCTCCTTTCCAAGTTCGAAAACCTGACTCCAGTGTGGTGTCAAATTTATCGCATGTTTGATCAAACCAATACTGTGATGCGCTCTTGAACGATTCGTTGCCGGTATAGTTAAAAAATCTGGCAAAGATGTGAGCAACACCCGCAGTACCATGGCATAAATGAGCATCAACGACCGCATGTTTATGCTCCGTCCTTGCGCAGTGCAGCGCTATTTCGAGGCCATAGTTTTCTGCATCTTTAAATCCTGCTAGCCTACCGCAGTTATATAGGCCAATGGATAGACCAAGATCACCATAGCACCACCGTAGGGATGGCGGAATAGTGTCTTGGTCTCCACCAAAGGCAAACGGAAAATAGAATCCATGTTTTGTTTCATCCAGTTGTTTTGATCTTAGCCAGCGATGACACCTCTCAATAGTTTGTAATGATAAAGCAGGTTCTATCTTGTTGTCATAGCACATCGCGAGAAGGTACAGAATGCCGGGAAGGCCATGAGCGAGGCCCAGATTTATTACATTGTTGCCCTGATGTCCGAGAACTGGCGATTGATTCCAATAGAGCATACCTTGTTCTGCCGCAGCAGCGTTACCAACTAGACTCGTGACAACTTTTTTTAAACTGATTCTCCAGTTCTCGTCCTCAAGATCGATGAGCAGTGGAATCACCCCTAATGCACCAAGTAGATAATCGTGATTATGTTTCTTAAGGGATTGCACCGCCCATCTTGTTAGCTCATCGAAAACGTGGTCCTCAACGCAATCCTGAAGACATCCGTCAACAAATCCATTTTTCATTAAGTGATTAACAGCCCACAACACGCCTGTCATGCCTCTTCCGAAGCTTAAATCAAGCCGATGGTCGTTCCCAAGTGTTGGTAGAGTCCTTTCAATAAGTGAAATGGCTTCACCACCGGCAGAGTTCTTCTGTAGTCCTCTGTAGCAGTGATAGAGAGAAAGTCCCATGCTCCCGTACATCAGATCATTACTCGTGGCAAATTCTGGTATAACGGCTGAATCTATATGGTCCAAGATTCTTTGAATTCTGTCAACACACGACCTGTCAGTGACTGTGGGATGCCAGCTCATTAAATTTTTCAATTAAACGGGCGGAGAACCTTGATTGGTGACGCGCCAGTGATGTAAACAAGGTAGTCCATTCGACTTACCAAAGACTGACGATCTGAAGACACCTTGAGAATAAAATTATCGCACTTTGTATTCTGTTTAAGCTCAGCTTCCTCGGTATCCGATCGTTTTCCATAAACACGATCTAATTCGCTATTTTCTATCGTCACAATTTTGCCATAAAATGATTTTGTCCGCTCATAATGTACGTTCACGACATAGGTATTATTTGCGAACAGAGAAGCTTCCTCATTTTTTAATTTGGATGCAAAGCTCCATTTTTTGTCCAACCCGGTATGATTAGAGCCAAACATCCCGATGATGCCATCCTTAATGTCAAATATCTTGCAAGCCATCATCGCTCCCTTGTACATCTCTGTATTTCGTTTCCCCGGTTCAAGAAAAGTGGAAGTGTTACTGATAATCATCGCGATGTGCTTATAATTTTCACCGAAGAACGTTCGATAGTAAGGCATTTTTGTTGTAATTTCCGCGCGTAAGAAGGCAAGCTGTCGCTCCTTTTCTTTCAACAATTGTTGATTTGACAAGGTCGGATTTCTGGGGAGCGGAAGCGTCAACGACTTTATCGAATCAACGAATGACTCTATCTCTTTTGGTGGACGTGTATTTGGTACAAGTTCTTGAAGAGTCAATACTATCGGGCTTAAATATTGCACCGCATCAATGCCAAGGAAAACCAACTTCTTTCCCTCGGGTAATGTTCGATTGAATTCATAGAGATCGCGAAACGCAATGCGCATTTCTTCACTCCATTCGTATTCGTAACCAAGATAATTCTCATTTCCAGTCTCCAAATATTTATTGAACAGAAAGGCTTCACCATGGCTGCGCTCGCATGCAATATGCCTTATGCCCAGGTTCCTGTTGCATAGTTTTATTAAGCTTAAGTAAAGTTCTTGGTTAATACCAACGCCCTCAGCTATTCCTAACATGATGGCTGGGGATTTCTTAGCCCAAAGATCACCAAAAGCTTGTTGCATTGCATCCGATGTCGACCCCTCCGACAAACATTCGAAATTCTGTGCTTGGATAAGACTCAATCCGAAAAAGCACAAAAAACTCAGAACACAAAGTAATCTCAGCATAGTAAACAAAAGTAAGTTAGTGAGAAAGGCTATCTCTATAGAGATAGCCTTCATGTCTCGTTCTATTTGTAGGTTGCATCTCCTGGCGTACAACACGTCTGGCAACCCGAACATCCATCATTGCTCTGTGATGTATGACACGAGATGATGGAAAGCAACCCACCCTTAACACTCATCATTTGATTCTTGTCAAGTGCTGCAAGCGTTTCCTTGTTCAGGGAAAGCTTCTTGTCGATCTTTAATTTTTTCATAATTGAAACATTTTAAATTTTACCATTCACAAAACCACCCTGGTAATGTGGCCTGATTGATGTCGCGATCACCAACTTGGCGAGACCAAGATATTTGTACAGTGTCCAACGCCATTGGACTGCGTTAGAAAATTTTCATTAAGAGAAAAGTAACAGATACCGCCACCACCTTTAACGTTGGCTCTACCAATATTCCCAATCACCAGGTCAAAGTTGTTGGCATAGAAATACGTGCGTCTGTGCGGACAAAAGCATATTTCTGCTCCAAGTTCCTTCATTTCGCGCAAGTTCTCCATTAGCATACTCCGCGAAATACCCAACTTTTTCGCAAATTCTTCGGAAGGCCCGGTACCTTCTCTTCGTACCATCGCATCGATGCGTATTAAGCGATCAATAGATTTTAGCAGGCTCATATGTATTGATGTTAATTTCCCAACTCCAATTGATTTTTGACAAGATTGAAATACGCGCCCTTTTTCTGGGTAAGCGACTGATGACTCCCTACCTCGACAATTTTTCCCTTCTCTAAAACAACAATCTGGTCGGCATTCTTAACAGTACTCAACCGATGAGCTATCACGATAACGGTTTTGCTTTTAAAGAACGCATCGAGGTTTTCCATAATCACCATTTCATTGTTGGTATCGAGCGCAGAGGTGGCTTCATCTAAAAAAATAATTTCAGGATCTTTATACACCGCACGGGCAATCAGCAGCCTCTGTTTTTGGCCCTGGCTGAGGCCAATGCCATTACTCCCGATCTTCGTGTTATAGCCCAATGGCAACGATTCAATGTGCTCCTGAATGTTCGCCACCTTGACTGCATGCAGGAGCTTTCGCCTGTCAATGGATTCGTCCGACAGTGCGATGTTCCTCGCGATAGTATCCGAGAAAAGATATCCATCCTGCATTACCACTCCGCATTTCTTTCGCCAGGCTGTGCTTGAAAGATTTGTTAAATCGGACTGACCCAATGTTATCTTCCCTGAACTCGGGGCGTAGAATTTCAGCAGCAGCTTCATAAGTGTGGTCTTGCCACTACCACTCGTTCCGACAATCGCTGTAATTTTCCCTTCGGGGATAACCAGGTCGATTTCACCGAGCACGTTTTGAGAATGGGGACCTGCGTATTGAAAACTAACGTTCTTCAGCATGAGCGTTCTGCTTTCCGGAAGAATGAACTCCTGGTTATAAGAATCGGAATTTGGATTTTCTTCCTCATTGCGCATATCATGTATTTCTCCAATGCGTTCGAGACTCAGGCGAGCGTCTTGCAGGTCGCGCGTGAAGGTGATGAATTCGCCAACGGGTGCATTTAATTGTCCGATGATATATTGAACTGCCAGCATCATTCCAAGGGTCATGTCTCCATTGATCACAGCAAGGGCAGTCATAAACGTGATCAATATGTTCTTTAATTCATTGATGAAGAGACTTCCAGCATCCTGATACTGCAGAAGTTTCATGCTGTCAACGTTAAGCCGGAATATTTTTGCCTGTATCCGTTCCCACTCCCATCGCTTTTGTGTTTCGCAGTTGTTGAGCTTGATCTCCTGCATTCCACTAATCATCTGAATCAGGTTGCTCTGATTGCTTGATAATTCATTGAATCTCTTGTAATCCAGCTCCTTTCGTTTCTTCAGAAAGAAAAGCGAGTAGACTACATAGAAGAAACTAAATCCAAAAAAGATTACAAAAACTTTTAAGCTGTACACAGCCAGCACTGCGCCAAAAACGAGAACGTTAAAAAATGAAAAAAGAATATTGAGAGACGATGAGCTGATGAAACGTTCGATCCGCGAATGATCGTCAATGCGCTGCAATACATCACCGATCATTTTACCATCGAAAAAAGCGAGTGGCAACTTCATCATCTTGATCAGGAAATCGGAGATAATGGAAATATTAAATCGCGTACTCAGGTGCAGCAGAATCCAACGCCTGACGAAATCCACACCGGTTCTGCTGACAAACAATATAAGTTGCCCAACCAGGACAAGGTAGATAAAGTTGATGTTGCGTGTATTGATACCAGCATCTACGATAGATTGTGTCAGAAACGGGAGGATCAGTTGAATCAGGCTGCCAGCGATCAGCCCAATGATCAACTGGACAATAAAGCGCCTGTAGTTATTTATATATTGAAAAAGTTGTCCGAAGCCATTATTCTTTGAACGTGTTAATTCATCATCGCGGTCATAAAATTTCGGAGTGGGTTCAAGAATAAGCGCCACGCCAGTTGCCGTTCCAGCTTCGACAGTTGAATGCCAGCTTTTCGTAAACTCATCTACCGAATATTTTATGTGACCACTCGCAGGATCGGCAACCCAAACATTATGTTTGCTGACTTTGTATACAACGGCAAAATGGCTTTGATTCCAGTGAACGATGCAGGGCAGGGGGGCATCGGTCATAAATCGTTTAAATGGCAGTTTTACTCCCATCGTGCGAAAACCTATTTTTTCGGCAGCCTCGCTGATGCCTAGCAACGAAACACCTTCACGTGAAATGAATGTACTGTCGCGAAGGAAGGTTAGCGGATAGTTCTTCCCATAGTATTTTGCGACCATCCGAAGGCAGGTTGGCCCGCAGTCCATCTGATCGAGTTGTTTATAAAAAGGAAATTTCTTTAACACCCGCTAACTAAATGATATGAAAATTATTCAATTAGGCGCACCGCATGTATCAAAAAAAATTCAATCACGATTGTTTGAAGGTCATCCTCCCTTCCAGCGATTACAGTCACCAAAAAAACAGGAATCGGATTTTTCCGGTATTTATAGGAATGACACGGTTAAGGTTGTTTACGAGCCGATCAAATAGATCAGGCAGAGAATATTGTGGATTGACAGGTGAGCCGTCATTAGGAAGTTGCCGCTGGGAAGCCTGGATAAGGAGACTCGTTCATAAAGGGCGGTAGATAGCTCTTGTGTTACACCACAGGCCGATCGAACAGCCAGAGATGGTCACCTCGTCAAAAATTTTTCAATCACCGGCTTCATTTCATCATAGGCTAGGTTTTGCGCAGCCTGATCTGTTGTTCCGCCAGCTTTGATGTAACGGACAATTCCTTTTTTGTCAAGCACCAGGTTCATCGGCCACCCGGAGATAACGCAATAGTCCATGCTGATGTCGAATTTACCGGAGACGATTTTGTAGTCAAATTTCTTAGCGGTGAGGAATGTCCTGATTTCCGATTCTGAATCACGACCAAACGCAATAAACACAACATCCTTTTGATCGTACTCACCCGCCAGCTTGTTCAATGCCGGAAGTTCGGCAACACAGGGTGCGCATGACTCAAACCAAAAATTGATCACAACTATTTTTCCCTTAAGATCTTCGAGTGTAAGCCGTTCACCTGCCAGTGTGCTCACGTCAAAATCAGGTGCTTTGCAGCCCACGAGATTTTTCAATATCTGGTCTGATTTATCGAAACGCGCCTTTAAATCTTCATTTCCTTGGAGAGGCTGTGAAAGATGATCCAAACATTTAGCAAAACAACCCTGGGCGAGCGTCTGTTGTGAAACCAGGGAAACAAGGATGGCGAGCAAAAACACTTTCATGGGAAGTTGGCGAATCTGTACCGCTGAGTAAATTTTATTGTTGGAAATCGGTGGCCGGAAGTTAAAAAAACTGCCCGGACAGACAAACTCAAAACTACCTCGATTACTACATATTGCGGTACGCATGTCAGCGAATCAAATCCATCGGTTTTTTGTATTTTTGTTATCCAACTCAAATCATCCATGATCTATAACTCAATAGTTGAAACGATCGGCAATACCCCGATGGTGCGTCTGAACAAGCTTTTTAAAGGAATTCCGGGCACAGTGCTAGCCAAAGTTGAATATTTTAATCCGGGCAATTCTACCAAAGACCGCATGGCGTTAAAGATGATCGAGGATGCTGAAAAGAGTGGCAAATTAAAGCCAGGTGGAACCATTATCGAGGGAACGTCAGGGAACACGGGCATGGGGCTGGCGTTAACCGCTGTGGCCAAAGGGTACAAGTGCATTTTCACAATGGCTGACAAACAGTCGCAGGAGAAAATAAATATTTTGAAGGCAGTAGGTGCGGAGGTGATTGTGTGCCCAACGAACGTTGCTCCCGATGATCCACGCTCCTATTATTCTGTAGCCCGCAAACTCAACCAGGATATTCCCAACTCCATCTATCCTAACCAATACGACAATCCTTCCAATGCACAGGCGCATTATGAAAGCACCGGCCCCGAGATCTGGAAGCAAACGAATGGTACCATTACACATTATGTGGCTACGGTAGGAACCGGAGGGTCAATGTGCGGCACGGCACGGTACCTGAAGCAGCAGAACCCAAAGCTTGTTGCGGTAGGGATCGACACCTATGGATCAGTATTTAAAAAATATAAGGAAACCGGCATCTTCGATGAGAATGAAATTTATCCTTACCTGACAGAAGGCTTTGGCGAAGACATCCTTCCCAAGAATGTTGATTTCGATGTCATTGATACGTTCATCAAAGTTACCGATAAAGATGGAGCCATTATGGCCCGCAAACTCTCGCGCGAAGAAGGGCTTTTTGTCGGTTGGTCAAGTGGCTCTGCTGTTCACGGTGCGATTGAATACGCCCGTGAGTCAATGAAGAAAGACGATGTGATGGTGATTCTCCTTCCGGACCACGGAACGCGCTACCTTGCCAAAGTTTACAACGATCAGTGGATGAAGGATCACGGATTCCTTGAGACGCGATCGTTCGGAACCGCGCGCGACATCATCGGGCAACGCAACGGCAAAGACAGCCTGATCACGGTTAGCAAGTCAGCCCGCGTAAGCGATGCCATTCTCATGTTCAACCGCGAGGGAATCGATCAGATTCCCGTGACAGATAATGGACACTTTATTGGAAGCATCAGCTCATCGAGCATCCTGGAAAAGATCATCCAGGACCCGCAACTGCAAACCAAACAAGTCGGTGACGTGATGGATAAACCGATGCTGTTTGTCGCTCCCGACAGCACCATGGACGTGCTGTCGTCATTACTTAACAAAGACAACAAAGCTGTTTTGATCCGCGATAATGAAGAAAAGGTTCATATTATCACGCAGCACGATGTTTTGAAAGCCATGACAAGCTAGTTTCTGCTGTTCGCCCACATACCCCATGAACAAACGCGTACTTACACTCTTACTCGTAGGAGCCTTCCTGAAGGTATCCGGGCAAACCTTGCCGGATAGCCTGCGGCAGCGTTTTGAGGGTGTGGTGCAAGACTCCGCTTACGTGGACAAATTGAATGCACTTGCAACAAGTTATCTGAAAACAAACCCTGACGCTACACGCACCGTTGCTGCACACACGCTTGATGTAGCGCTCAAATTGAAATACGTGCGTGGGTATGCGAGATCGCTCACCGTGATGGGAAACTCGTATTGGTATGAAGGTATTTACGAGTTCGCACAAAACTACTACCTGCTTGCTGCCAGGCAATACCAAACCATTCATGACAGTATCGGACTTGGACACACCTATAATAACATTGGAGAGGTTTACAAAAAGCTTGGAGAAAATGAAAAAGCGTTGCCTTACCTCCTTCGCTCAGCGGAGATGGCTTCGAAGGACTCTGTAAACTATCCGCTCACCATGTACAACATTGGTGAGTTGTATTTACGAATCGGGAAAACCGAGGAAGCACGTGATTATATAGCGCGATCGTTCGCTGCTGCAAGGGCGCGCAATCTAACCCGTGTCATGGCGTTTGACTATTGGGGCATGGGCGCACTTAAGAAAGTTGAGCGCAGGTATGACGAGGCTCTGCAGGATTATTTTAAGGCGGAGGAACTTTGGAAATCGGTAGGCGAGGTGCGATCGTTGATCCAAACGAACCAGGAAATTTCAGACATCTATAAGCTTCAGCGAAATTTTGCTGAAGCTGAAAAACGGCTGATCGATGCGATGAAGATGACAAGCGAGATCAATGTTGCCGACCTGCAGGTTACCACCTATCATCGGTTGTCCAGCCTGTACGCGCTCCAGGGGAAACACGAACGTGCACTGTATTTTCTAAACCGGCACAACTCTTTAAAAGACAGTGTCTACAATCTTCTAAAGGCAGAACAGATCGCCCGCCTTCAGACGATCTACGAGACGGAGACGCGCGAGCAGGAAAATCAGCAACTCCGCAATGAGCGCGAAATGCGAAATTCGGAACTGCGAACCCAGCGCATCACCCTGATTGCCATTAGTGTGTTTCTCGGGTTTGCAGGAATTGTGGCCTGGGTACTTTACCAGCAGCGAAGAAGGATTGCTTTCCAGAAAGATGCGATCGAGATGCAGGCTGTGGCGCTCCTGAAACTAAACGAAGAACTGCAGCAGCTAAACCGCAACCTTGAAGAAAGAATTTCAGAGCGCACCTCTCAGCTTACAATCCAAAACCAACGTCTCACTGAATACACGTTCATCAATGCGCATAAACTTCGCGCACCCGTGGCAAGCATCCTGGGATTAATCAACCTGGTTCACCAGGTGTCGCCCGCAGAACGCGAAGCAATACTTGGTCATTTGAAAACGTGTGGAGAACAACTTGACTCAATTATTCGCGAGGTAAGCCGAAACCTTGAAGCAGCGATTGTGAACGAGAAGTGAAGGCTTCGAGATATACCCAAGCTCACCGCCAACATTTTTAGCCTTTGAAATTTACCGAGTGCTTGAGGTCTGCGCGAGCTTGCATAGCAACGAGGTGTCCGCTGACACTAGTGCTTGGTTACCTCAATTTCTACACGATCGTTAAGTGCCGCCATGGTTCCCCTCGGGTCATAAATCATCTGGACGCCTCCTTCTCCTTTTGTTGAAATCCGGTTTTCGGCAACACCATTGTCGGTAAGGTATCGCTTCACCGATTCTGCGCGAAGGGATGACAATTCTTTGGCTGACCCAGCGTGCTTCTTATTCGATGCATCTGGATGGAATAGATCCTGTCCTTCTTCCCAACTTACAATGTCGCGGCCCTGGGTTCCATTGGTGTGTCCATGTATGCGAATCTTGTAATCCGGGTTCTCGTTCATCATGGCAAGAAGCTCCTTAAGCTCACGCTCGGACTCGGGCGTCATCAGGTTTGAGTTGGTGTAGAATTTCACCTCCTCCATTTCAATG
>DASWTP010000099.1:0-7022 GCA_036402075.1 Chryseosolibacter sp. | reverse complement strand
CAGTTCATTAAAAACCGTGGTAGCATTGCGCGAAGCCGGATTCCAGGTGCTTGGAATGGTTTCGATCTTCAACTATGGATTCGATATTGCCACGCGCAATTTTTATGAAGCTGATGTTTCGTTGATCAGCCTGAGCGATTACAGCCATTTGCTTACACACGCTTTGAAACAAAATTACATTACTGAAGAGCAGGCCACCTCCTTAAAAGCATGGCGTGTTGATCCTGCCAATTGGAGAAAATAAGGGACCAGCCGTTCACGTGTTGGCGCACACGTGGTGTACGTTTGGATGGCTTCCAACCATTTAATACATTTACCGCAATCATTAACCCACTATGCACGAAGTTCCCAGGAAAGTAACCGAAATACTAGTAGAGAAACTCGGAATCGCAGAATCTGAAATCACGCCTGATGCCAATTTTGTAAAAGATTTGGGAATTGACTCGCTTGACTATGCTGAGATCGTAATGGAGTTCGAGCAGACGTTTGACATTCGCATCCCCGATGACGATGCTGAAAAAATGCAGACGTTCGGTCAGGCGGTTAAGTATATCGAGGATAAAGTGAAGTTGAAAAGTTAAAAGCAGAAAGCTAAATGTTAAAAGCAGAAAGCAGAAAGCTAAAAGCTAAAGGCAGAAAGCAGAAAGCTAAAAGTTAAAAGCAGAAAGCAGAAAGCTAAAAGCAGAAAGAACAAAGCATAAAAGCTGCTCTTTGCATTTGCTTTGAGCTTATTGTATCAAACTATCTTTTTCATCCGACTCGAAATAGCTCCATAGTCGTTGGCCCTTAATCGCGATTTCCTTCACAAAGGGCTGCGCACCCGATTTATCTTTCAGCTTCACAAGCATCCAGCCATTTGCCGACTCGTCCCACATCACAATAAACTTTTGATTGGTGATGAGTAGCACATCCATTTCATAGATCTCCTCGTCCTTGCTATCATACAGGCCTGTAAACTGAAGGATGATGTGGTCTTTTTTAAAAAGCTCGCCTCGCCTGCAGTCGATGTTACTGAGCCGCATCAGCAGTTTTGCTTCTTTGTTCCAGGCTTTGAACATGAGCTTGCGCGGACGGTAAAAATCCATTTCCCAGAAAAATTTAGTAACCTTGAATTGTGAACAACGAAGTTAGCAAGGTATTATTCATTATCAACAAGCACGCAGGCAAGGGATACCAGGCAGCGCTTGAAGGTGCCATCATTGACTGCTGTGGAAAAAATAATATTGAATGCACGATCGAGTATACAAAAGCGAGGGGACATGCTACCGAACTGGCGAGCGAAAGTGCCCTCTTCGATCAGGTGATTGCTGTTGGGGGTGACGGCACCGTGAATGAAGTGGCGCAAGGTCTTTTGAACTCATCGACTCCTATGGGCATCCTTCCTAATGGCTCGGGTAACGGGCTAGCACGTCATTTGAAAATTCCCATTAACATTGCTAAAGCGCTCGACTACCTGATGCAAAGCAAGCCTATTGCGATGGATACGTTCACGCTGAATGGAAAACTGTCGCTGAACGTTTCAGGCATCGGTTTTGACGGACACATCGCCAATGCTTTTGCGAAGGAAAAGAAACGAGGGCTGCAAGGATATGCGAAACATACCCTCAACGAATTTTTTGCGTTCAAGGAATTCGAAGCGAAGATGGTGACCGCCAAAGAATCCCTCACCAAAAAAGCATTTGTGATCGCCATTGCGAATTCCTCTCAATATGGTAACAATGCGCGGATCGCCCCGGCAGCATCGGTGTGTGATGAGCTCCTTCACATTTCCATTCTCAAGAAGATTCCGCCCTACCGCATAGACTTCATTTACTCATTCTTCAACGGCACCATCGATACCACCTCGTTCTGCGAAGTGCTCGAGTCAAAAGACGTGACCATCACGTTGGATCATGACATGGCCTATCATGTAGACGGTGAGCCATGCGGAACTGCACGTGAATTTACAATCAGGTTGAAGCCAGCCTCGCTGAAGATTTTAGTGCACCCGTCTACCACCAGGCCGTAAAAGGCGATTGGCGATTAGCTATGGCCGTGAAGCCATTGCGTATAGTCAAAGGCAATCTTGGGTCAACGTTTACCGCTCATCCCTGCATTTGCCATAGCCATAGCCAAAACCCATCGGCTCTTGAAAATACCACCGGCAGGGTTAATTCAAAGGTTCTAATATCCCTTACCTTCGATGTAACAAATTAACCTAATCATGAAAAAATATCTGGCTATCGCCCTATTGGTACTGATGGGGAGCACGGCTTTCTCACAAAGTATCACCCTGCCTCCGAGCGGAGGCAACCAAAAATCAAGCGTAACACAATGGATCGGACCAGTTTCTGTGACGATCAATTACAGCAGTCCGAACGTAACTGCACCCAACGGAGAGGACCGTAAGGGAAAGATTTGGGGCGGCATCGTTCACTATGGTTTAATTGACCAGGGATTTGGTTCATCAAAGGCAGCACCGTATCGTGTTGGTGCGAACGAAAACACAACGATCTCCTTTTCACATGATGTGAAGATCGATGGCAAAGATTTAAAAGCTGGCACGTATGGCCTATTTCTGATCGCAGAAAAGGAAGGTCCATACACATGGATCTTCTCAAAAAATTCAGAGAGCTGGGGAAGCTATTTCTACGATCCCAAGGAAGATGCGCTCCGCACGCAGACCACGCCTGTTGATGCAGCTTACACAGAATACTTAACCTTTGGTTTTGATACACGAGAACTGACTACAGCCACCGCTTATCTTCAATGGGAAAACAAGCGTGTACCAATGAAGATCGATGTTCCAAACGTGCATGAACTTTACGTAAACATCATCCGAAATGAACTCCGTAACTTCGAAGGTTTTGATTACAAGAACATTCAGGCAGCAGTAAACTTCTGTGTTCAGAACAAGATCAACCTGGAGGAAGCGCTAACGTGGGCGGACTATGCAATCTCCTCCCCTGTCGGAATCGAGGATTTTGGAAGCCTCCGCACAAAAGCCGCGGTGTTGAGCGCACTAAACCGTGAAAGCGAAGCCGAGGCAGTGATGCAAAAAGCCATGGCACACCCAACCGCAGACGTTACCTCTATCCACCAATACGGAAGAACACTCTTGCAGGCAGGCAAGAAAGAAAAAGCGTTAGAAGTATTTAAACTCAATCGCCAGCGTCACCCTGACGACAAGTTCACTACGTACGTAGGACTTGCACGCGGTTACACAGCGGTTGGCGACAATAAGAATGCCATCAAGAATTGGGAGATCGCGATTAAGAACTTACCGGAGAATCAGAAACAAAATCTTGCCTTCTACGAGGGAGAGCTGAAGAAACTGAAAGGTTAATGCGCCAATGAATCAATATGCCAATGTGCCAATGAAGAGAATCACGCTTCATTGGCACAATGGCTAATTGGCATATTGGCTAATTCATACTTTTGGAATCGAGTAGCCATTATTATACTTTACACTGAGGTGCTTATTCGCCTCGTCTTCTTTGAACTTTTTCTTTTGTTCGTCCCAGTGAACGATCATGCCGGTTTTGTAAGAGATATTACCCATCTGACAAACTTTTGCAACGTGAGCCCCTTCAGTGATCGGGCATGTCAGGTTTTCGAGTTTCCGCGTTTTTACTGCATCAATAAAATTTTGAGTATGCAGATCAAGGCCAGAACCTTTGTTGGCTTGGTATGGAACTGCTTCCATCCGCTTCTCATCCGGAATTACTTCCCAGCCTCCACGGTGCAATACGAGCGTTCCATTGTTCCCGATATAAGCCATTCCGTGATCCTTTCCATAATTTCCATTGCTGATTCCCTGCGCGTGTTCCCAGATCATCGTGAAATTGCCAAAGTCGTAGGTTGTGGCCAAGGTATCCGGGGTTTCGTTGCCACCATTTGGATAGGCATACTTCCCACCCGATGCATAAACTGACCTGGGCAGCGGTGCTTTCATTCCCAGCAAAACATAGTCAATGAGATGAACACCCCAGTCAGTCATAAGTCCACCGGCATAGTCCCAGAACCAACGGAAATTAAAGTGGAATCGATTTTCGTTGAACGGTCTCTTTGGAGCAGGGCCAAGCCACATGTCATAATTTACTCCCGGAGGTGTCGGGGAATCCGGTTTTGCTGGAATGTCTTTCATCCAGCCTTGATAGGCCCACGCTTTTACTGTGCGAATCTGGCCCAGCTTCCCGCTTTGAAGAAAATTCAAAGCATCGACAAAATGTGGCATGCTTCGTTGCCACTGCCCTGCCTGGACTGCTTTGTTATATCTCTTCTGCGCTGCGATCATGGCATCACACTCCGCAATTGAGTTACCCACCGGCTTTTCAACATAAACGTCTTTTCCCGCTGCGCACGCATCAATCATCTGCAGGCAGTGCCAGTGGTCGGGCGTACCGATAATCACGATGTCTATGTCTTTGTTTTCAAGAAGCTTGCGATAGTCAGTATAGGTGGTGACTTTGATGTTACCTTCTTTGAGTTCTCCCACGCGTTTGTTGATGACGTTCTCGTCAACATCGCAGATGGCAACCAGGTTCACTTCCGGAATTTTCATGATCGATTTGGTGTCAGCCCATCCCATGCCATTTATGCCGATCACGCCAAGGTTAATTTTGTCGTTTTGGGAAACACGTTGCTTGGCTTTCGCGATTAATTCCCACGGCATGGCGCTAAGCATCCCGGCTCCGACAATAGCTTTGCCGGAAGTGTAGATGAAATCTCTTCTTGAATGACTCATAATGCTGGTTAATTGATTGGATAACTAATTTAGGGAAAGAAGTTGAGTATACGGAGGGATTTCTTTGAGCGGTGGGGGTTCGTTAATCGGTTGATACGTTTCGCACGGAGCTGGATGAGCATCTTAATTGGCTGTCGGTAGCCAGGGATCAACGGAATAAATGATAAACAATCATTCGCACAAGTTAAGATCGAGCGAACGAATCAACGGATCAACGAATCAACGGATCAACCAATCAACCGATCAACGTATCAACCGATCAACGAACCACTACCTCCTCAACCAGGAAGACGTAATCTGATTCAACGTATCCACCTTATTCCTGAAATCTCCTTTAATACGATCACGGATTTTTTGCATGTTGTCGAGGAGCTCATTTGTATTTTCGGGAAGTACTTCTTCGAAAAATTCACGCATGCGTTTGGCGATAGTAGGTGATTTTCCGTTTGTCGAGATTCCGATCTTTATATTGCCTTTTGTTACTACCGAGCCAAGATAAAAATCGCACAGCTCAGGCGTGTCAGCCACGTTTATGATCATACGTCTCTTGCGCGCAAGCACGCGGATGCGTTCATGCAGCTTTCGATCGTCAGTGGCGAGGATCAAGAGGTCTTTTCCGGCCAGGTCGCGATTCCGGAATTTGCGTTCAACGAGTTTAACGGTTGAAAAGTCTTTGGCGATCAAACGAACGTCCGGATGGAATCGATCGGCAACAAGCGTCACCCGTACACCCGGACTACTCTTGAGCAGGCCCGTAAGTTTTTCCAAGCCAACATTACCTCCACCCACAATCAACGTTTCGAGCTGATCGAGCTTAAGGAAAATCGGAAACAGGTTATTTCGTTCTTCGGTCTGCATATTTTCAAATCTATTGATAAACTTCCACTTGCGCTTGTGCGGACTTCAATAGTTTATTTAAACCGTTTGCATAGCCTACAACCTCGCCTATCACGATGATGGCAGGCGCTCCAATGCCAGAGGATCTTGCTGTATCCGAAATTGTGCTGACGGTTCCGACAACGCTTTTCTCATTTTCAAGCGTACCGTTTTGAATAACAGCTACCGGTGTTTGTGATTTACCGTGGCTAGAAAAAATGGTTACAATTTCTTCAAGCTTATTCAGGCCCATAAGTATTACGACCGTTGCTGTCGACCTTGCAGCGAGCGCCACATCGTCAGAGATTGCGCCCGACATGGTTGTGCCAGTTACCACCCAGAAACTCTCGCTGACGCCACGCATCGTTACCGGGATGTTTGCCGAGGCGGGTACAGCAAGCGAACTGCTTATTCCTGGAATAACAGCGGTCTTCAGCCCGTTTCTGCCGGCAAACTCAAGTTCTTCACCACCTCTTCCGAACACAAATGGATCACCACCCTTCAGCCGAACAACGTGTCCATACAAATACGCCATGTCAACGATCAGCTCATTGATTTCATCTTGCGTGTATGAGTGCTGCCCAGCGCGTTTGCCAACACAAAGCCTGGGTGTTTGCACGGGAATGAATTCCAAAATCTCCGGGGCAACAAGCGCATCGTAAAGCACTACATCCGCAGTTTTCAACGCCTTGATTCCTTTCAGCGTAATCAACTCGGCATCACCAGGACCAGCGCCTACCAGGGTTACCTTTGGCTCTTTATGAAATGACAAGATCGTGTTCATTGTTACACAGTTACTTTTTCCAGATTTTTAAAGGCAAACGCTTTTTCCATAAAAGCTTCGGCATCCGCGATAAAGGCAGATGCGAATGTTTCGCCAGGCTCGTTCTTATTTATTCGCAATACATATTCCTTGAAGCTTCCATCAAAAGGAAACAATCCAGAGTCAATGAAGTGCTGTTGAAAGTCGTTGAGGGTCTGAATTTGTGTGCTTGGTTTTATCTCTTTCGTCAACAAGAGCGCTTTCGATGTATTGATGAAGGCGCTGTAGCTGTGATAGATTGCATCGGCATAAAGGTGCTTTTCGAAAGCCTCTTTTGCCCAGGCAAGCTTTTCCTCGGTCTCGTATAAGAGAGTCGAAACCAGGTCGATGATCACGCCCGCACATTCGCCAACGGCCGTGTGCAGTACGAAGTTTTTATCGTGACCCCAGTCGATGTATTCAACGGGTGCGGTGCGGGTGACATCGCCAAGCGGTTTTAGCAGCGCATAAAAGTGGTTTCTTCCCAGCCGCTGGAAGTAGCTGTGATAATATTCGCCTTCGTGTGCGTTAGCTTCATAGTCGTTCAGAAGAATCCGCAGCGCCTCCGGTCCACGCCTGCTGGGAATCTTAATAATCTTGTCGGAAATAATTCCATCG
>DASWTP010000098.1:0-33798 GCA_036402075.1 Chryseosolibacter sp. | reverse complement strand
AAAAGAAAGGGAGCTTGTCCTTAGTAGGTCCATTCCTGGCCACTTCGCAGTCAGCCCTCAGAAGTAGAAAAAGTTTTTTTCGAGCTTCTTCCGCGTCAGAAAATTCCTTTTCCGTTGTCTTCAGCTTACTCTGATTTCCCGTTTCGAATTGGATTCTGTTCTCTCGAAGAGAGATGTTTAATACCTTCCCTGTTTTGGAATCAATAAGATAGTGGGTAAGATTCTTCATACAAGGTCTTCAAAATCATCTCGTTTTGATTCACGCGCACAAAATTACCTATCGAGGCATTTGAAATAATAGTCGTTTGCTTTCGCAATCTCAATTATTTGCTTGAGTTCATGAAGCTCGTCTTTCATAGGAATGCGACCTCGTTTATCAGGCTGCAGCTGCCGCTGAAGGCGAGACGAGTTTATGTCCGGTTTCTCGAGTTCCTTTTCCAGCAGATCAGCAAATTCCTTCAGTTCAGCAGGTGAATAAATGGTAGGCTCATATCCTTCATCGCCTCCATAGAACCTACCATCGGTTTTCTTCAGGAAATCAATAACACCTCGCCTCCAATGGCCTTTGCTTATTAAGCTTTCATAGAAGGAAATGGAGTCAGAATCATAGATGGCGTATATATCAAACTCATCATCCAGATCGACATAGTCCCACAAACCGTCTGGAGAGCTTACCGTGAACTGATGGTTTGCCGGATCAGAAATCTTCTTGACAAATTGCAGCTGGAGTGTATGTCCCATGGGTATTTTTTAGTTGTATTTGAACGCGTTGTTTAGCCAGAAAACGGAAGAGCAAAAAACGAAAATAGGAATTATTCATGAAAGTGATGAGCAGCTTGCATACAATTCCGCCTCGTGGAACTAGCTCGTTACCTCCGTCTATACTAACGTACATCTTCGTACAATTGCATCGCGAGTGCAACGTCATTAGTCTCCGTATTTACTTAATCGTAAAAGTAGAACCTATATCCTTGATTAAGCGGTCGATCTTGCTCGAAATATCACTGGCAATGTCCTCAGCCTTTAGGTTATTACCCGAAATCGAATTCAATTGTTGCTTAGTTCTCGTATTGTACACCCGGATCTTATAATGCCAGGGCCAGGTGCCAGGTTTCCGTTCATTGTCTGTAATCAGGTGTGTCATTATAATGACGTCACAATCAACTTTGTCAATAATTGGCTCGCAATACTTTTTGTCGTAGACCATCTGATACTGAACCCCCATCAAGGTTCTAAATGGAAACGGAATAACCGAAAGTTGCGCCTTATTGCTCAACGATGATTCGAGAATGGTCCTGGTGTCAGGAGAGACTCCCGCGTTTGCAATCTGGTCGTAAGGGGGCAAGATCAATACCTTGACGGTAGAGTCACCCACATTGCAACGTGCAACAAAATGGGTTGCGCAGAGGGCTAGGATCAAGGCAAGGCGAAGTCGCACTTTCATGAAATATTCATTGATGGGTTTGATATCAAAGCGTTATTTCACAGGCCGGCAGCGCCTTTTGAATTCTTTCAAACTCGGTCTTGCCAATGTTGTTACCCGTTAATCCGAGGCGTTTTAGTTTTTTTAGGTCTCCAATATTCGCTGGCAACCTGGCCAGGTTACAGCCGAACAGATACAATTCCTCGAGACTTGTCAGCGCGGTAACATGGTCAATGTCAGACAGTCCTGGATTATCAGTCAAGTCAAGCGTTTTCAGTTCTCTCAGCTCTGCAATTTCGCTGGGAATCTCCCGAATAGCATTAACATTTAATCTGAGCGTAGTTAGCTTCTTAAGCCTGCCGATCTGACGAGGAATTTCGCGGATCATCCAACAAGATGTTGTATCGCCATAATCACAATCCATTCCTTGAATAGAAAGTATCCGTAAACTTTTCATTTGGAAAACTTCATCGGGAATGAATCTGCTTTTGAGGTTCGCTGTTGAATTCGAATAAAGGGTTATAGTGTCAGCCATTTGAGGATAACAGCGCTGGGCAGCGAAAACGCAAATGAATGTCAGGGCGGAATAGAGTGATCTCATCCTATAGCCTCGGTTATGATTTGTTAGCCGCTCGCGCATTAGTTTTTTATGATCATTGAACTGGTTGAACCTTGTCAGTGACATCGATATCCTGAAGACTTTTCGCGTTAGTAGAATCCTTCCATTTTAACATCTCTTCATACACCACCTGCTCTGACGTTGTATCAGCAAGTATATTATCATAAGAGAGTTTTTTGATGTCCATAAGATATTCGGTCATTATCCTGCCCTTGTAATAGTATTTGGGCGCCTTGCATCCACCCTCATCAACGGGCATCCATATATCGACCGAACTCCTGTCAAGCTCAACGTATCTTTCAATTTCTTTTACCAGGTCGTATTCTTCTGAAAGTCGAGCTGTTCGTCTTGCTATATATTCAGGATACCCTTCAAGTTTCCAATACTCTGGATGTCTAATGGGATTAAATTTGATCTTTCCGTAGGTGCTTTCCTGTAAAACATGAACAATTTCATGAGCAAGCAGGTATGTCAAGTTCCCTTGGCATTTCTGATAGAATGTTGGAAAGAATAAGTTTCGCTTTAAATCAACTGCTACTTTGACGGTAACATACTGGTTAGTTGCTCTCGCAGATGGTCCATGTCCGATTAACGCATCATCAATCCTGTTAAAAAAAGTATTGTAACTGAGATATATCTCGAACTTCATTGCGGGATCGTAAAGTTCGGAATGTTTTACGAGATCAGCGGCATTATCCAATATGTGCTTCACATCTCCATGTATTTCGCTATTCGAGTGGACAACGAATTGCCCGTGTTCAAGCCGATTGGCGAATAATGGTTTCGGGAACAAGATGATCGATACGAGCCCGAAAATGGTCACCAAAACAACAATAAGCGAGCTTGCCAGAATTCTTTTAATTGTCTTTTTCATTTTTTATTCTGTTAGTGAGTTGGGTCGTCCGGAGGAGATTACGTGTTAACGTATGCATAAAAAAGTGCCCATTCCTATGTACCACTGGCATCCTGTTTTGTCTCCCATTTGGCAACCATCAATTTAAATTGCGCGGGGAGCTTGCTCAGTGCTTCGTCAACGGATTCGTATACTGAGTCTTGCTGAACTTCCCACTCCTTGTCGCAGCAAAATCTATAAACCTCGCTTGAGTTCTCGTATTGACAAATAGCGAGGCCAAATACTTCTATTGACTCATTTGAGTCCAAGTTTGGTATAACACCAAAAGGCTTGTTTCCTGACCAAGCCCATCTAATCACTTTTGCTTCGTCCAACTTGTCAGGAGGTTCAATCATCTGACTAACTTTTTTCTTCTTATCTGTTCAAACGACATCATCGTCAAGATCTTCTTATAAGGCGTCTAACCTATTAGGTGAGTTAACCTATACAGCACCAGACATAGCCCGCCTGTTACAAGTGTTGCAACAATGTCCCAGAGGTCAATCGGTTTGCCTAATAATGGATGAACTATTTCATAAAGCGCCACACTTATCGTTATTGTCTTGATTAAAAATATGTTTTGTATTCTTCCTTGTCCGAATAGACCAATTAGAACAAACACAGTGGCGATTGTCCCGAGCGAGTTGCCAATAGTGTCGGCTAAATGAAAGTCATTAATGTTGTTTTTATAGATGTAAGGTCGATAGATTGGCCTTGCCAGCAATTCATAAATCAATACTGCAGAAAATCCAATTGCCAAATTGATAATTCTCTCTCTTGTGAGCTTCCAATTTTGGATCCCTTCTCTTAAATTTTTAATAGTCATTCGATAATTGTTTTGCGGAAATGAGTTTGGCCATCGCGCATCCCGTTGTCTGCGGGAACGCTCGCTGGGGCCACGTACCCATATGAAGCGTACCGCCAAACCAAAATTAATATTAAATTTTATCAACCTCTGCCCGCCTCTTTTGTATGAATTGTTGGGCGCTGCCCGATTTTACTACAACTCCTTTAATAAGGTCTTTAATTCTTGACTTTTCTTTGTCGTGTAACTAAGAATAGACGCTCTCTCTTTCTCAGTCACGGTTCGTGCTTGCCCAAGTCTTGTCCCTTCAACTGTCGTGTCTGCTGCAAAAGTAACGACCGTCAACATGCAGTTCGGTTTTAAATGGCAAGAATGACAATTGTCCATTGATTTGTGTTTAGTATGGTATTCAGCCCATTCATTATTTGAATCAAACTTTGCTGTCATTATATAGACCTTTCGCAATTGTCCTTCTCTAATATAATACAATGTCTCCCGTCCCCCAGTCTCTGCGTCTGTCAGAGTAGCTATCAGAACCAATGAGTCCTTTACATAGTAACCAGTGACCGAACCTTCAAACGCTTTGTCCGGATAGACCTTAACTGTAAGTTTTGCCTCTCTCCGTAAGTTTTCAACTTTTCTTACAAAATTATCGATGTCCTTGTCCTGCGAATAAGCTTGTCCAAAAAACGACACAGCTACTATTGATAAAAACAATCTCATTGTCCATTGAGGCTTGCGCCTAACTATGTTTATGACGGCTTTGATTTTCGAACCCGTAAAAAACCAAGGGTTGACGAACGGAAATTAAGGAAACAAATCTTAAAACCTATGACATCACCAAATTAACATAAACGTTTGTATTGGCTGGTTTTACTTCCGGGGCTCTAAATAGGCGATGGGATTAAGGTAAAACATCTTTTTCCATCCCTGATTTTCTCCGTCAATTCTCCAAGGGTAAGGAATCAACGTCATGATCGAATAATGAAGATGCGGAGATTTTCCACTTGCATTGCCGGTGGTACCAACGCTTCCTATCTTTTCTCCCTTACTAGTCCAGCAAAAAAATCCCGTGTTTATGTCCCTTAAATGAGCATAATAATGAAGCCTCCATTTTGGTCCAGCTATAAGGACCACGTTTCCTCCTCTTCCAATTTGTCCTTTAAAGAGAACGAGTCCTCCCGTTGCGGAATTAACGGGCGTTCCCTCTTTAGCGAAAATGTCTACGCCTTTATGTGTGCCCGATTCTCCCCACGGATAAAACCAAAATGATTTTAAATTATAGCTTCCCTTGTCAGCCTTGGCGACCGGGTTATCAAAGTCTTGCGGAATTAGGAGTCCGACTACCAATACAACTAAAAGCCCGAGTCCAAATATTTTTTTCTTAGAGGTATGCAACATTGTCCAGTAAAACTTGCCAACAACGGTTCGCTATAAGGGTTTGCCCGGAATAGGGCGCTTTAAATCCATCCCGCGTGTCGGGAAGAACGTCTACCGCAACCAGCCCGATCTGTCCCACTACACCAACCTGATTAGAAAGATAATGCTTTTCGTTTACACTAACCCGGTATTGCCTTATAGCTTGTGTCGGAGGGGCGTCTAATCTACCGTCATCTTAAATTTAACGGATATGACATACCGTACAGCTACGTTTTTTCCGCCACATTGTCCCGGGAGGCCATGACTTCAAAAAGTCAATTACTTGTAGCGCTTCCTTATCAGCGTTACAGCCCACCCTACCACTGAGTCCTTTTAGAATTCCCTTGTTTGAAAGTTTGCCAATTTGATGCTTTCATCGCGAACCAGGAACCTTGAACTTGCACTTAGCTTATTTACGCGCGTCTCATCCAAAATCTTTTTCTATTAAAAAGAATCTGCCAGTTTCTTTTTATTTGATTGCGGCATAAGTAAACATCCAATGCTGAAAGAGTGACCAGGCCAACGTTAACCCAAAGAAATGTTTTATGATTCCCGTTCGACACATAGTAACTAAAGTCAACCATGTCCGTACCAGAAGGGCGTTCATACCGCTGGAACTGGTAAAATTTTTCCGATTTTAAAATTCCCTGGAATACTTGAAATACCTGATCGAACTTCGCAACAACGTAGATCATGGCCGTTGTTCGTTGCATGAAGGGCGACATAGGAATCGTCCTCAAGGCCAGATCAGATGTGTGTGCCAACGATTGTGAAAACATGATGCCTCCTGCTGAAACAACTGTATTACCAAAACGCGTTAATTTCGCGTGGTCGTATTCGTTAAATCCAAGGCTATTATTCTTATAAAAATAGAAAGTAGACGACTTGTCTCCACACAGCCTCGCCAAAATCGTATGACCGATCTCATGGTGTGTAATTGTCAATATCGAAGCGGGAATGAACATTGCAATGGTGGCCGTCTTTCCACCAGCAGATAAACGGTCATCGACATCAACGACCCCCTGTGACGCAGGGTCGACTCTGACCGAGTCGATTTGACAAAAAGCAGGGATTGGGATGCCGAAATAAATCAGGAAGGTAAACACACAAAGCGAATTGCTATGCGTGACGCTATTTAGAAACGTGTTAATTAATTTTAATAATGCGGTTAGGCTTGCCATACCATTCTTTTGCAGAAAGGTATCAAATGCGATTCAGTAAATCCATCCTCTGTAATTGGTGATGGTACAAGAGAACGGAAACGCGATGGCAATTCAATAATAGCTAGATCAATATGACACGCGCATCGAAATGCCCATGTGCCCTGCTTGCAGGTTGTAGCTTGAAACTTGCAGCGCAACCTATCTTTGTTCGACATTCCGTTGGCCATTCGCCATAGCTATGGCTTTGGCTAAAAACCTGGACGAATCCTCAACCCCATCGGCGTGCAACTTGGAACTTGCAGCTTGCAGCCCAACCAAGACTACCTCACCCACACTTTCCCACTCTCCATCCGCTTACCATTCCTGATCACATTGTAGATGTAAAGCCCTGAGTGGTTCATCACGTCATGATGGGATGTGGCTGACCAGTGGCCGGCAAAGATCCGCTCACCCGATTCGTTAAATACAACCACGGTGGCGTTCTCGAGCTGCGTTAGCGAAAGGTTTCCAAGCACCTTCTCTTCATGGGTATCGATCTCCACGAGCGAAGCGCTTTCGTCAAGGCTCGCTGCCGTAGTTACCGCGTCCTGCACGGTGAGCTTCATCTCGTCCGATGCGGTTGCTCCGGCATTATCTTTCACGGTGAGGCGGAACACATACGTTCCAACGCTTAGGTTATACGCCCAAAGCTTCGAGGTAGTGGTATTGCTCATCGGTGCTGTCGGACCGGACACCTGCGTCCACAGGTAGGAGGCGATCGTTCCATCTGCATCGGTGGCGGTGCTTACGATGGTAATCGCTTTCGTGGGAAGTGTAATCGTTTTGTCGGGACCGGCCGTTACAGTCGGTGGTGTATTGGCGATAACCACGGGCTCAGGCGCGACAACAAGAATCATATCATCCGAGGCGGTTGCTCCTTTATCGTCAGTAACGGTGAGCCGGAACAAGTACGTGCCCTGCACCAGGTTGTATGCCCATAGCTTAGACGTGGTAACATTGCTCATCGATGCCGCAGGCCCTGACACTTTCGTCCAGCTGTAGGATGCAATGGTGCCGTCACTGTCTGTGCCCTCGCCTACTATCGTGATGGATTTGGTAGGAAGGGTGATCGTTTTATCAGATCCCGCCTTAGCGATGGGTGCACTATTCGGATAACTGGTTTCCATTGATGTACCTTGAACCGTCAACGTCATATCATCTGATGCGGTGCCCCCGCGATTATCAGTCACCGTCAGGCGGAACACGTATACGCCCTCCACAAGGTTATAAGCCCAGAGCTTTGGCGTGGTAGCATTGCTGAGTGATGATGCGGGACCTGATACTTTCGTCCACAGGTAAGTCGCGATGGTTCCGTCAGCATCTGTGGCCGAGCCTACGATGGTGATGGCTTTTGTCGGGAGCGTGATTACTTTATCGAGGCCTGCTTTTGCGACTGGTGCGATGTTAGGCACGGCCGGAGCATTTACCGTCACCGTCACGTCATCAGATTGTTCGGCCCCATCATCGTCAGTAACCGTAACACGAAAAACATAAGAACCTTCAAGCAATGCCGACAGCGCCAGCGTTGCGGTTGACGTTCCTGTAAGCGTTGCCGTGCCTCCGGACATCTTTGTCCAGGAATAGGATGCAATAGTTCCGTCAGTATCTCCGGCCGAGGCGGTGATAGAAAGTGTGTTCATGGGAAGTGTGATCGAGCGATCAGCACCGGCACTCACGGAGGGAGCTACATTCGGGGCAGGATTCACGGTCACCAACACATCGTCTGACTTGGATGCGCCATCATCATCCTTTACAGTCACGCGGAAAACATACGATCCCTCCTCGAGTGATGATGCTGACAACGTAGATGATGCCGTTCCACTCAATGTGGCCGCACCACCTGATATTTTCGTCCATGCATAGGAAGCGATGGTTCCATCGGTATCGGTGGCCGTTGCCGCAATCGAAACAGCGCTTGTCGGAAGCGTGATCACCTTATCGGTGCCGGCATTTACTGTAGGGGGTACGTTGGCATAAGCGATATCCACATTCACTTTAATATAATCAGAGTCGGTAATGCCCGCGTTGTCCGTAACAGTTAAACGATAGGTGTAAGTCCCGGCAATAAGGTTGGTAACATTCAATGAAGCTGAAGTTGTTGACGACAAGGCAGATGAATTCGGGCCGCTGATCTGCTTCCATGAATAGGACGCGATGGTGCCATCGGCATCGGTTCCTGAACCAGTTAATGCGAGCATTTCGCCCGGTGCAATATTCTTGTCAGCACCTGCATTGGCGATCGGAACTTTTGTTCCTTTCTTCATTGTGTTGGTAAAGGTTACAATCCACTGGTAAAGGTTGGGATTGTGGACCGTGTTGTCGGTCTTGTAAGCATTCGTCCACGCGTTGTGATTAACACCGGGGTAAATCGTCATCTTTGCCAGCGGACTTGGCGCAGGGGTGCATGCATTGATGGCATTCACCATGTTTACGCTCCTTGAAAGCGGCACTGTAGAGTCAATGTCTCCGTGAAAAGCCCACACAGGAACATTCTCCGCTGCAATGTTACACGCTTTTGAAGGTGAATTGTATCCGCCACAGACCGGGGCGATGGCTGCAAAAAGTTCAGGATAATCCTGAGCAGTCACCCATGTTCCTCCTCCTCCGAGGCTCAACCCAGTCAGGTAAATTCTCCGTTCATCAATTCGCAGGTAGGTCTTAATATGTTCAATCACTTCCAGCACATACGCTGAGGTCCATTGTCCGTAGTTCTCTTTTAATTGGGGTGAGATAAGAATAAACGGAAACTTGTATCCATTTTTCACATACATTGGCGGCCCAAGTTTAGCCACCTCATAAATACTTCCTTGCAACACGGCCGGGTCAGTAGAATTCGGACCACGTTCACCGATGCCATGAAGAAAGAACATCACCGGGTACTTGTCAGAGTTGCTATTGTAATCCGGTGGAAGATACTCGTAATACGCGATGGTAGAAGGTTGTGTCGTTTTAAAAACTTGTTGGGCATGAACTACAGTTGCAAAAAATGGTAACACCATACAAAAAAGAATTCTTGCAGCCTTTCTCATGCTCCTTCAGGTTAATCAGGTTGGTAAATAAAGAGGGAAAGATTCAGGTGGTCCTCCCTTTTCTGTAATTGCTTACGATACAAAAGTGAAGATTGAGAAGCTTATTTTTCTTTTACACATTATGAGAAGTGCGCGTGCGTAAGAATTACTTCCAATGTCAGAAGAATACTGAAGCAGCTGTTAAAGCAACGGAGCAGCCATACGCAAAGTCGCTCGGCTTCCCTAAATTTATTGCCGGTTAAATGAACGTATATGATCGATGAGCGACATGATAATTGAAACTGCAGAGATGTTGAGGAAAGCTGGCAGATGTCTTATGCAGCCTAATAGCTGCTTCGCCCGCTTGTGTGCAGGAATGAATTCCTTCTTGTACAAGAGAAACCAAGCGGGTCATCATGTAATTTTTTTTATCATTATGAGGAAACTTTATTTGATCCGGGAAATTTATTGCTGTTTCTTATTTGGTGTTGAAACGTGGATCCCAGTTAAGAATGTGAAACAGAGGAAGTCTTCAGAAAGAAATTCGGAGCATCTAGCGCTTCACCATTTTATTTTTTGTGCCTATGCCGAGCTTCTCCTTAACCCATAGCGTAACTTTCGAAGGTTTTTTCGCGTCAGGATCGCCAATCACAAAGCCGATCGGCTGAAGCGGCTCAACATGATCACAGATGATCTTGATAATACCCATCATCGGCAGAAAAAGAATCATCCCTGCTACTCCCCATATCATGCCTCCTGCCAGGATGCTGAGAATGGACGTAAGTGCACTCAGGCTTACCTCCCCGCCAACAATGTTGGGTTCTATAAAATAATTATCAATGGTTTGAATGCAGAACATCACGAGCACGGCCATTAAGGCTGGCTGCATGCTGTCTTCTGTGACGAGCGCCATGAACACGGGGAACAATCCACCGAGTACGGTTCCGACATAAGGAATAAGCGTAAGCAAGGCAGCAATGCCGGCAAGCAGAATCGCATTTTTGATTCCGACAATGGAAAGTCCGATGGAGTAAAGGATCCAAATGATTGTTATTGACATCGCGCGACCGGTGAGATATTTCTGCGCTACGGTGCTAATGTCGCCCACCACTTTCTTCACTTTTTTCTCATCTTCATCTTTGTATAGCCGCAGGAAGAACGATTCATATTTCTCCTTGCTGAATATAAAGAGGAATGTAAAGACCAGCGTGAGTATAATTCCCGCAACAGCCGATGTCACCCCTGACAACACTCTGGTGACCATGCTTCCCCCGCCCGACTTCGATTGTGAGTCCTGGGCTTTCTTAGCCTGGTCCTTCACTACTTCTTCCTGTTTTTCCTGCGACACCCCCCAGCGCTCTTCGACATACGATTGACCTTTTGCAATCATCTCCGTGCCTTTCTTCTTGATCTTGTCGATGTCTTTACCAAACGTTGCGAACTGTGCTCCGATGATGAGTCCCATCCCGACCACAACAGCCGCCAGGATCAGCACACAACTAAGCGTAGACAAAGCACGCGGAAATCCCCACGAGTCAAGTCTCCGGCAAACCGGTGCCATCAACATCGCCAGCATCGCAGCAAATACAACCGGGATTATAAATGCCCTGCCGAAGTACATGACGACAACCGCTAACACAAAAAAGAAAAGGTACTGATTAATTTTTGCAAAGATATCTTTCATACTGATGCCTGGTGGGTCAGTATAAAATGTGATGCCGACTGTCTAATGTAGTGCTAAAGTGTTAAAGTGTTAAGGGGTTAACGTAGCCACACGAGCAAAACACCTTAATACATTAACACGCTAACACGTTAACACTTCAACACTTAAATACATCAGCCAAAAAGGTCCGAACTCAAATATCGATCTCCCCGGTCGCAGACGATAAACACAATCACGCCTGAGTCAATCTCACTGGCAATCTTCATGGCCGCGCTCAAGGCACCTCCACTGCTCATACCTGCGAGGATACCTTCTTCTTTCGCCAGCCGCTTCGTGAATGTTCTAGCATCGGTTTCCTTTACATCAACGATACGGTCAACGCGCTCACGTTCGAAAATTTTGGGCAGAAATTCTGGTGACCACCTACGGATACCAGGAATGCATGAACCGTCAGTCGGTTGAGTTCCAACAATCTGAACGCGAGGATTCTTTTCTTTCAGGAACCGTGAAACACCCATGATCGTCCCGGTTGTTCCCATCGCGGACACGAAGTGGGTAACTTTTCCCTCGGTGTCACGCCAGATCTCAGGACCGGTGGTTCGGTAATGCATCTTGTAGTTGTCTGCATTCGCAAATTGGTTCAGGATGTGATACCCTTGGGTGGCGGCCATCTCTTCGGCCAGCTGACGCGAATATTCAATTGTTTTTGCTGAAGGCGTCAAGATCACTTTCGCACCGTAGGCCTCCATGGCAAGCACCCGTTCGCGGGTTGAATTGTCGGGCATAATGAGTGTCATCTCCACGCCCATTAAACGCGCAATCATGGCCAACGCGATTCCGGTATTTCCGCTCGTTGCCTCAACAAGCTTGTCACCGCGCTTGATCTCGCCACGCTCGAGAGCACCTTTAATCATCCCATAAGCCGCGCGATCCTTCACACTCCCTCCGGGATTATCGCCCTCCAGCTTGCCGAGGATCTTTACGTTTTTATTGATGGGAATATGCTCAAGCTCAACGAGGCGTGTGTTGCCTATCAATTCAATAAGTTTCATTTGAAAAGGTGGACGTGATTAATTCTTAAAAACAACTACATCAGTTTCTCCGGTCTGCCCATTAAACATCTTCGACTGGTAGTATATCTTGGAGTTTGCAGGGACACTGCGCGTGAGCCATACATTTCCCCCGATGATGCTGTTACTTCCAATGACGGTTTCTCCTCCGAGAATTGTTGCACCCGCATATACCACAACATGGTCTTCCAGGGTTGGGTGGCGCTTGCGTTCAGCATCTTCTTTACTCACGCTCAACGCGCCAAGGGTGACGCCCTGATATAATTTTACATGATCGCCAATAATGGCCGTCTCACCAATCACGATCCCTGTACCGTGATCAATGCAGAAATGTTTTCCGATTCGGGCCCCGGGATGAATATCGATGCCGGTCTTGCTGTGCGCGTGTTCTGTAATAATTCTCGGAATCTCTGCCACACCATACCGGTGAAGCTCGTGCGCCACACGATAGGCAGCAATGGCATAGAAGCCGGGATAGGTCCGCACGACCTCGCTCCTGCTCTTGGCCGCAGGATCTCCTTCATACATAGCATCCACGTCTTTATTGATCGTGTTGTATAGTTCGGCCAGCGAATCAAAAAAGCGCGCTGCCAGTTCAACAGCCTTGCCAGCGTCCCGCTGGGGACTGAACTTCAGGATCCGGCCGAGCTCATGCTGAAGCCCAATCACATGCGCCTGAAATTCCGCTTCCGTTTGAAATGACAGCTTTGCAAAATCCGCATACAAGGTCCCTAGCAGATCCGTAAAAAAAGTGCTAACTTCTGACGGTGTCGGACAAGAAGGGCAACTTTGGTGAGTATGGAAAAGTTTGTGCAGAAATGAAGCATCCATGGTGTTAGTTAGCGGTTTTACTCCCGATCGTCAAAATTTTAACAAAGTTTTAACAGAACCACTGGACGGATTGGGGGATTCTGTAAGGCTTACGAAATCAATCACTTGTATAACACGAAAAGCGGGTTGAAAAGTTTTCCGCGAAGCAATGGCGGCATGGCACAATTATAATCAGCTGGTAACATGGTGTGACAGAAGTTGTCAGACTTAATCCCCATTATTACGCTATGGAACTTAACACGGTTGACACCCAATGGACGGACGAACGAATCATCGACCTCATCCGCAAACTCCGCAATGATCTGATCAAGGATTTCCTGGATGAACGCCACCTCAAAGAATATGTTGACCAGAAATTCCGTGTCCGCGACCTCACACCTGTGAAAGTCGAGTTTATAAAAAAGGACCTGAAGGAATTGATGATCTCCCCCGTAAACGTCAACCATTACGATGCACTGATCACACAGATTCGCCTCACAGACAGTGCTGCCCTGACCGAGTCGAATGAGCCGCTGTTTTTTAAGGAGATCGAAGCGGTGCTGAAACGTTACATTTATCAGTGATTTACCGGTTCACCCGAGAACTGCTCAACGAGGTTCTTTAACTGGTGAAGGGGTTGCATGCCGGCCTGCATCCATTTAAGCTCCCCGCTTTTGAAAATTGCAAACGTTGGTACTCCACGGATCTGAAACATCTCCGCAAGCTTCTGGTTCCGGTCTATGTCAATCTGGATAACCTTGACGCGGTCGCCAAGGTCTGACTTGAGCTGCTCAAGAACTGGTTTCATCATCTTGCACGGACCACACCATTCGGCATGGAAGTCAAGCAAGGTTGGAGTTTCACTCTTTATTAGTTCGGAAAAGGAAGCGTGGGCCATACGTACGATTGTAGTTTGACGCATCGGGGAAAAAATTGTTCCCACGGGTTAGCGGCCGCAAGCTGAAAGGTTTGAGTTTCGAACTTCAAATCGTTTCGATCGTGAAAAAGATTGGTAGTGCGGGGAATAGACAATTCATACCGACCAGGCTTGTAGCCTGCAGCCCTGACGCTTGCAGCTTTTTCCTCACTTCAACGCCATGATCAACTCATCCACAAACTCTTGCGGCCTTTCGACATGTGGAATGTGACCCGCGTTAAATTCAACAAGACGGCAGCGCTTGATTTTCCCTGCAGTCTGTTTACCAAGCTTCTCGTAGTTGCCATAGTTACCAACAACTTCAGGCGCGAGCTTATCCTTGCCCACAACGGTTCGGTCTTTAATGCCGATCATGAGGACCACTGGCATCTCTAACCGGGAAAACTCGTATAAAACGGGCTGTTCATAAATCATCTGGTAGGTCATCGCAGCAACTTTTGCATACCGTGGAAACTCCGCGCTGTTGACAACCCCTGATCCTATTCCCACCAGGTAGTCGTAGTCGTCTTTCCATTCAGGAAAATAAGAGCTTTGATAATAGCGCTTTACGCTTGCGGTGGTCGTGCGGAGCTCTATGCGATACTGCTCCTCCAGCGTTACGTATGGAACGAAGGCTTTGTAATCTTCGAGACCGATAGGGTTTTCAAGGATCAGCCTGTCAACTTTGTGCGGATACATCAGTGCGAACCTGGTGGCGAGCATACCTCCCATCGAATGGCCGATCACGATGGAGCGCTCAACATCCAGCGAATCCAACAGTTTTCGGGTTTGTGAGGCCAGCATGTGAAAGCTGTAGTTGATGAAGGGCTTGCTCGACCTTCCGAAGCCTACCTGGTCCGGCACCACCACGCGGTAACCGGCTCGGACAAGCGCTGCTATCACATCTTTCCAATAATAGCCGCCAAAGTTTTTTCCATGCAGTAGCACGACTGTCAATCCATTTGGTGTGGTGGGTGGCCTGACGTCCATATAGGCCATGCGCACATCCTCGCATCCGATCGAGAGTGAAATGAACTTAACAGGATAAGGATAGCGGACGTTCTCCAGCGTAATAGACAAGGTGTCGTAATCAGCGGAACGCTTCACGGAATCGTGCTGAGCGGCAATACGGAAAGAGGTGAACAGGAGAAAGATTAAAAATCGTGTCGGCATTGACCGAGCGGGCAAAAAAGCCATGCCGAACGCTCGAACACACGTGCATTAAAAATTCCCTCCGCGGTAAAAATGCATTTTGAAAGTTCGCACACTCCACTTCCAAGCCAGCGCAATTCCGTCCATCTCCTATTCGTACCGCAACGACCTGGTAGGATTCGTTCGCGCAGCCTTCAGCGTATGCACGGAAACCGTGACCAGCGCAATGAATACCACGATGAAACTCGGCAATGCAAAAATCCACCACGACAACCTTATCCGGCTCGCAAAGTCACTCAGCCATCCCGTCATAATCCACCACGCAAGTGGAACGGAAAGCCCGATCGCAAGCAGAAGGAGGATCATATAATCTTTTGTTACCAGCCGCAGAATGCTTGGCACCGAAGCACCCAGTACCTTCCGCACACCTATTTCCTTCGTACGCTGTATCGCTGTTAACGATGACAGGCCAAACAGCCCAAGGCACGCGATAAAGATTGCGAGTGCCGAAAAGATACCGAAAACTTTACCAAACTGCTGATCAGCCTGGTACTGCTGGTTGTAATGCTCATCCAGGAAAAATGAGATAAACGGGTTACCCGGAAACAATTCCTTCCATTGCTCTTCAAAGCGCGTCATCGATCCCGTTACATCGCTTGTCTTAAACTTGATGGAATAGTATCCGCCTGGCGCGGTAGCATACCGGAAGACCAGTGGTTCATGTTCTTTCTTCAGCGATTCCTGGTGATAGTTCTTTAATACTCCGGCTATGGCGAACGTGTCGCCCCAGAAAAAGATCTGGTCGTTGACGGCATCTTCTACTTTGGTAAAGCCAAGTCGTTTTGCTGCAGCCTCATTGATGAGGACACGGCTTTCTTCGTTGCTCGTCTCGCCAGAGAAACCACGGCCCGCCAGAACTTGCAATCCGTAAAGCGGAATGAAATCGTGATCCATCATGATCACCCTGTATTGATTGGCTTCATCTTCCCGCTGGCTCAGTCTTCGGATGCCACCGGCATTCCATCCCGGCTGGCGACCCGGCACGGCCGTGGATGCCGTTACGTTGATGACTTCCGGAAATTGTTTGATCCGCTCTTTGAACACGGCAAACTTCTTCTCGTAGGTGGAGTCAACAACATTAGGAGAATTCAGCACAAGCGTCTGCTCCAGGTTCACGCCCAACTCCTGGCTCTGCATAAAGCTGATCTGACGATAAACCGTAAACGTTCCGATGATCAACGTAATTGACGCCACAAACTGTGTGATCACCATTCCCTTCCTGAAGAGCACGCCTTGCCCGGAGTTCTTGAATCTCCCCTTCAGCACTTCCACGGGTTTATACGATGACAGCACAAACGCAGGATATAACCCCGACAACAAAGCACCGCCAACGATCAATGCGGCCATCCATACCCAGAACATGCGTTCCTTGAAAAGAACATAGCCAAGTTCGCGACCGGTAAGTTCACTAAACGAAGGGGTGAGCAACACCACCAGCCCGATGGCAATGAGAACCGCAATGCTGTTAAGCAACACCGACTCAAAGAGGAACTGTTGTACCAGTTGCGTCCGGAAGCTTCCCATCACCTTCCGTACACCTACTTCGCGCGCCCGCTCAATGGATTTGGCTGTAGATAAATTGATATAATTGATCCACGCAATCACCAGGATCAACACAGCAACGATCGAAAGAAAATATGCAGCCTTACGACTTCCATTTGGTTTGAACTCGCCCATGAAATCCGAATCGAGGTGAATATCGGTCAGGCGTTGAAGGTTGAACACCATGTCACCATTGACGCGCTTCAGCAATTCTCCCTCGCGCTGCTGCACATAAGCAGGAATCTTGCTTTCGAATTCCTTAATATCCACATTTTCTTTCAGCAGCAAATACGTGAGAAACCCATCCCACTGCCACGAGGTCATCTGCTGGGGATTATTGACCAACGAAACAAAACTTTCAAATGAAAGCAGGGCCGTGACTTTCATGTGCGTGTTAGCGGGAAGGTCTTCAAACACACCCGTTACTTCATAGTCAACTCTGCCGTTATTCTTTATCGTTTTACCGATGGGGTTTTCATCGCCAAAGTATTTTTTGGCCAGTGACTGCGAGAGTACAATCTTGAACGGTTCTTTCAGCACCACCGAATCGATGCCTTCAACCAGCTTTACCGAAAACGTAGTAAAGAAATCTTCAGATGCATAGTAAACTCCCTCCTCCTTGAAATACGCATCGCCTGCTGACAACACCGAATTACTGTTGCGCATTCTGACGATCGTCTCAATCTCGGGAAAGTTCGCCTTTAGGTCGGGACCGATTCCCAACGCACCAGCCGCCCAGCGCGTGCTGATCTCTCCTTTATTATACCGATCCAACTGCAGCCTGACGATCCGGTCCTTCTTTGTATGAAAATTATCATAGCTGAATTCATGGAGCACAAACTGCATGATGAGCATGCACGCCATCATGCCGATAGCCAGCCCGAGGACATTGATGGTCGAAAACGCCTTGTTACGTGAAATGTAACGAAAGACGGAAGTGAGATAATTCTTTAGCATATAACGGAAAAGGTATAGGCGTAATACTCAGGGCAGTCATGTTGGTTACGCTGTGCGCGCGTGTTTATTTTACTGTCCTACTCATAGCGAAGCGATCTTACCGGGTTGGATGACGCTGCCTTCCATGTCTGAGACCACACGGTGATGATTCCCAGGGCACCCACAATCGTGATTCCAAGGAGAATCAATCCCGGAGAGATCTGGATTTTATATGCATATGTGGAAAGAAACAGGTCACCGAAGAAATAGCCCACGGGAATGCCGATTACCGCTGCAATGGTCAACAGGATCAGGAACGTCCTGCTGAGCAAAAAAGCAACCTGCCTTGAAGACGCTCCCATCACCTTCCGGACCCCGATCTCTTTCATCCGCGTTTGTGTGGCATACATCGCCATTCCAAGCATTCCCAGGCACGCGAGACTGATCGCCAGAAAGGCAATGTAGCCTACGATGGTGAGAATATCTGTAAAGCCTGCCTGCGTGTACGCATCGTCAATCTCATCTTCCATCATCTTCCACTCCACCGGATGTACGGGGTCCAGCTTTTTCCAGATTGATTCCACCGATGCAACAATAAGATCCTTTTGGCTGGGGACAATCTTTGCGCTCACGAAATTCAGATCACCCATGCGATACCGTAAAGCAAGCGGGCCGATCTGATAGCTTAAAGGACGGAAATGAAAATCCTTTACAACACCAGTGATGGTGAGCATAACGGAATCATTGGTATAGATCGTCTGACCGATGGCGGAAACTGGATCCTTCAGATTGAACATTGTCAAAGCTTGCTCGTTGAGAATAACCTGACTTTCATTCACAGCCCCGCGCGAGGGATCAAAATTCTCACCGCTGAGAAACTTCAACCCGAGGTTGCTCACATAATTTTCATCTACAACAAAATCGCGCATAACGAAACTCTCATCCTCGCGGTTACGCTTGTAGTCACCTGCTCGGTCAGCCCACGTTCCAAGCTGGTGTGATACACCTCCCACCGAGATCACGCCAGGCAAACTCTTGACTTCATTGGCGAGCTTCTCGTATGCCATTCCCTGGAGGCGAATGTTAACTATATTCTTGTCGTTGATTCCATAATCAGTATTGACCATGAAATTCACCTGCCGGTAAACCACCAACACAACAATGATGAATGCAATCGACAAAGTAAATTGTGTTACAATGAGCGCTTTTCGGAACGTGAGTTTGCTGTACACCTTTACATTACTGTCTTTCAACACTGCTGCAGGTTTAAATGCAGATAAATAGCCGGCAGGCAAAAGGCCCGCGATCACGCCCACCGCTATTGCAAACGCGAGGAAGTAAAGGTACAGGGTGTAGTCCTCGTTCAGTTCCGTTGCAAATTCCCGTGCGATGTTCAACTGCATAAAGCCCGGCTTCAAAACCTGCATGATGAAGTACGATAGCACGAGGCACATCACAGAAAATACGACAGCCTCGCCTACAAACTGCAAAAACACCTGGAATCGTTGCGCTCCAACAATTTTTCGAACACCGATCTCACGGGCGCGGGTGAGTGATTTTGCGATCATCAGGTTCGTGTAGTTGAAGCAGGCCATGATCATTACAATGGCGACCAGCGCGCCAAGGAAATAGATGAGCAACGCTGGCATGCCTCGTCCCATCTGATTTGACATCACTGGTCCGGGCGTAATGTCTGCGAGGTTCATAAGGAAGAACTCATACCCTTTGTCACGTGTCTCCAGGCGCAGGCCCTTGTAATTTTCAGCGCTAATCGTTGCCAATGCCTTTTCAACTTCGCCAGGCGTCTTTCCTTCCTTGAGTTTAAAATAGCTGTAGTTTGAATAGTAGTCGTTCCAGTTATCGGTGACTTGGCCGATTACACCCGCCTGTTCAAGCGATGGAAGAATGCTCATCGATCCAAGCATCTCAAACTCGAAATGAGTTTTGCCGATGAATTTCTTCAAGATGCCCGTGACCGTAAATTCACCATATCCTGTTATTGTCACGGATTTACCCAGCGCATCCTGGTCGCCAAAAAGTTTTTCTTTTGATTCACGGGTGAGCACCAGGCTATGCGGATCTGACAGGGCCGTTGCCGGATTGCCCTGCTCAAGCGGAAAATTAAACACCTGGAGAAATGACTGTTCAGCAAACAATCCGCGCATGGGAACGTTCACGCTTCCGTAGATCGCGTCAGCACTAAACCGCGCATTCACCCGGACCATTTCTTCAGTCAGCGCGTAACTCGTCTTCAACGCTTCCGAAACTGGCAAGGGTGATGACGCGTAGTCTTCACTTCCCCCATTCACGCGAATGGCGCGCGTATTGATCCGGTAGATCCGGGAATCATCGTGATGGAATGTATCAAACGAATACTGCTCGCGAATGACGAGAATAATCAGCAGGGCAAGCGACATGCTTATGCTCAGCCCGATCAGGTTAATCAGCGAGAACGAGCGGTTCCTGATAATGTTACGAAAGGCTGTGGTGAGTATACTTCTGAACATAACAAAGAATGTTTAATTCAATCAAGTAAAACGTGAGCGTCCTGCCTAGTTCACTGCATTCACCACCCAAACAATTGTCTTGAACGGGGGAAAAACCGTAGTGAATTTGTATCACCTGTTACTCATATCTAAGCGATTTCACCGGGTCGGTCAGGGCAGCCTTCACGGTTTGGAAACTAATCGTTGCCAGGGTAATCGCCAGCGCAATTCCCATGGTCATGACAAACAGCATGGGGTTGAGTGGCGAGCGGGTCGCGAAAGTCGACAACCATTCGTTGGCAAAATACCAGGCCAGAGGGAATGCGATCACGTTGGCTACGACAACAAGCAAAACAAACTCCTTCGAAAGCAGAGTCGTGATGCTCAGGACATCTGCACCGAGAACTTTTCGTACGCCAATTTCTTTTGTGCGCGCTGCCACCATAAACGAGATCAGGCCCAGCAAACCAATTACAGCAATCAGAATCGTTACCACGGAGAATAATCCAAATACCGTTGCAAGACGTTGTTCCGCCTGGTATTGACGCTCAAAATCCTGGTCGAGGAAGAAATAATTGAAGTCATAGCCAGGAAAGTTTTTCTGCCAAAGTGAATGCACCGAGGTAATCAGGTCTTGGGTGTTCGCTGCTTTATAACGGATGGCATACATATAACCTCGTTGGGGAGCGAAGTCCATTGCCATCGGACCTATCTTTTGCTGAAGACCAAACTGATGATAATCCTTCACCACGCCAATTACTTCTCCTTCCGGGGAAGTTGACGGGGAAGTGATTTTCTTGCCGATCGCCTCTTGCGGTGAAGTCCATCCAAACATGGTCACGGCCGTTTCGTTCAGGATCAATCCATCTTTCAATTGCCCTTCACGCTCGCGTGAAAAATCGTTTCCTGCAATCAGCTCCAGGCCCATAGTCTTAAGGTAATTGTCATCGATGGCCATATACTCAACACTGACCGCATCATCTCCCGACTTTCCTTCCGGATATGCGACCTGCCCGATCCAACCCGGGTTGCCAGGAATTGAATTTGTGATCGACACATCGCCAACGATGGTTAGTGATTTCAATTCATTTTTGAACGTCTCAAATGCATTGGCGTTTGGCGAGCTTACGCGCGCTGCATTGACTACAAATATCTCGTCTTTGGCAAAGCCCAACTCCTGCTTTTGCATGAACGTGAGCTGGTTAATGACGATCAGTGTTCCCAATACCAGCGATACTGAAATCACGAATTGAAAGACAACAAGCGCCCTCCGGAGCTGCACGCCACGCGCACTATTCTGAAGCTTCCCCTTCAGCACTTCCACCGGCTTCATGCCCGACAACATCAGCGCTGGGTAGTATCCAGAGAGGAGTGTTACAACGGTGATCAACACCAAAACACCAACAACCACTGGCAAGCCAAACAACGAACTGATTGTGTAACTTTTCGCCAGGATCTGGTTGAACAAGGGGAGCAAGAGTCCGGCAAGCGCAACACCAACAATCAACGCTGTCAAGGTGAGTACGAATGACTCACTTAGAAACTGTCGGATCAACGCCTGACGGGTTGAGCCAACCACCTTGCGCAGGCCAACTTCCTTTGCACGATACACAGATCGGGCGGTGGTCAGATTAACAAAGTTGATGCAGGCAAGCAGAATTACGAAAACAGCGATGCCCGACATCAGGTACAACCGATCGATGCTGCCAATCGTACCCATACCGTTTCCGTTTTTCGCATGCAGGTACAACCGACTCAACGGCATAAACACCACGTTGGCATCAACACCCCAATCCTTAAGCATCTCACCAGCTCGCTGCCTGTAAATTCCCGCGGCCTTTGCTTTAAAGTTTGCAACGTCAACATTCTCCTTGAGCAGCACATAGTTGCGCATATTGATGTTGCCCCACCCGCCATTGAAGTCAAAGCCCGGATTCAAAACCGTGGAAAAGGTTGAGAAAGAAATCAACATATCAAGCTGAATATGAGAGTTGGATGGGATGTCTTTCATCACACCCGTAACGACAAAGTTCAGCGTGTCGGCAAACGTCATTGTCTTGTTAAGCGCTTGCTGCCCGTTGAAATACTTGCGGGCCATTGTCTCCGTAATGACAACCGAGTATGGCTCAGTCAGCGCTTTTTCTGCATTTCCTTCCACGAGTGGGAACGTGAAGATCTCAAAAAATTCAGGCGTTGCAAAGTGAGCTCGTTCACGGATGCGTTTCCCTTCATAGTTAACGAGGAGAAAATTAGCGTTGCGGGTGTAAAGAACAGCCTCAACTTCCGGATAATCCTTTTTTAATGTCGAACCCACACCCCATGCGTTTGACTCACTGCTTCCTCCTTCCTCCGACTTATCGTTTACAAACTGCGTTTCAACGCGATAGATGCGATCAAGTTTTGCGTGGAATTTATCGTATGACAATTCATCGAGAACGTAGAGCATGATAAGCACGCCAGCCGTCAGCCCGAGCGCAAGCCCAAACAGGTTGATGGCCGTGTAGCCCTTGAATTTGAGTAGCGAACGAAATGCAATCTTGAAGTAGTTGAGCAACATGATGAAAGATTATGATTAATTATTCGTAACGTAACGATTTAACAGGATTGGTAACGGCAGCCGCCAGCGACTGGTAGCTAACCGTTGCTAAAGCGATAAGCGTTGTGATTAACGCAGCTAAAACAAAAACAGCGACTCCGATTTCAATTCGGAACGTAAACGAGTTGAGCCACCACTGGTCCATAATCACCCATATGATAGGAACAGCGATCACGTTGGCAATGAGAACGAGTTTCAAAAAGTCTTTGGATAACAACAGAAAAATGTTGGGCACCGATGACCCAAGCACTTTACGAATTCCGATTTCCTTTGTTCGCTGCACAGCGGTGAATGAAGCCAGGCCAAACAACCCAAGGCACGCTACAACAATGGCAAGTGCGGCAAAGAAGCCGAACACGGATCCAAACTGGCGCTCATTCTGGTACTGGCGATTGAAGAACGAGTCAAGAAAGAAATAATCAAAAGGGTTGTTTGGAAAAATAGTGGCATAGTGTTCTTTCAGGAAGGCCATCGTCTGACCAAGCTTGTCGGTCTGCATCTTAATGCAGAAGTAGCTGCGTGCATCCTGAACCAGGCGAAATGCGGTTGGCCGGAAGTCCTGCTTGAGTCCTTCCTGGTGGTAATTGTCAACCACGCCTACGATCTCCAGCGTGTCTCCACCGATTTGGATCTTTTGCCCTACCGCGTTTTCGGCAGAATTAAGATTGAAGATCTCAACTGCTTTCTTATTGATCACAACCGAGGCACTGTCGCCTGTGAATTCATGACCGTAGCCACGGCCTGCAAGAAACTTATTTCCGAAAGTATTAAAGAATTCATAGTCGACACCCATAATATACATCTGGTTTCGCTCACTCTCGTCTGCACCGACACGCTTGGCTCCTGTGGTCCAAAAAATCAGGTTACCGGGCACCTCACTCACGGCAGTAAAATTCCTGATGTCCGGATGGGAGGCAATTTCATTTCGGTATGCTTGAAGGTATTTTCCGTAGAGCGAGTCAACAGACATATATCCGGGAGCGTTGATCACAACTGTCTGGTCGATATTGATTCCCAGGTCGCGGTTTTGCATAAACTGCAATTGCTGATACACGATGATCGTGCCTGTGATCAGCGCCATTGAAAAAACAAATTGAATAACGACAAGGCTTTTGCGCAGGAAGATCCCATCCCGCGATCCCTTCATCGCGCCTTTCAATACGCTCGCAGGTTGGTAGCCGGAAAGAACAAATGCAGGATACAACCCGGACAACAGCGAACCAAGAATAAACAATCCTCCGAGCGAATACCATAAGTTGGCATCGGAAAAAATACTATACGTCAGTTCCTTATTAGCAAGCTCATTGAAGAATGGGATGGCCGCAGACAAGAGCGCAAGACCGAGGATGGCAGCAGCAAAGTTTACAACAATAGCCTCACCAATGAACTGGATTACCAGTTGAATTTTATTTGCACCAATGGACTTGCGGATGCCCACTTCCTTCGCGCGCTCCACAGCCCGCGCAGTTGCCAGATTCACGTAATTAACCCAGGCAATCACCAGGATAAAAACAGCAATCACCATCAGGAAATAGACCGCATCACCGTTCCCATTCACGCGTGCTTCCTGGATGAGATCAGAGTACAAATGAATGTCTTTTAAGGGCTGCAATACAAACTTGGTTCGTTCGCGCTCATCCTCCCGTTGTCCATATTTTGCAACAAAGTCTGGGAGCTTTGCTTCAAGTGCCTTCGGATCTGATCCTGGCTTCAGTAATATATAGTTATAGAAGTCGTACCAGCCCCACGCTTCCTCAAAACCTTTGCCCCACAGCGCAGTGAGTGTAGGGTAGGAAAGCAGGAATGAAAACTTCAAATGAGAGTTTTCCGGAGATTCCATCACACCGGTGATCTCGTATTCTTCGTTACTTCCGAAACGGATACGTTTGCCGACTGGATTCTGATCGCCAAAATATTTCCGCGCAGTCTTCTTTTCAATAACGGCTGTGTTGGGCTGATCGAGTTTAGCGACCCCTTCTACTATTGGGTAAGAGAATATGCTGAAAAAGTTCTGCTCAGCCTGAAACAGGTTTTGCTCATTGATTGAGATGTCTTCGTAGCGGACAACGCCTCCTCCATACCGTAAATACAGGCGTGTTGCATCCTCCACTTCGGGGAAATCCGCCTTCATCATGGGCGCAACTTTCGGAAAGGCAGTGGCACATTGAAAGATCCGTGAACCACCGCGATACGCATCGAATTCGACACGGTAAATGTTGTCTGCCTTTGAGTGGAAATCATCGAAGCTCAATTCATCCTTGACGTACTGCAGGATTAATAAACATGCAGCCAGGCCGATCGAAAGTCCAGCAACATTAAGCAGTGAAAATCCTTTCCTTCTGGAAATATTTCGCAGGGTGGTAAGAACGTAATTTTTGAACATAGGCTTTGCAGAGGTATTCCCGAGCGCCTCAAATACAATGACCCTGCCACATCAGGAATTGACCGAAACGCGGTGGAAACGGCTAAAAACGGAAAGCGGTATGTACTGAGATGAACAGAAACGTCCGGAAGCGGGCAAATGAATGTGCTCAGGTACTCAGGTACTCAGGTTTGCATGTGACCGTTAAGGCACAGCTACCCATGGCGGTCGCAAGTGATCTCACCGTTCGGCCAGAAAACATGGGCACTTGAACACATGAGCACCTGCGTACATCTTAAAACAGCTCCTTCGCAATTCGATAGATTGGATCCGACTTACCCATGGAGTAGAAGTGCAGGGTTGGAACGCCTTTCTGGATCAGCTCCTTCGACTGTTGTACAGCCCATCGAATACCCACTTCTTTTACTTCCTTGTTGTCTTTGCATTTCTCCACTTCGTCCGCAAGGTCTTCAGGAATGTCGATATGGAACGTGGTGGGAAGAATGTTGCATTGCGCCTTGGTGGTGATTGGCTTGATCCCGGGAATGATTGGCACGTTGATACCAGCCTCCTTGCACTTCTCGCAGAACTCGAAATACTTCTCGTTATTGAAGAACATCTGCGTAACGATGTATTCAGCACCAAGATCAACTTTCAGCTTCAGGTATTTGAGATCAGTCTTCATGTTGGGCGCTGCAAAATGTTTCTCCGGATAGCCAGCTACACCCATACAGAAATTCGTTGGCGCAGAATTCTGGAGTTCTTCGTCAAGAAAACGCCCATTGTTCATATTCACGACTTGCTGAACAAGTTCGGAAGCAAACTTATGTCCATCCGGATCGGGCACAAAACGGCCTTCGTTCTTTATTCCATCACCTTGCAGCACGAGCACGTTGTCTATGCCGAGAAAATGCAAGTCGATCAATGCATTCTCAGTTTCTTCTTTAGTGAAGCCACCGCAAATAATGTGAGGAACGGTGTCAACGTGGTAGTGGTTTTGAATAGCCGCGCAAATCCCGACTGTACCGGGACGCTTTCTGGTTGAACGCTTCTCCAGCAATCCGTTCTCCTTTTTCTTATAGACATACTCTTCGCGGTGATACGTAACATCGATAAAAGGAGGCTTGAACTCCATCAACGGATCGATGTTATCAAAAAGGTTCTTGATGTTCTCTCCTTTCAGCGGAGGAAGAATTTCAATGGTGAAAAGGGTCTTTCCCTTGGCGTTCTTTATATGTTCAGTGACTTTCATCTTAAAAAAGTGTACTCAGGTGCGCGGGTGTTCAAGTGCTCATGTATTGTAGGCACCAAATCTTATCCAACAACAAGTCAGTTTGCAAGACCTACCTCGTCTTGTTTGATACGTATTTAATCAGTCCTAATGTTAAGTTTTTTGTTTCTTCTGCGATCCGCCTAATGTCTTCCGCTTTTTCCTCGGAAAGATAGCTTACATCCACTAATGAATAGAGCATACTTTGGACTTCCAGCGTTGAGCTTTGCGAAATGTCATAAAACCGCAAGGAGTCCTTCAAATGGTATCTTCCAAACCCCTCAGCAATATTATTCATCGCACTTAACGCTGCTTGTTTAAATTGACCGCGCGTTTCGAAGTCCTTCGCCAGTCTACCATGCTCACAAACCAGGAAAACCTCCTTTACCATTCTCCTGGCAGCTTGCCAACATTTTAAATCTTCAAACCTTTCAATCTTGCTCATAAGTTTTTTGTTAAAAAAATGAAAACCATACAAGCATCTTTGATTTATAGTCATCAATCTAACAAAAAAAAGATTTCGATCGCCAAAGTTTTCACCGAGGCCCTCAGGATGCTCCAGCCACAACATGAGCACTTGAGCACTTGAACACCTGAGCACATCTCAATACCCCAACACCGGAGCTAACCAGCGCTCGACTTCGTCTATCGTCATCCCCTTACGGGCCGCGTAATCTGCCACCTGGTCTTTGTCGATCTTTCCTAATCCGAAATATTTCGAATCGGGATGGGAAAAATAATAACCACTGACAGCTGCCCCTGGCCACATTGCATACGACTCCGTAAGCGTGATGCCCACCTTGTTCGCATCAAGTAATTCGAAGATCAGCTTCTTTTCGGTGTGATCAGGACATGCCGGATAACCAGGCGCTGGACGAATGCCATGATACTTTTCGTCAATCAGCTCCTCATTAGAAAAATTCTCATCTTTCGCGTAACCCCAGATCTCTTTCCTGACTTTTTCATGCAATGCTTCGGCAAAAGCCTCCGCCAACCGATCGGCAAGCGCTTTCGCCATGATGTCAGAATAGTCATCGTGATTCGCTTTGAATTTCTCCAGCAACTTCTCGAGACCAAGGCCTGCCGTGACCGCAAACATTCCGAAGTGGTCCTTTCCTTTCTCGGGTGACACAAAATCAGACAGGCAGAAGTTCGGCAGGTTTTGTGCCTTCTTATTCTGCTGACGAAGGAAATGAACGGTCGCAAAAGCGTCCTTATCGTTCAAATTTTTGAACAGGTTCACATCGTCACCCTTGCTCTGCGCTGGAAAAAATGCGACCACACCATTTGCCTGAAGACTCTTGTTTTTAATGATGTCATCCAACATCCTGTTGGCATCATCATACAGTTTCTTCGCTTCAGCTCCTACCACAGAATCTTTAAAAATTCCCGGATAACGGCCAGCTAACATCCAGGTTTGGAAGAACGGTGTCCAGTCGATATACTTTCGAAGTTCTTCCAGCGGATAATTGATGAACTCCTTTCGGCCGATAAACTGTGGCGCAACGTACGTTGTCGAATTCCAGTCGATCTTTACTTTATTGCTGCGCGCTTCTCCGAGCGGAATATAATTCTTCGCCTGTTGGCGGCTTGCATGGTCGGTGCGCATGGACGAGTACTCGGCCTTGATTTTCGACTTGAAATCATCACGCGTTTCCGGGCTGATCAACTCACTGGCAACAGGCACCGATCGCGATGCATCCAGCACGTGCACAACAGGGCCATCGTATACCGGGTCAATCTTAACCGCTGTGTGAATACGCGAGGTGGTGGCCCCGCCAATCAGCAACGGCAATGTCAACTTCTCCCGTTGCATCTCTTTTGCCACGTGAACCATCTCATCAAGCGATGGCGTAATCAGTCCGCTCAGCCCGATCACGTCAACCTTTTCACGTTTTGCAGCCTCGATGATCTTATCGGTAGGAACCATTACCCCGAGATCGACAATATCATAGTTGTTACAAGCAAGCACGACACCTACGATGTTTTTACCAATGTCGTGAACATCGCCTTTTACAGTTGCCAACAGGATTTTAGCAGCTGCTTTCGCTGTGGTTCCGTTTTTGCGTTTCTCTTCTTCCAGGAATGGCGTAAGGTAGGCCACTGACTTCTTCATTACGCGCGCGCTCTTGACAACCTGCGGCAAGAACATCTTTCCGGCACCAAACAAATCACCGACCACGTTCATGCCGGCCATCAGCGGACCTTCAATAACATTTAGCGGACGCCCATATTTTTGACGCGCTTCTTCGGTATCCTGATCGATAAAGTCGATGATCCCTTTTACCAGCGCATGCGTAATCCTTTCTTCGACAGAACCTTTTCTCCACTCATCGTCTACGTCTTTCTTTTTCGCAGCACCTTTGACTGTCTCGGCATACTCCAGCAAGCGCTCTGTCGCATCGTCTCTTCTGTTCAGGAGGACGTCTTCAACACGTTCGAGTAATTCTTTGTCGATCTCATCGTAAACTTCAAGCATGGTTGGATTCACAATACCCATATCCATCCCGTGCTGGATGGCATGGTAAAGGAAGGCCGCATGCATTGCCTCGCGCACTTTCTGGTTTCCACGGAAGCTGAACGAAACATTGCTTACGCCACCGCTTACATGGGCGTGAGGCAGGTTCTCACGAATCCATTTTGCAGCCCTGAAAAAATCGACTGCGTAATTCCGGTGTTCTTCAATACCCGTAGCTACCGGAAAAATATTAGGATCGAAGATGATATCCTGCGGAGGAAACCTGACCTGGTCGACCAGGATATCATAAGCCCGTTTACAGATCGAGATTCGTCTCTCGTAGGTATCGGCCTGGCCCGCTTCGTCAAACGCCATCACTACCACAGCCGCACCGTATCGCTTAACAAGCTTCGCCTGACGAACAAATTCCTCCTCCCCTGCCTTTAAGCTGATGGAGTTTACAATTCCCTTTCCCTGGAGACACTTAAGTCCTGCTTCGATCACTTCCCATTTAGAGGAATCGACCATTACCGGCACAATAGCAATCTCGGGTTCGGCCGCCATCAGGTTTAAAAATTTCACCATAGCGGCTCTTGAATCAAGCATCCCTTCATCCATGTTCACGTCAATAACCTGTGCACCACCGCGCACCTGGTCAAGCGCCACTTCAAGGGCTTCTTCGAATTTATCTTCTTTGATCAACTTCAGAAACCTGGCAGACCCAGTGACGTTTGTGCGTTCACCTACGTTGACGAAATTCGAGTTGGGTGTAATCGTTACGGCCTCAAGACCGCTTAACTGCAAATATTTAGACATTTTCGAGGATGACTTCTCTTGGTTTATACTTCTTAGCGATCTCAGCGATTTTGCGAATGTGTTCCGGTGTGGATCCGCAGCATCCGCCAACGATGTTAACCAGACCCTCCTTCAAATATTCCTCAACTTCAGAGGCCATTTGATCCGGAGTTTGATCGTAGTGGCCGAACTCATTTGGAAGACCGGCATTCGGGTATGCGCTGACGAAAAAAGGCGACCGTTCATTCAGCACTTGCAAATAAGGTCGCAAGGCGGCAGCTCCCATGGCGCAGTTCAATCCGATGCTTAGTAATGGAACATGGGAAACAGAAATCAGGAAAGCTTCGGCCGTTTGACCAGAAAGAATTCTTCCACTTGCGTCAGTGATTGTTCCCGAAACCATCACAGGCACCTGCCTGCCGGTTTCTTCAAACAGTTCCTGGATGCCAAACAACGCAGCTTTCACGTTGAGGGTGTCGGTTATCGTCTCAAGCAGCAATGCGTCAACGCCCCCATCCAGCAATCCTTTCGCCTGTTGCTTGAATGCCACAACCAGCTCATCAAATGTAATCGCTCGGTAACCCGGATTATTGACGTCAGGAGACATCGAAGAAAGTTTAGTGGTTGGTCCCATCGAGCCCGCTACGAACCGTGGCTTAGAAGGTTCTTTGCGGGTGAATTCGTCCGCTACTTCCTTCGCGATCTTAGCAGCCTGAAAGTTGATCTCATATACCAGGTGCTCGAGATGATAGTCGGCCTGAGCAACCGTGGTGCTTCCAAATGTATTGGTTTCCACCATGTCCGCACCTGCCTCAAAATACTGGCGATGAATGTCTTTGATGATGTCTGGCCGCGTAATGCTGAGAAGGTCATTGTTTCCCTTCAACGGGTGCGGATGATCTTTAAGGATCTCACCGCGGAAATCTTTTTCTTCAAGCTTGTGGCGTTGAATCATTGTTCCCATTGCTCCATCGAGAATGAGAATTCGTTCTTTTAAAATGTCTTCAATTTTCATAGGTCTCCCTGACAAAAAGAATTTTATACTGCAGGTTATCCAGAGAGCCCGGTTATGATGGGTCACTTATCTTTTCACCAATGAAAATTCAGTGGTGAGGGGATTTAGCACAACACCTCGCTGTAAGCGGAAGATAGGATGCTAAGACGTCTAAGGGCCCGTTCCCTCGGTCTTTCTGGATAAGCTTCGCAAAGGAAACATAAAGGGAGGCAAAAAACAAGTTGTCCTAGGGCAAGATCGTAGGCCAGGAAGCAAGCTCAAAGTTGCAAAAACCCGGACGCCAAAGTCGCACGAGAACGATTCGTCCGATGGCAGGTTCATCACCACGTGGAGATTGGTATTGACTCTTGGATTTGGATCTTTGATCTTGGCATTTCTTACTTCAGCACGTAGCCAAAACGCGCACCGAAGTTTGGAGAAAATGCCACACGGTCGCGTTCGTCCGGAATATCCCAGAATGTCCATTCGGAAAACTGTTCCTCAAGATTGGCCGGCTCATGATACCGGATATCTCTCAGCGTTAAGCCGGAATTAAAATCGAAAAGAAATCTGCCAAACCGCTTCAACAAGCCTGCTTTTATGGTGAAGCCTTTTTCGCGATATTCTATTTTATACTCGGCTGTTCGCCTGAAGGGGTGTTCACAGTTTACATCGAAACATTCGGTGGTGGTCCGCACCCTGTCAAAATTGACAACATTCGCGTAGCCTTCGCCCGCGATGTAATATCCCTTACGCTTATCGGCTCGCCCGAAAAAATAATATCGTGCCTCGATCTTGAACTTCGCCCCGCGCTTGTTAAGAAAGTCCTCGTCCCAGTCATTATTATAGTCGATCACGTAGCCCGCCTCTAACTGAACCGAAACATGGCTGGCCACCTTTTGCTCGAAAGAAAATTCGGCCGTTGGATAAAAGTTGATGAGATGAAGTGGACTGAATTTAATAGCCTGATGCGGCATTACCATCGCCATGGTAAGCGAATCGCGACCTCCCTGCGCCTGGCAGATCTGGCCCATGATAACTGCCGCGAACAACAATGCAATTTTAGAAATCTTCACGCGCCACCGGGATCTTGCTCAGCAATTGAATTTGATGGTTGCCATATGAGTACTGAAAAATACCGTCCTCTCCTGTTATCGTGGCCAATCCCTGGCGTGCAATCACATCATAGGCAAAGAAGTCGGTGAACGACTGCGTTAGCTTGATGTTCAACTCATCGGTGATGTCAAACACTTTAAGGCCACGCTCACCTTCGCATATGAACAGCGTGGTGTTGTCAACGGCCAGTCCATGAGGCGAGTCCATCGGATAGTTGGCAATTAATTGAGGACTGTAGGGATTGGTGATGTCGATGATTTCAAGTGCGTTGGATCCTGCATTGCAAGCGGTTCCCGACCGCAAGGTGACATACGCTCTGTTGCCCTGCACAACAACCGGATCGCATGACACAATGTGAGAATAACGGAATATAAACGTGGGCGAATCCGGATCAGTCAGCGAATAAATGTACATGGCGTCATTGGCACCCAGATAAAGGTACTCGCCTTTTGCAAAAATTGTCTCGAGCCCGATGCCGACATTCTTCTCGTTGATCTGCTTAAAGTTATCGTTGGAAATATCGAACACCTTGATCGCAGCATGATCAACAACATACATACGATTGCCCTGGATCGAAAAACGTGTCATGGAACCACCCTGTCCCGTACCGGCTCCATCAGCCAGGCTCGAGCCAACCTCCGACTCGCATGAAACAAAGATCAGCACGACAAAAATATAGGCGGACAGTTTATCGAATCGCATAGCATTTCAGGTTTTCAGATTCAACTTTTTTCCAGCTTACAACAATTCCTTTAGCGGGATCCACGCATTCGAATCGCGCTCCTCGCGGTGGAGGCACGCCCAGGTTCCAATTGGCAAGTTCAAGTCTCCCTTTTTCCTGAACTGCCGTAAAATCTGAGATGGTTAACGCGACCAGGTTACCCATATGATCGGCATACAGCACACCATCCTTGATCGCCATATCCGTGTTTCCCAAAATTCTCAGGAAACCTACGGCCGTAGGTGCCTGCGGATTTGAATTGTCGTAGACGTGAATACCTTGCCTGGCCTCGTTAATAAGCAAATATTTTCCATACACATAAATTTTCCCCGGCTTGGTAATGGTTTGTGGCATGGTCCAGCTCACTTCGCTATATTCTTGCTCGCCATATACCGGGCGATAGCCGACATTGGAAGGTTGGCCGGTAACGAGGTCGATAAAAATTTCTGTGGAGGGTTCTGTCCCATCGCAGGCTAACAAGAATAGCAGCCCGGCCACGTGAAGGTATTTTTTTGGATTCATAAGGTGGTATATTCTTTCCTTCGCGAAAAGTTTAATATTTTTACAATCCTGTTTATACAGACACGGTATTGACACGAGAAGTTGTAATCACATTAAATTAACATTCACTGAAACTTGCCGCAATTGACATAGGCTCTAACGCCATCCGCTTCCAGGTGTCCACCGTTCTTGATAACAGTCCTGTGCTGCTTTTCAAAAAACTGGAATACGTTCGTTTTCCATTGCGCTTGGGTCATGATGTTTTCTCCACGGGAAAGATCAGTCCGAAGAGCATCGAAAAATTCAAAAAACTGATGCGGGCCTTCAAACTCCTGGTCGAACTGTATGAGGTGACCGATTACATGTTTTGCGCTACGTCAGCGATGCGGGAATCGGAAAACGGGTCGCAGTTGGCAGACGATGTGAGGGAAGAGCTCGGCATCACCATCAACATCATTGATGGCAACCGCGAAGCTGAACTGATCAACAAAGCCATCAGTTCATTCCTTACGGAAAAAACTTATCTCCACATCGATGTGGGTGGCGGCAGCACGGAATTGAACCTCTACGTGGGCGGAAAAAAGATAAAAACCCGTTCATTCAAGATCGGATCAGTGCGCGTCCTTGAACATCACGACTCACCGGTGATGTGGGAAGATATGCAACGCTGGGTGAAGGAAAACGTGCGCAAGGAATATGGAAAGGTTACCGCGGTTGGAACCGGTGGAAACATTAGCAAGATCTTTGAACTGGCAAAACAAAAGCCGGGAAAAACACTCTCTATCAAGCGCGTAAAAGAGATCCAGAAAATGATTGAAGGGTACTCGATTGAGCAGCGGATCTATCAGCTTCAAATGAACCCTGACCGCGCAGACGTAATTGTGCCTGCAGCCGACATTTACACAAAAGTAATGGAGTGGGGCAACGCATCAAGCATCCTGGTTCCCGAGGTCGGACTCAAAGACGGAATCATGCTCCACCT
>DASWTP010000097.1:0-5330 GCA_036402075.1 Chryseosolibacter sp. | reverse complement strand
AGGAAAGGGGTTGTCTCCAAAGCAAAATTAGGCGCGAGTTGTCCGTTCACATTCGCAGACTGAACGCTGGCAACGAACTCACTCGGTGAATTCGGGCGCTGAATATTTTCCGGCTCTACGCCCAGAACCACATAAGCCGGTGATGAATTCACCTGCAGACCTTTGATCTGGTCATTGATGTTCTTTTGCTGACTGAGGCCGGCTACACTGAAGAGCATCAGTGACCCGAGGATAAAAAGCGTTCTCATGACTGAACTTTAAAAGTGAGTTTGGTATAAAACTTAGTCCGGTGTTCGGCATCGCTTTCGGTGTCGAAAGGTCCGTCAATGATATCATCGTCAGCAAAAAAAGTTAGCTGATAAAGGGCTTTGGGCGGAGGATTGTCACCCCCCGCACGAAGACGGGACGCGGTTGTAACAATTCCAAGACGGCAGCCGTCCAGGTCTTCAATTTTGCCAAGTTCCAGTTTCACGGTGCTGGTGCCATCGTCTTCAAAGTCCACCGTCTCACCAGCGAGGTTGGCAACGTGCACAAGGTCAAGGTTCCACCCGCCCTTAAGCAGCGTGGTTTTAGCAGTAACAAACAAAGTTTTAGCGCCAAGCTCGCTGGCAATTTCAAAATCATCATACTTGCCGGAAGACTTGGTCTTAGTTGGGTTAACGTTAGGCATATTCGCAGATTGTTGAGTAAATAAAAAAGCCCATCTTCAGTCCTGGTCGGACAAAAGATGGGCTTTGAGACGAAGATAGTAAATATTACAGATCACACAACAATCGCCACGCGAGCAAGGGACTTTTTTTTGACAACGCCACTCATCCTTACCATCCATCGCGTGGAACGAGTCATTTGGAAGACTCAACGTTACGTTCTAACTTCCATTGTCAAAATGCATAAGCTCTTCCCAATTATTTGCTTTGGGCTCTTTGCCTGCGCACCGGAGCGCGCGCGTGAGACTACCCTTGGCAACACAGCGGACAGCGTCTCATCTATTGAATTTCCGATTCTCATCGATTCAGGAAAAAAGGTTGTGTACCAGTATTCAAAGATGACTCCGCGAGGACCCCAGTACTTCCTGGACACCGTACCCTCTACCGATAACCTTCCCATCACTTCGATGCTTGATGCGAATTTTCTTTTCCCACTTTCGCTGTCAGACGATGAACGAAGCAACGCTCCGGGCATAGTGGCTATTAGCATCCCTGGTGACTTTGACGAGACAGTGATTGCCATTATTGATAACGATGACAACATCAGGTTGCGCTACAAGAACAGGGACATCGTGCTTCATTCCTCCAACACCGTAAACTTTGTTCCAGCTTTTGACTACACATTCGCGAAAGATACAGTTCACTTGAACCTTGTTGCAACCCTGATTGAAACACCCACTGGTACACATCGGGCGGGCGCAGGAACACTGCGGATTTATGAACATAACAGCCTGGTACAGCAATGCAACATCTTTATTGTCGGGAAGAAGTAAAAGCGCTGAATGTTCAACCGGGCCGGTCCTTATAAGTACAACCCATGGACACTCTTAAGCGTATGATAGCTAAAACAAACCTTCCCCGCTAACCAACATCCATGAAAGCAGTCGTCTACGAGCGATACGGTCCACCTGAAGTTCTTACGCTAACGGAAATTGCGAAACCCGTGCCCAAGCCAACGGAAGTTTTGGTTAAAGTACATGCGACAACAGTAACCGCGGGTGACTGGCGAATGCGCAAAGCCGATCCTTTCCTTGCCAGGATCTTCAACGGCCTGTTCAAACCGACACGCGTAAAGATCTTAGGCTTTGAAGTAGCCGGCATCATTGAAGAGATAGGCAGTGAAGTGTCCAAGTTTAAAAAAGGCGATGCAATTTTCGCTTCCTGTGGATTGAAGTTCGGAGGATATGCAGAGTATAAATGCCTTGCGGCAAATGAACTCATTGCACTGAAGCCCTCAACCATGACGTTCGAAGAAGCTGCAACCGTCCCCATTGGCGGACTCACTGCTTTACAGTTTCTTAAAATGGCCAGGCTTAAACGCAATGACAAGATCCTGATCTATGGGGCTTCAGGGAGTGTGGGAACCTTCGCTATTCAAATAGCGAGAGCATTTGGGGCGGAGGTTACCGCGGTTTGCAGTGCGCCTAATGTAGCGTTGGTGAAATCGCTTGGCGCGGACACGGTATTCGACTACTCCCGGGAGGATTTCACTAAAACAGCTTTGCGGTTCGATGTAATACTTGATGCGGTAGGCAAAACGTCAAAATCTGCTACGCGATCGCTGTTAAAGCCCGATGGAAAATACGTATCCGTAACCGGCTCTCCGAAAGCAGGTTCTAATGATCTGTTGGAACTAAAGGAGCTTATCGAATCAGGCAAGCTCAAGACGGTTATTGACAGGCGCTACACCCTCGAACAAATCCGCGAGGCGCATACGTATGTCGAGTCGTTTCGCAAAAAAGGAAATGTGGTGATCACGATTGCTGTGTAGGTCGTCTTGGAAAAAAGGACACTTTATGTCGTGACGAGCGCATGTTTAACAGATATTTCGCGGTATTCCCGTCAGAATACCTACGTACTTTTCCTCATTTTTGAAGTTTTCTCAAAAGAGGTATAGCCGACTGTCCGTTTGTTTACGTTATTTATATCAGATTAAAGTTTTAGAGAGGGTCTTTCTTTAATCTTACCAGGAATCCCGGAAGCTGTCTGGGATTCCTTCTTTTTTTGCGGGAGACAAAAAAAAAGCCTGGCCGTTGTGGCCGAGGCGCTTTCGGGACAAAAAGGACGGAGTCCAGTTTTCATGACTCTCCGCTCCTCGTTTGATTACACGACCCGGCTCTTCTTCGTCACTTCAAGTTGAATTTTAAGGAAAGCAATGCGGAGTGCGTCTGCAAGAGTTGCTTTGGTGATGATGTGAGTCATTTCAATGCCGAGGTTTACCATTGTCTGCGCAATCTCTGGTCGGATTCCGCTGATGATACAGTCACCGCCCAGTAATCGCACAGCGGTCACCAGTTTCAGCATATGTTGCGCCACCGTTGAGTCAATTGCTGGCACACCTGAAATATCCACAATTGCAATGTGCACGTTGTCTTTTGCTATTCTTCGCAACAGTTCGTCCATTACATCCTGGGTGCGACTGCTATCCAAAGTTCCTATAATCGGAAGTGCGATGATCCCGTCCCACATTTTGATGATGGGTGTGCTGATATCGTTCAACTCACTTCCCTGTCTGAGAATTTGCTTCTCATGCACCTGGATGGACGATTCAAATACATTGATACCAAGCGCGTCCATCAGCTTTTCCAGCTTCAGGCTTTCGGAATATAAGAGCTGTGGATCGCGGATGTTTTCCTGCAGCACCTGGATCAAAGAATTCTTCAGGTTGAAAACAAAACCAATTGTTTCACGAGGTGTAAATCCACGTTTTGCCCATTCCATTGAAAGTGCGGTGATATGGCCGTCCAGCGCTTCTGCACCGCCAGGGTCAGCCGACAGGCTTTTGACGAACACCGTTAACAATTCCGTTGATTGCTGGTGCAGCTCATAGGTAGTCATCAGGTTCTCCGATGAATAATTTTCCGATCGCTGCAGTGCATTCCAGTTTGTAACAATCTTAGACTGTGACTTCTTAATGATATCTAATGTTTCTGTAATCATGAGGATGCGTTAACTCACGCTATTTTTTTCACTCCTGTGGCCGCGAGCCCTTTTACGGTTCGCTCCGTCTGGAATGAGACCATGTCGTTTTCCTTGATGGGTGTCAGCAGCGAATTAGCGTGCACGAAAATGCTTTCATGAGTTTGCGAATCGCGGATGAAGCCGTATCCTTTCGACAAATCGAACTTTGTGACGCGGCCTTTCCGGGTAAGGTCGGTTTGTACACCACCAATGTTGCGTGAACCGATGACAATGTTTGTTTCATCGATTACCGTTTTCCGTGTGGGATCAGGAGGTGTTGCAGACAAATTTCCGTTCTCGTCAACGTAAGCAAGCATGTCTTCCAGCGAGCCCGACTTTACCTGAGATTGTCGGTCAGCCTTCCGCTGCTCCTTCTCTTTCTTCTTTTGTTGTTTGCGTTTCTGTTTCTCTTTTTTGTTGAACGTTTCAGCCATAGTTAAACCTATTGTTGTTTATAGTGTATTGCTAGTTAAAATAAATCACTGCCTGCAGATTATCGAGAGGCTGACTGAATGACTTCCGCAAAGGTCGGTTGGTGAAGGCGCAGTGTCAGGGCACTCACCAATTCAAGGAAATCGTTGGGCTTGGTGAGGTAGTCAGCGCTCATGTCGCGAGCCCATCGGATGTCCAGTTTGCTGCACGAGGTTGAGTAGATGATGACGGGGAGAGCTCGTAGTCTGGGATTCGAACGAATAGCCTGGAGGGTTTGCCTTCCATCTACGCGTGGCATGTTGATGTCGAGGAAAACCAGATCCGGAAGCGGGTCCGCGTGTGCAAGGAACTCAAGTCCTTGCTGGCCGTCATCAGCCGTGTTGCAAATGATTTCGTCCGAGATGAGCGTCACGGCATCCACAAAAAGCAGCTGGTCATCTTTGTCATCATCAATCAGCAAAATCCTCATTCCGTGCTTTAATAAAGCTTTTTTAGTTGAAGCGTCTTTATTAAAGTTTCTTCAAGAGATGTCTTACCGTGGGAAGGCTATTGGGTGGCAAGACCGGTTGAGCGGGTGAATAGATTAATAAAGTAATCAAACGTACGAGATTTACAAGTGGAATCCTATTGATTTCACATATTGATTTTACTGACGGTGCAAGTGAAACGAATCGAAATGAAGATCGCATCTCGAGGAGGAAAACCAAATAAAAAATCTGGGATGCAAAGAAAACACACGACCTGGAAGACAAGCACAAGCGTATACTGCTGGGTGATGTTAGAACAATCTTCACCTCGCTGGTTTCATGTCAACCCACGGGTACGCACCCACGAGTGTGTTGTAAGTCGCTTCACCGATAAACATGGGCCTTTTGTAGGAATCATCATTAAATCGAGCTACCTTTGAGATATCAATTGCGGAAAAATTAATTCACTGCGCATGTCCCGAAAAGCGATCGGGATGTAGTCCTTTAAAATCTCCTCAGTTAACAGGCAGTGCACCGACTCTCGCAATCCCACAGCTACAGGTCTATTGCCGCATAAGGACGTGAAAGCCACGCCTCGAAAATTAATTATCAAAAACAGAAGTTACTTGAGCGATTCAGGCATATCGCGTGGGGGTATTTCCAAAACACCTGGCGCTTATTGAATTTCCCATCCACATTATTACTATGACGGAAAAAGTATCAACACTCCGTTTCGCCACCACACAGCGTGACTTTACGAGCA
>DASWTP010000096.1:0-47796 GCA_036402075.1 Chryseosolibacter sp. | reverse complement strand
TTGACCGTGTGACTATTGGAAAGGGTACAATCTCGTTTAGCAAAACAGGTTACATTACCGCCACGGGTTCGGTTGATTTTGGAAACCCTGCGCCACCGCAACAAATTCCAATCACAATCAACGGTAGTACCACCACTAAATACTTACCACCAAACAAGCGCTTTGAAGAAGCGATCGTTCAAATGTTTTCGGCAACGCCTGGCACTGGCTCAACTGCAACCATAACAGGCAGAGTAACTATTGAAAATGATGTGACAAACACTAGCCCAGAATTCCCTTCCAATATAGTGGTGCGGGCCAATCTAACCAACCTGTTAGTCGCACCTGGCTCTTTCATTTCCTCACTGCAGTTTGCTGATAATTCATCGCTTGGCGTTGCCACCGTAAACAACGGTGTGTATACAATGACGGTACCTGCTACTGCTGCCGGAAACGATATCTCGTTGATCATTCCAAACATCGATGGCACATGCCGGATGGCGGTTAATGGATATGACAATGGAACCGGAGTAGCAGTTCCGCTAGCGCTGCCCGAGTATCGCGATGTACCGACAAGCTGGGGCCCCCAGGCAAGCGGAATTGGTGGTACCGCCATCCCGTCTGTTGCTGGCGCGCGAGTTATTTTGCCCGCTGCCCCCGCTCAAGGTTCAGGCCTTGGATTTACTTTCACCCCGGTGGGAAGAAGCCTCGCCACTACTTCGATTTCATCCGCTGGCGTTACGCAAGGCGCTGATGGAACCTTTTATAAAATTACTAATCGCGGCTCATACACCGGTGCACGACCATCCGTAACAATAACAGGTGGCAATGGAAGCGGTGCGACCGCTACCGCTACATTGCGAACATTGGTAACGAGTATTGCCGTTACTAACAGGGGTTCTGGCTATCCAGTGAACGTCAACTTTGAGTTATGGGTATCCCTTTCCGGGGGTGGATCACAATTATTGGGAGCAAGTAACAACGTGGTGTGCGTAGGCGGCCTTTTGCCAGAGGAAATCAATATGGCTGCACTCGATGGTCCTCTCAGCTTTGGCAGCAATCAAGGATTTGGCACTGATGACACTCCATTTATCCTCCCCGATGATGCAACCGGAGTTTCTGTCGTGATCAATAGTGGTGGCGTAGGATCCGGTGGAACAATCAACCCAACTATTGTCACCGACTTGGCCAGCGTTAATATTGTAAACGTTGGCTCGGGGTACACGAGCGCTCCAACCTTCGAATTTTCTGGCACCGGTGTAAACACACCTGCAGCGATTCAAGTAGTAGACTTCCCTGTATTCTGGACCTTTGAATCTACAAATGGTGCTGGAACGGACTACCCGCTAGTGCCAGGCTTTACCATAAACTATGAGGCCTCGGCTGAGGTAGATGCCGCGACAAGCGCAAATGTCCAGCTGGTCGCACCAAATGGCATCTTAGATGGCGCCCCTGTAACCCTTCAAAGCGCGATGATGGTGTCAAGTGGTGATGTCGTGAAACGTTTTCCAGCCCGGACGTATCGCACAACGATTGCTTCGAGCACCACCCCATCGATCGCCATCGTGAATGAAAATCCCATTGATGCAAAATTCACTTTTGCGATAGGCAATATTGACGCAACTTCAGGCAGAATCACACAATTGCCAACGATCAACTCATTTGGAAATGGGTACAACGCACGCATGGCTGCGACAGTTGCACCAACAATTGCTGGCGCGCCCGGCACAGGCGCAGCATTGCGTCTAAACTACATTCTTACTCCAGGTGCGGACTTTAATGACCTGTCTGGGGAATGGACACTCAACGGCTTAGGTGGTAACCTGACGATCACTAATCAAGGGTCTGGCTATCTGCGCAACCTGAATCAGAAAGGTCAAGAGCCGGCAGATCTTACTTCCGACTTGGCTGGTGTACAGGCGGGGAAAACATATCACCTCGACCTTAAATATGGTACAGGAATTAGAAAAGTTTTGGTGAATTAACGTAGAATTTTCGGACCACTAAAAATCAAAAAGCCACTTCATTGAAGTGGCTTTTTTTTATGCGTTCCAATTTTTGAAGCTATTTCTTCTTAGGATCATTCATTCCATTGCGCAGCAGGAAGTCATCGTATTGCTCTTGTAACCCAGGCTCGAGCTTCACAGCTTTTTGCCATGCGGTGGCAGCATCAATGTAAAGCTTCTCCTTCTCAAAGAAACCCGCCTGCCACAATTTGTTAATAGCGGTGTTTTCTTTTGTCTGATTAAGCACATCTCCCAGCAACGGCTTCACCCGCGCACGCTCCTCCTTCTTTAGCTTCCGGATCACATACTCCTCAGATTCCTTGCGGTCTTTCTTCGAGAAAACATGAACCTGGAATTCATTTTCAGAACGAAACGCGACATCGTTCAAATTGATGGTAACACTGGTTGCGTTCGTTTCTGTTTTATAGAGTTCATCACCAAAGAATGTGGTGAACGTGACAACGTACGGAGGAGCCGCCTTCTCTTTCTCCCATTGAATCGTAATGGAATCTCCATAGGCGTAGGCCAGCTCTGTTTTAGGAAGGAACACACGGATCGTATTCTCGCCCCGGTGAACAGCCCCGGTGGCTGTGAGTTTATTATTCTTCTGGGTATTCGCGCTGATAATGAAATCGGTGTATTTATTGAGCACCGAAGGACCGCTCTTAATTCGCTCTGCAAGGTCAGACACCTTGTAGGTTTTGGCATCTTTGATTTCGAGCGGCTTTCCACTGGAGTGGATGAGGCCGAGGTACGAATTGCTGCCAATTCTTATTTCATCTGTTTTTTTCAGGCTTGCTCCAACCTTCAAGGCGTTCCATGCAGCTCCGGCCTTGAGCTCGTTTTTTCCCTTGGTTACTAAAACTTTGAATTCATAGTCCTGTGCACCCGCTGTCAAAAACAGGCCAACACTTATCAGGACTACAATCAGCATTTTGGTTTTCATACAATTGAATTGAAATGGGTTAGTTTTTCTTTTTTTCAATTAAAGCGCCAACTAAAAATGAATAGAGCCGCGCACGTGCGCGGCTCTCCAAACTAAGTTTATTGAAACTTTATTTCTTCAGGTTCTGTCTCAGCAGGAACTCATCGTAAGCCTCCTTGAACGTTGGAACATCAGGTGCGAGTTGCACGGCTTCTTCGTAAGCAGCGATCGCATCGATGATCAGGTTCTTTTCTTCATAGAATCCAGCGAGCAAAAGTTTGTTCAGCGCAGTAGGCTCGGTCACTTCTCCCATAATTTCGCTAAGCGCTTTCTTCACATTTTCTTTCTCCGCTGTCGACATTCTCTTGATCATATGTTGCTTCGATGCAACTTTGCGATCGGCTTTTGAATACACTTCAACCAGGAGATTTGGCTCGCCTGCAAGTTTAGGATCCGCCAGGTCAATCTTGGCAGTTTTTTCAGGCGTCTCAATCTTCATGATCTCCTCTTCAAAAAGGTTCAACACAGACACAACGTATGGTCCGGATGCTTTGGTTTCTTCCCAGTTAACAATGGCGGTAGAGTTAAATACTTCCGCTTTATCTGTGGCCGGGAAAATCAACATTAATGACGCCACATCGGTTACATCGCGGTGTACCGCCCCAGTTGCGCTCAATCTGTTCTTTTTTGCTTCCGCGGAGTTGGAGCTGAGAATGAAATCAGTGTATTTGTTCAGCACACTGCTTCCGGTCTTCATGCTTTTTGCCAGCTCCGCAACGGTATGGTTGCCGGCTTTTTTGACTTCCAGCGGACTACCGTTTTTGTGAACAAGGCCGATGTAAGCGTTATCGGATAACTTGATTTCATCGGTTTCGCGCAAGCTCGCCCCGGTTTTCAGAGGTTGCCAGGTTTGACCTGATTTTACCTCATTCGAACCTTTGTTGGCCAAAACTTTGAATGTATAGTCTTGACCAAAAACAGTGCATACTACGGTGGATAGGGCAAAAATTAGGGTCAACTTTCGGGTTTTCATTGGGTATTTGGGATAAAATTAGCTTTGTAAAATACGAAAATTCTTAGTCTTGGGTTGTTAATACGGGTTCTTGCACAGGAGTAAGCCGTTTTACAACTAAATTTTCAACGCCCTTGTAAATATCAAAACAGGGGCCAATTAACGCCACTGCACCCATTGTAATTGTGAGGTCCAATTTTAGGTTAAACTGTGCGAAAACATAAATGATGGTTCCCGACACGAGGACGATCTGAACAAGCTGGATGATCACAGAAAGGGCATCGTACAGAAGCGGAAAGTTTTTGTCAAGCCAATAGAAGAGCAGCACGTTGAGAAAACAGATAATTACCGCAATGGTAACTTGCAGCCCGAGCCCAATTTCGTCTATGTAATCCTCATTCAGGATCATAGCCACAACATTGGCATGTATCACCGGACCAAACATGTCTGGATTGGCACGGCCTGCAGGCTTTGAGTTTAACGGTGTAAAAAATTTATCCTCCCAAGCAGGATCTCCAAAGTAGTCACCCAAATAGCCGAGAATCACCACGCTGTTCTGGAAAATGGAAGGCTCATAATCGCCATCAATAAACTGCTGCCAGTCTATGGCATAGCAAAGCGCGTTAAATTCCGAAACTGAATTCATCCTGTCACGATAAGCTTTTACACGGACATCGCTGATATTGAGATTTCCCTTGTAGTTAATAACCTCCTCGAAGTTTCCCCGTTCCAGGAATTTCGCAGTCTTGACGGAGTCATACATCATGGCCATCCGTACAGAGAACGCTAGCTCTTTTTTCCCGAACACAGTAAGCTGCGGAACGATGTCGCGGCAGATTTTAACATCTTCCTGGTAGGTCGCAACATAGTTTCCCTCTCTGTCGCCCGTAGGCAAATTTGCAAATGCGTTTATCGCAAAGTCGCGGAACATCGGATCTGAATATTCAACGGTATCAAATACATCCTTAACATCAAGTTGTGCCAGGGAATCGCGCTGCATAAGACGGCTCACGAGGACAACGTTCCCAGCCGACTGAATGGCATCGCTGAGCATGAGGTTGCCAAGCGTGTCGAGCAGTTGTGGACAATTTGTAGTGTCGTAAAATCCGCCTTCGCAGTTGAAGAAACTATCTATGCCGATGACTTTTGGTTTGTGCTCGCTAATAACTCTTACCTGATGTGCAATTGCCCGCCTGGAGGGACCAAGGTTCACGAGCACGATACGATCGTCAGGTTTGGGTGGGTTGCGGAACTTGCTGAAGACCCAATCAGTGAGCTCGAATTCGCCAAGGGCCTGCGAGATCGGGTCGACAAAACTAAAAACTTTGAGGTCGGGAAGATTTGAAAACCCCCACATCATGAGAAACACGAACGTGGTGACGGACATCCCTTTCAGAATTATTTTTTTCATAACAGGCTAGGTATCCAGTAAATTTAGAAATTTAGGCTCGAATGACATCACACTTTATTGAATAACTCGCGATTATCCATATCCCAATTTTCAGCGGGTCTCGCCTCCGGTGACCGCATCATCCTGTCTAAAGCCATCACGTTGGTGGAAAGTAACCTGCCAGCCGATCAATCCCTGGCCGCAGAGCTGATCAAACACATTCTTCCACGCACGGGAAATTCGTTGCGCATTGGAATTACCGGTGTTCCTGGTGTTGGCAAAAGCACCTTCATCGAATCGTTTGGAGAGGTGGTAACGGGGGCTGGAAAAAAAATCGCTGTTTTAACAGTTGATCCTTCAAGCCAGGTTACGAAAGGCAGCATCCTCGGTGACAAAACCCGAATGCAATCCCTGTCGAAAAATCCTAACGCTTACATCCGGCCGACCGCTTCCGGAAATGTGCTCGGTGGCATTGCCAACAAAACGCGTGAGGCAATGCTCTTGTGTGAGGCTGCGGGTTTTGAAGTGATCGTCATCGAGACCGTTGGCGTTGGACAATCCGAAGTAAGCGTTCGTAACATGGTAGATTTCTTTTTGCTGCTGATGCTTGCCGGTGCCGGGGATGAACTGCAGGGAATAAAAAAGGGTATTATGGAAATGGCTGACGCAATTGCCATTACGAAGGCGGATGGTGACAATGTTCAGCAAGCGACAAAGGCCCAAGCAGACTTTCAGCACGCACTGCATTTGCTCCCGTCTAAACCGTCAGGCTGGACACCCGTAGTTACCACCTGCTCTGCTGTTAGCAACAAAGGCATCGAAGAGGTTTGGAAACTCATATTAAAATTTGCAGCGCAAACAGAAAACTCCGGATTCTTCACGCGCCAGCGAAACGAACAGAACGCGAGGTGGTTTACTGAATATTTTCATCAGCTTCTCTTAACTGACTTCCAGCGGTATGATCAACTTCAGGGAAAACTAAAATTGCTTTCGCATGCCGTGCAGGAGCAATCTGAATCGGCATACACTGCCGCCCATAAGCTCCTCGAAGCATACTATGCCATAATCAGGAAAGGCTGAGGTCCTGAAACCAAAACGCGGTTTGCTCTAACCTCTCCTCCCCGTATTCGTCAAGCGTTCGGAAGCGGTAGACACGTTCGACCACTTCTCCTTTTACAAGATTGATCGGTGCGTGAAAAATCGGCCCGCTATAAACGAAGGAATGATATTCGCCATTCTCACCGCATGGGTCTGCATTGGCAGGCAGCGAGGCCACAAATGTTGCATCGATCGTTGCCCCCACCATGTGTTTTGGAAGTAAATCAGCGTTTGCCGAGCACACCATGGTCTGAAAGCCGAGGTTGATAAAGTCGTGGATAAGAATGGAGGAATTAACATTCCACAAAGGATAAATTCCGACAAGCTCATGTTGCTGTAATACTTCATCACGAAACTTTTTCAAGTCTTCGAGGAAAATGTCACCGAACATGATCCCGACAATTCCCTGTGCTACACAGCGATCATAAAAATTATGGATAAGTTCCGTGTAAGCCGCGTGACTTTCCGATGGTTCGAGGAAGAGTTTTTCCACCGGAAGCCGAAGCGAGGCCGCCTGTGCTTCGATGAGCGACTCCTGCACACCATGCATGCCAACCCTCCTCGTTTCAGCATTCAATACGGTGTGAAGACCAACAACTTCATATTCGTCAGCCGACAATATCTTGTATAAAGCAAAAGCGGAGTCTTTACCTCCGCTCCAGCTTACTGAAATCTTTTTCTTCATTTTTTCTTAAAACCATAGGGGCAATGCCTGCATCCATTTTTGCAGCAGTAACCTCGTTTTAAATGATAAGCTTCTGTAAAAACCATAAAGCCATTCTCCATGTAGAAATATACTGGCTCTTCTTTAGGCTGCTCCTTTGGTTTTTCTTTGTCCATAGACAAATTTAAAACTTAAAGCGTACTCCGCCATTGAACATGCGACCGCGGGTCGTATATCCGTAAACCGCAATAAACTCTTCGTCAAACAGGTTGTTTACCGTAGCAAATACGTTCAACTTTTTATTAAGGAACTCATATGAAGCATACACATCCACGAGGCTAAAACTTTCAAGTGTCAATTCTGAAAAAGAGGCAAAATCAAACGTTGTGCGCTTACCTGTGAAGTTGTAATTCACATCAACGGTGAGGTTCGTCAACGGCCTGTAGGTGACTGACGCTCCATATTTTGTTTTGGGGATCCGGTAAAAAGTAGTCGGCTTATCAGTGTCCATGGTCGTCCAGTTTGCCGAAACGGTAACCCGCTCACTCGCCTGGAAGTCGACACTGAGTTCAACCCCTTTCACATTTCGCTCAGCCGACATGTTCCGGTATTCGCCACGAACGTAATTTCCTTCTTCATCAAAAATGGAAACAAAGTCGATTGCACTCGTTTCATCACGGGTAAACAATGTTCCTGTAAACGTAGCTTTTTGGGATAGCAATGAAAGTCCCGCTTCGTAGTTCAACGCCTCTTCGGGCTTGAGGTTTTTGTTGCCGTAGGGCGAATAGAGGTGATAAAGCGAAGGCGTAATGTAACTTGTTGCCACAGAGGCAAACACTTTATACATCACTTTCCCATCTGCATTGAAAAGCATGGACGGGTTTACATTATACACCAATTTCGAGCCGTAAACACTGTGCGTATTCAAGCGCAACCCTGCATGAATGCTCAACCCGTTGGCCAGGTCAAGCAGCAGGGAAGCGTACGGATCGAATAAAACAAAATTTGCGGTATCGTTGCTGATGCTGCCTTTTTGTTCAAATGCAAGGTCCTGGTAATTCAAGCCAATCAAACTCTGCAGATTTTGTGTGATATGATGGCGATGCGTGATTTCTCCCTGAAAATTGTTGCCTGTATATTCCGATGGAAAGGCACTAAAAAACTTTCGCTCGTTGATATTGTAAAAGAACTTGCCCTCTACCTGCCCTTTCCCATAGGTATAGGTTGGAACGAGCCCGAGGCGAAGCTGATCATACGCCTGTGAGTTTTTCGCGTCCGTGAATTCGTAGGCATCATAATCCGCCTCAAACGTCTCATAAGCTGAATGCAGCTTGACGGAAAAATTTTTGCTAACGTTGTAGCCGAGCTTGACCAGACCGTTCCTACGCGTAAAGCCATCCTTGTCGAACTCGACAGCATTATCATTGTCTTGTGCGGAAGAAAATCCTTCGGACGAAAGGTTGTTGAGTGCTACGAAGTATGAGAGTTCGCCCTGCGTACCGCCCACATTTACATTTTGTGAAAACGTCTTGAAAGATCCAGCGGTAAGTTCAGCAGCCCCTGAAAATTTTTGAGTTGGTTCTTTCAATTTGATGCTGATTACTCCGGCCGCTGCGCTCGTTCCGTAAAGCGTACTAAGGCCACCCTTCAACACTTCAATCGACTCGATCTGCGAAACAGGAATGTAGCGTAGGTCGTATTCTGCGTTGATGGCAGAAGGGTCGTTCAAGGGTACACCATCAATTAGGATTAACGTTTGACGGTTTCTCGCACCCCGCAGATAATACGAAAGATTTGACCCCGGTGTACCGAAGTTTCCGTCCATCTGGACTCCGGGAACCTGGTTGAGTAATTCCGATACCGGCACGCCACCAGACTGTTCGAGGTCTCGTTGCGAAATAGTGTGAATGGTTTTGCCTGATTTTTCTACCGGAACTTCGAACTTGGTCCCGGTAACAACCACTTCCTGCAGAAGGGTTGTCTTTAATGAATCTTGTGCCTGAGCACCAAATGAGATGAGGCCGCAAAGGACCAGCATTTTTTTTCTCATAGCATTTTGTTGTTAAAGGGTTAAACACTATGAGCCCTGGAAGAAATAATTGAAATAAAACGGAAGCCCGTCTACCCCATTGCCTTTCACCCGAAAGCTCTGAAACATTTTAGATGCATGGCAGGTCTCCTGGCTTCCACTTGCTGATGCCTTCCCATCCCGCGAAGCGCGGGACAGTGGCTTAAGATGATCAGCAATCAAAGTGTGGTATACAGTTGCGGGGACAGCTCCGGAATTATGCAGACGCATGCACCGGTATTCCCTTTTAATCCTCTGATGAACGATTTCGGCAGAGGAACCGTGTATCTGGCGCAATGTTAGGGAGAATTCTGGGAAATGCAAAAAGCTGCGAGCTGGGAGCTACGAGCTGCGAGCCGGGTGTGCGAGGGAAGAGCGTGGGTGCGAGGAAGAGGCTGCAAGCTGCAAGCTACAAGCTGCAAGCAATAGTTTTCGTAGTGAACATTTTTCAAGCATGCCGAAAACCAGCTCGTGGCTGGAAGTTCCGGCATAGCTGAGGCGGGTGTGCCAGTTGAGCATGTCTATGATAGGCTGCAAGCTGCAAGCTACAAGCGATAGTGTTGGTGGTGAACATTTATTAGCATGCCGAAAACCGGCTCATGGCTGGAAGCTCGGAGCTCGCAGCTCCGATTTGACTATCTCAAAAATCTAACCTTGTTTTGCTTATGCGATACATCCTCGTCTTTACGGCAATCACGCTTGTGCTTTCTGCTTGTGAACAGAAAACGGACTCATCAAACAAAAATTCATCCGCAGACACTGTTTCCCTTCAACTGAAGTATGCAGCAGGGTTCAAAGTTTTGAAAATCGGAAACGTCAAGCGTGTCGAGGTGACTTATCCTTACCAGGGAGCAACATCGGGTTATACTTATCTGCTTGTGCCCAAAGGCGAGCCCGTTCCAGCCCACGATGCAAACACCAAGGTAATCTCCATTCCGCTCGAGTCAATTGTTTGCACTTCGACCACGCACATTCCCCTCCTCGACTATTTGAATGAAACCGAAAAACTGATTGGGTTTCCTACCACCGACTACATCAGCTCAGAAAAGATGCGGAAGCGGATCGATGCAGGCAAAGTGGAAGAACTGGGCATCGACAAAGGTCTGAACCTGGAAAAGCTTGCCATGCTCAAACCCGCGATGGTGATGGGCTATACGATGACAGGTGATTACGGACAATACAAAAAGATGGAAGACCTCGGTGTTCCCGTGGTGATGAATGCTGAATATCTCGAGAAACACCCCTTAGGCCGGGCTGAGTGGATCAAATACATGGCGTTGTTCTTCAATCGCGAAAAGGAGGCGGACTCTGTCTTCACCATGATCGAGAAAAATTACAACCAGACGCTAGAACGGGTTAATGTCAACGCAGAGAAGCCAACGGTGCTGAGCGGAATTGTCTATGGCGATGCGTGGTTTCTGCCAGGCGGACATAATTATGCAGCTAAACTTTTAAAGGATGCGGGGTGCCAATACCTGTGGGCGGATGATCCCTCGAACGGATATCTTGAGCTCAGCTTTGAATCAGTTTACGAGAAAGCCCACAACGCAGACCTCTGGATCGGTGTGGCAACCATGAAAAGCCTGGAAGAATTGAAGAATACAGACCAGCGCTATGCTAAATTCAAACCATTCCGGGAAAAGCAGGTTTACACTTACGATGCGCGCAAAGGAGCAAAAGGGGGAAGTGAATTTCTTGAGCTCGGATACCTGAGACCAGACTTGATTCTGAATGACCTTGTAAAAATTGCGCACCCGCAGCTTCTTCCGGAGCACGAGTTGTTTTTTCACAAGCGATTGGACTAGCGAAGTCTACAGTCCTCTGTCCACAGTCCAGTGCTGTGGCCGGTGGACTGGACGCTGTCGACTTTAGGCTGGTACTTCCTCGGTGATGATCGGCAATCCGGCTTGCTGCATCGCTCCAAAACCGCCATACACATTGATGAGGTTTTTGAAACCATGATTCTTCATGATCGAGATGGCGGTCATGGACCGGTAGCCTCCACCACAGTGAACGATGTATGGCTTGTTCTTATCAAGGCCTTCCAGGTTTCCCGGGAAGTCTGCGAGTGGCAGGAACGTAGCATCTTTCAGGTGACTCACATTCCATTCCCCGGGCTTCCGAACATCAAGCACCTCAACGTCCTTTTCTATCTCGTTTTTCATTTCCGCGGCCGAGATGCTTTTTACTGTTTCCGGATTTTGATCCCAACCTCTCATTCCGTCTTTCAGATAGCCGAGTACATTTTCATAGCCTACTCGCGCGAGACGTAAAACTGATTCGCTTTCTTTACCCGGATCGGTAATGAGGACAATGTTTTTGTTGATGTCGATAAGGGTTCCGACCCAGACTGCAAATTGGCCATTCAAGCCAATGTTGATGGCGCCTGGAATAAATCCTTTTTCAAAGTCATCAGCCTTGCGTGTATCCAGCACCGTTGCGCCCTCCGCCATTGCCTTTCGAACTTCGGCAGGCGTCAGTGGCTTGCTGTTCGTGTCCATTACTTTTTCCAACGGATCGTAGCCTTGCTTATTGATGCGCGCATCTTCAAAGAAATACTGGGGAGGAGGAAGAATTCCGTCCGTTACTTTTTCAATGAACTGCTCACGGGTTTGATCCTGGAGCGCGTAGTTGAATTTCTTTTGTTCACCGATCGTTGAGAAAGTTTCTTTACCGATGTTCTTACCACAGGCAGAACCCGGTCCGTGCGCAGGGTAAACGATCACGCTATCGGGCAACGTCTTAATTTTCTTATTCAATGAATCGTACAACATGCTGGCGAGCTCTTCGCGCGTCATAACGCCATCGAGCAAATCGGGACGACCAACATCGCCAACAAACAATGTGTCCCCGGTAAAAATCGCATGCTCCTGCCCTTTTTCATCGATCAGCAGGAAACAACTAGATTCAGGCGTGTGACCGGGAGTGTGAAGCACTTTGATTTTTACCTTTCCCAGCTTGAAAATCTCTCCGTCCTTTGCATTGTAAACTTTGTAATGCGTGTCGGCATTTGGACCATACACAATCGGAGCGTTCACTTTCCGCGACAAATCGATATGGCCAGACACGAAATCGGCATGAAAATGCGTTTCGAAAACATACTTAATGCTGGCACCTCTTTTTTCTGCAAGTGTGATATAAGGGTCAGTCTCCCGCAATGGATCGATGATCGCTGCCTCACCTTCAGATTCAATATAATAGGCAGCTTCTGCCAGACAATTTGTGTAAAGTTGTTCGATGTACATGCGTTTTTGGAGTTTGCACCTTCATGTCCGATTGTCCGGAATATCTCCGTACTGTCGACTTGTTGCTTTGGTTTAGCTTAAAACACCACAAATCTCAGAAAAATTCGCAGGATTTCAGCGTTGGGAATGTAACTTTACGATTCAGATGGATAGCGTGAGACGTATTTTCTTCATTTTTTTCGCCCTGCTAGTTTCTTTCAACCTTGTCAGCAACCCCAGGCAGCCACTTTTCAATGCTGCAGAACCTGCATCCTTCAGCCTCTTTGAGGAAAATGGCAAAGTTGGGCTTAAGAACGAACAAGGCCAGGTTGTTATACCTGCCCAATACGAATCGATTGGCTGGAGCAATGGCGAATTTTCATTGATAGGCAATGTGACGGGCTATCGCAGCAAAGGGCTGTGGGGCCTGATTAATACGCAAAACAACAAAGTCACGAAGGCCGAGTATGAGGACCTTTCGCCTGGGCAGGGTGAAATAGTCGTAGCACGAAAAAAACTTCCAGGCACAGTGATGGTGCGGAGCGGCTGTATCAGCCTTAGTGGAAAACAAGTCATTCCGTTTTCATATGATGGGATCAGGATTACCTCCTTCCGGGCAATCGTCTATACGCGCACAGGAAGTCAATTCAAGCATGGCCTGATCGATCTTGAAAATCGCATATTGATCCCGTTGAACTATCGGAACATTTATCCGTTAGGCAGTCTTCGGTATGGGGTCGAAAACTTCGGCAATAAGACCGCGATTTTCAGCGAAGACGGAAAACAGCTGTCAGATTTTGCGATCGACAGTCTTTCCAACTTTAGTAAGGACTACGCGATCCTGTATCAAAACCAGCGCCAGGGACTTATTAATCGAAATGGAGAGATCAAACTGCAGCCCACGTTCAGTGAAATTCGTCTGCGTGATGATGGAACAGTGATGACACGCCTGGCTGATGAGTGGCGCATCCTCGATGGGCAAAACAAAACACTTCACCAACTCAACGCTGACTCTGTGCTTGTGCTCAGCAAAAATCTCATCAAGGTGAAATCTGGGGGAAAATCTCAATTGGCTGATCGTACACTGAGGCCGGTGACGCCAGAGTGGTATTCTGCCATTGGAAATTTTTCGAAAGGAATGGCGTGTTTCGTTGAGGGCAACCGTTATGGGATGATGAACCGCCAAGGCAAGATTCTCATCAAACCGCAGTATGCTGCGTTATGGACAAGCGGGAATATTTTCATTGGCCAACAGGCTGCTGACAGGCGATTCGCGCTTTTGGATTCGCTGGGAAGTGCCCTCACGATCCGAACGTACGAAGCGATAAAACCTTTCAACGGAAAATTCTTTCCGGTAAAAAACCGCGGTTTCTGGGGCGGAGTAAATAATGCAGGAAAAGAAATAATTGCTTGCACCCACGATTCAATCGGGCAACTTATGGACGACCGTGTCGTAGTAAAATTCAAAGGGAAATATGGTGTTGTAAACCTGCATGAAGACTGGATGGTGACACCTCAGGCAGGCAAAATTGAATTGATAAATTCTGAACGTTACCTCCTTCAAAATCAGAAGACGCGATTTCTGAAATCATACAAGGGCGAAATCATTTATTTCTCTGACAATCCGTTGCAGTATAAAAACGGATTTCTTATCGAGTCTTTACAATCAGGATCATTCCTGAAGGTGGATATGAACGGGCTCATCGCAGAACGTTTTGATTCTCCGGAATCCACCCAGGAGTTGTATGAAGAAAGTGAAGGCCTTCGGGCAATAAAGAAAGACAACCGCTACGGATTCGTGGACAACCGCGGAAGGCTGCGGATTGCCAACCGCTACGAAAATGTGCGAAGCTTCAGTAACTCGCTTGCAGCCGTAATGATCCGGGGCAAGTGGGGTTTTATTAATCATGATGATCAGATTGCAATCCAGCCAGTGTACGACCATGTGGAACAATTTAAAAACGGCTTTGCTGTCGTGAAGCAAAAAGAATTGTACGGCTTGATTGACAAGTCAGGAAAACTTGTGATTCCTGCTCGCTACGAATCAATCGAAGTATTGGAAGACAAGCGTGTGAAAGTGAAACAAAACGGAATGTGGGGGCTGTCTGACAACAATGGCAAGATCCTGCTTCACCCGAAATTTGAAACGCTCGATCCCTTGAAGAATGGATATGCCATCGTATCGCAGGCAAAGAAGTACGGGGTCGTGACACTCGAAGGCATGAGCACTGTCCCTCAGGTGTATGATGGAATTTCGTTCGACCCTGTTCACGAGCTCTTCTTTGCGGTGAAGCATACGGATTGGGAAGTAGCGAAGATTGATTAATGTGCCAATATGCCAATCCGGTAATGCGTCTCGCATCGTCTCCCGTCTCGGGGACGATGCGCCTGTCCTTCAACAGCATGCGTTAATCTTCGTGATTAGCACAGGCATCTGACCAGCTGCGGGGACTACTCAATTCAGCAGAGTATTATGCACATTAACCGTGCGCATCGTCCTTGAAACAAGAGACGATGCGGGACAGCTGTATTAATGTGCCAATATGCCAATCCGGTAATGCGTCTCGCATCGTCTCCCGTCTCGGGGACGATGCGCCTGTCTTTCAAAAGCATGCGTTAATCTTCGTGATTCAGCACGTGCATCTGTGCAGCCGCGGTGACGAAGCTCCGACTCACGCTCGATTCCGCGGAGCATTTTTGCACATTAATACTGCGCATCGTCCTTGAAACAAGAGACGATGCGGGACAGCTGTATTGATGTGCCAGTAGCCAATGCAGTAACGCGCCTCGCATCGTCTCCCGTCTCGGGGACGATGCGCCTGTCCTTCAAGAGCATGGTAAATTTGTGTGATCAACATGTGCATCTGTCCACCCGCGCGGACGAAGCTCAGATTTAGGCTCAATTCCGCAGGGCAATTTCGCGCAATAACCCTGCGCATCGTCCTTGAAATAAGAGACGATGCGGGACATTCATAAAAAAGCCGACACGTTCATCAAACGCATCGGCTCATTCATTGGCTAATTGGCATATTCACCAATTAGCACATTAAATTTATTCTTTCTTTATTCCAGACTGACCCGCACCAGAGATCGACTGCCTCATGCCTGTATCCGCCTGTACGTTTTGCATCTTATAATAATCCATCACCCCGAGATTTCCTTTCACAAATGCTTCTGAAATTGCTTTTGGAATTTCAGCTTCGGCTTCAATCACTTTCGCCCGCGCCTCCTGTGCTTTCGCTTTCATTTCCTGCTCCAGGGCCACGGCCATTGCTCTGCGCTCTTCTGCACGCGCTTCGGCAACTTTCAAGTCAGCCGAGGCCTGGTCTATCTGCAGCTTGGCACCAATGTTTGCTCCCACATCAACGTCAGCAATATCAATAGAGAGAATTTCGAAGGCTGTTCCCGCATCAAGACCTCTCGACAATACAAGCTTTGAGATCTTATCCGGGCTTTCAAGAACTTCTTTGTGCGACTTGGCCGAACCGATCGATGAAACGATACCCTCGCCAACGCGGGCAAGGATCGTATCTTCACCGGCACCACCCACTAACTGCGCGATGCTGGCGCGTACGGTTACGCGCGCAACGGCAATCAACTGAATACCATCGGCAGCAACGGCAGCCACCTTTGGCGTTGTGATCACTTTTGGGTTTACTGAGATCTGCACGGCCTGGAACACATCACGTCCTGCAAGATCGATCGCGGTTGCTTGTTTGAAGCTCAGGTTGATATTCGCTTTGTCGGCAGAGATCAAGGCGCGAATAACGTTTGGCACGTTGCCTCCCGCCAGGTAATGTGTTTCCAGTTCGTTAGATGAAATGGCAAGACCGGCTTTCGTAGCTGTAATAAGCGAATCAACAACGATGCGCGGTGGTACCTTTCGGATTCTCATGAAGACAAGGTCGAACAACCCAACTTTCACACCCGAGAAAATAGCTGTAATCCAAAGGTTGACGGGGACAAAGTACAAGAAAATAAAGAAGAGGATTATCCCTCCAAAAATCATAATAAGTAATGCTGTTCCTTCCATGGGCATAGTATGGGTTTTAGTTGATGGGTTCTACAATAATCTGATTGGACACGATAAGTTTGATGCGAATAGGCATACCGTGATCCACATAATCGCCTAAGGTTTTTACTTCGTATTCCTGTTCTTTGAATCGCGCTTTTCCAACGGGGCGAAGGGTTGAAAGTGTTTTTCCTTCATCGCCAACCATAAGTTCGGCAACCAGACCTTCGTTTACTTTTCCCTGATGGGAGGTTTTAAGGGAAAATTTAGACCACACGCCACTGGTGAAACTATAGTACAAGGCACCCGCTGTCGCAAGGCCCATTCCGACCAGTATCCACAATCCTACCTCACTGCCAAAATGTTCATAGCTGATTACGATTCCCGCGATAGCGAAAACGAGACCCAGGATACCTACCAGGGTTGTTCCAGGAATGAATACGATCTCTGCGATGATGAGCGCCAGCCCAATAGCCAGCAACGCAACAATGATAATCCACATTAGCATACGAGCGGGGTAAACTCAAATATAGTGAGGAATTTTAACAAAGGAGGCTTGAACCTCCCTTGTATTAATAAGCTCGGGCAAAAAGAACCCTCCTATTCGAAGGTTTTCCGGAATAAATGCACTTTCCGCTTTCCTCTTTGGCATCCAACGGGATACACCGGATCGTTGCTTTGGTCTCCTCCTTGATGGCAGCTTCGGTCTCGACCGTTCCGTCCCAGTGAGCGGAAACAAAACCTCCTTTATCATCGAGCACCTTTTTCATTTCGTCATAGGTATCAACACGGGTGATGTGCTCCTCACGGAATTTGAGCGCCTTGTTGTAGATGTTTTTCTGAATATCGTCAAGCAGTGCTGGAATACGCGTTGAAACTTCATCGAGTTTCATCACCTGTTTTTCCTTTGTGTCGCGTCTGGCTACTTCAATTGTTCCAGCCTCGAGGTCGCGGGGACCGATCGCCAACCGCACGGGAACACCTTTCAATTCCCACTCGGCAAACTTAAAGCCTGGCTTCTGCGTGTCGCGATTGTCAAATTTTACTGCAAGGCCCTGCTTGCGCAACGCTGCGGAGATCTCGTCAACTTTCAGCGTGATCTTCGCCAACTCTTCTTCGCTTCTAAAGATTGGCACAATAACCACATGGATAGGCGCAAGCTTCGGAGGCAAAATGAGACCATCGTCATCGGAGTGCGCCATGATCAACGCACCCATCAGTCGGGTACTTACTCCCCACGAAGTTCCCCATACATCTTCAAGCTTTCCTTCTTTGCTCGTGAACTGAACATTGAATGCTTTCGCGAAGTTTTGTCCCAGGAAGTGAGAGGTTCCCGCCTGGAGTGCCTTACCATCCTGCATCATGGCTTCAATGCAGTAGGTATCCAGCGCTCCAGGAAATCGTTCTCCTTCGCTCTTCCTGCCTTTCACTACTGGCATCGCCATAAATTCTTCCGCGAACGTTGCGTACACATCGAGCATCTGCACGGTTTCTTTTACGGCCTCATCTGAAGTAGCGTGAGCGGTATGTCCTTCCTGCCAGAGGAATTCGGCCGTGCGCAAGAACAAGCGCGTTCTCATCTCCCAACGAACAACGTTTGCCCATTGGTTGATCAGGATCGGCAGATCGCGATACGACTGGATCCATTTTTTGTATGTGTTCCAGATGATCGCCTCACTGGTAGGACGGACCACCAGCTCTTCCTCAAGGCGCGCTTCCGGATCCACCATCAGTTTGCCTTTTTTTTCAGGATCGGCCTTGAGACGGTAATGAGTGACAATAGCGCATTCCTTCGCAAAACCTTCCGCATTCTTTTCCTCAGCTTCAAACAAACTCTTCGGAACGAACAATGGAAAATAGGCATTGGAGTGACCGGTGTCTTTGAACATTTTATCGAGCGCCTGCTGCATTTTTTCCCAGATGCTGTAGCCATAGGGTTTGATCACCATACAACCGCGCACTTCGGAATGCTCAGCTAAGTCTGCCCGTTTTACTAACTCATTGTACCACAGCGAGTAATCTTCGCTTCTGGATGGTATCTCTTTCGCCATACTGGTATAATTATTGCCTATTTCTAGTGTTTGAACGACAAATATAGTCGGGATTCTGGCAATTGCAGAGTTGAATTTTAGCGGGCCGGGTTACAACCCTAAAGCAGGCTGGCGAGTCCAGCAAAATGCAGATTATATTTTGTAGTTTAGGGAATAGTTTTAGACCGATCAACGTTATACTTCCAACAGCAAAAATTGGTGCTATGAAAATCAAGACCATCTTTCTAAGTCTCCTTTCGTTCGCAGCGGTCACCGCCTTCGGTCAGTCCATCGAGCAGGACGATATGTATTTCAACGCTAAGGATCGTGTGAAGCTTCGTGAGGCAAAAAAGCAGAACGCGCTTGCAATGGCATCAACACGTAATACACGCAAGGAAACGGATGAAGAGGTGAATCCAACCGACAGCTACTCGGCCCGAAACATTAATCCTGAATATACTTCCCGAGCCCAGTCAAATACAAGCCAGGCAGACGAGCAGGATTATTATGTAGCAAATTACCGTTACGCGAACCAGGGACACTACAACGAGTTTAACAGCAATTACAATAACTGGTATAACAACCCATGGTATCGGTCGAACTACTGGGGCTCTTCGATCTACGGATGGAACTCGCCTTACTATGGCTCCGCATATGATACCTGGGGAAATCCATGGGCTAATCCATATTACCGCTCTGGCTGGTCTTCAGGCTTCAGCTTCTACTATGGAAGATCCTGGAATTATGGAGGATTTAATAATTGCTTCAGTTGCAATCCGTACGCGTACTACGATCCGTACTATGATTTCTATAGCCCCTTCAGCTATGGATACAATCCATACTGGGGTGCTCCGATGTATTACAATGGATACAACGGCTGGAATCGTCCGTATCGTGTCGTGTACGTTGACAATGACGACTACCGTGGCACGTATGGAAAGCGAAGCTCGCGCAGCAGTCAGTTAAATCGTGACGTTGATGATGGCTCGCGCGGCAATGGTCGGGTTGCGGTTGAAGGCCGTGATGGCAGCAGAACGAACACGGGTGGACGCGTTAACACAGCCACGAACCGTCAGCAGGAATACTATAATAACACCTGGAGAAATACGCCTCGTGAAAACACGAATTCGTCTTTCACGACACCAACAAGATCGGCAACGCCTTCATGGAATAACACGAACACCAGCACGCCTACCAGGTCGTCCTGGGAAAGCCAGCAGCGCTCGAATTCTTCATACTCGCCTCCTGCCAGAAGCTCGGATGCGAGCAGAAGTTCAGCTCCTTCGGGTGGCAGCAGTTCCAGCGGATCAAGATCTCGCGGTCGCGATTAGTCGGTTTACCTTAACACTTTAACGAAAGGCTTAAGATGAGAAAAATCATCTTTATTGTTACGCTCATGTCTTTTGGGTTGAATGGATTCGCCCAGGATTTTATTGATAACGCGTTGTTGTTCTCACGTACGCGTCCAGGGGGAAGTGCGCGCATCCAGGCGTTGGGTGGCGCTCAAACTTCCCTCGGTGGCGATTACAGCGCTGCCTTTTCGAACCCCGGTGGCCTGGGAATGTTTAACCGTTCCGAGCTCACTATCACACCTTCCGTAAATTTTACAAGTGTTTCATCGAACTACCTCGGCACGAAGACAGACGACAGCAAGCTTGGATTCAGCATTCCGGGGCTGAGCCTGGTTTACCATCACGAGTCGGGAAAAGAGTCGGGATTTCTTGGCGGGGCTTTCAGCATTACGATGAACCGCACCAACGATTTAAACCGAAATTTCAGGTACACAGGTACGAACAGCGAGAACTCATTGATTGATTACTTCATTAATGATGCAGACGGTCTTACTCCCGAGAGCATGGAGTACAACGGTGACAACTTTTTTACACTAACCGGCATGGCCTATGGCAATTACCTCATTTCGGAAGCACCTCCTGGAAGCCGCCAATATAAATCGGTGTTGTCCCCACTGCCTGCCGAGCCGGGATTTGATGCCGAGATCCGTACCATCGACCAGGAGGAAATCAGTGAAGCACGAGGTGCACAAACCCAATGGTCAATTTCCTACGGGGCAAACTTCAATGATAAAGTCTTTCTTGGTGCAGGGGTTGGCATCGCCTCAATCCGGTATCGCGTGCGGCAATATTTTATCGAACGGAATTTTCGCTACAGCGAAGATCCAAACTGGGTGCCGCTCGATAATTTTAAGACGGACGAAGATTTCAATATCCGTGGTTCAGGCGTAAACCTCACGTTGGGTGCGATTGTACGACCAGTGGATTTTTTCCAGGTTGGTATTTCATATGCTACACCAACGTACTACAATATCGTGGATAATTATACAGCCCGAATCGACAGTGACTGGAATGTTTATAACAATGGAGACCCGGATTTTCCAAAGGATCCGCTGAAGTATGAGACGTTTGACGAACCGCTCATCTCCGAATATAATCTTTCAACGCCTTCGCGGTTGAGTGGCGGTGTTACGTTCATCTCAAAAATTGGTTTCTTATCGTTCGATGTGGAGCGGGCGAACTATTCAAATGCCCGTTACGAATCAAATATCGATGCTGATTTTAATGCTGAAAACAATTCGATAAAAGCGGAATACGAGCTAGTATATAATTTCCGTTTTGGTGCTGAATATCGGTATGAAAAATATCGCCTTCGAGGAGGATTCAATTACATGCCTGACCCATTCTCGTACAATGATGTAGATCAAAGCATAAAAACATTTAGTGGTGGTGTTGGCTACCGCGACAAAAAATACTTCATCGATTTTGCTGCTATCTTCAGCAACACCAATCGCAGTCGTTCACCTTATCCGGTGAATGGGCCGGCAGTGTATAGCCCGGCTCCCGTGGCCAATCAGAAATACAAGACTGCAAATTATATGGTGACGTTGGGGTTGGTGCTGTAAAATGCATTAACCGCAAAGTGCGCGAAGGAGGCCCAAAGGACGCATCAGAATTCTTGGCGCTCTCTGTGCCTACTTTGCGTTCGTAGCGGTTAAGAGACTTTCATAGAGAGAGCAAATAATATTGTGACGTGTGTGGACTGCTGTAGATGCAATAACCGCAAAGTACGCGAAGGAGGCGCAAAGGACGCAACGGAACTTTTAGCGCTCTTTGCGCCTTCTTTGCGTTCGTGGCGGTTAAGAGACCTTTCATAGAGAGAGCAAATAATATTATGGCGTGTGTGGGCTGCCGTAAAATGCATTAACCGCAAAGTGCGCGAAGGAGGCGCAAAGGACGCAATGAAATTCTTGGCGCTCTCTGCGCCTACTTTGCGTTCGTAGCGGTTTATGGATTCCCCAACGCGTGAAGTAGCGATGACAGGGTCGGATTGTCAAGCGTAATGCGTGCCTGCTGGTAAATCTTTAATCGTGCTTCACGAATCTTGGTAAGTTTTTCCCGTAGCTCCCCTTCACTTTCATTTTTCAAAAGCGGTCGTGTTGACCGATTTGATGTGTGCTTCACGAGCGTGTCAATGGAAACGTTCAGAAAAACACTGATCCCCGACTGATTGATCACATTCATGCCGTCAAAAAAAATCGGGGCGCCTCCACCCGTGGCCATCACGAACGAATCTGGTGATGCCGCAAACTGGTGAAGGAGTTTTGATTCCACCTGTCGGAAATAGTCCTCACCTGATTGAGCGAAAATTTCATTCACTGATTTCTGTTCATGATTCTCTATTTCCTGATCGAGGTCAACAAACGGGATCATCAGCTTGTTGGCGAGCTGTTTTCCAAGGGTGCTCTTTCCCGAGCCAGGCATGCCAACAAGGAAGATTTTCATTTTCAGATTATTGCTTGATCAACGCTAAGACGTCCTCGGCAGCAGGGGTGTCGTTGTGATGCCACATTCCCTTCACAGTTCCATCAACCCAGAGCGTAAGCCCAGGATTGGCGCGAACAATTGTTTTCAATACCGTTCCGTCTGCGTAATAATAGGGAAAAGCAAGTTGGTGCTCGTGCCGAAAATTCTCGAATTGCTCCCCGCTTGAGGCCGTAAGGGCCATCACTTCAACCCTGCCCTCAAGGTCTTTGGAGAGCTGGCGGATGGCCGCGATATTATCAGTCGATGCTTTTTGAACATCGTAAATGACAATGATGAGTTTGTTGCCCTGAAACGTTTGCTGCGTGTAGTCTTCACCATCAACACTGGTCACCGCATAATCCGTAATTTTTGCTTTCGTCTTGTCAGCATTGGTTTGCTCTACACTCTTGTACTTGTACTGCACGGTGTCCATCAAATATTTTTCTGACCGGACTTCTTCACCATTCTGCTTGTTAATGAACACATATTCAAAAATCGGCTGTTCTTCCGGCTTCATTTGCTCCGGGATGTTGTTTCCGATGCGATAGGCGCGGAAGTCGATGAACGGCAAGTGACGAATGGCGTATACACCGAGGAAAATACTCAGTGCAGTAACGAATGCTATCACCGCATGCCCCTCGCGTGTGCGTAAAGCCGGCACATATGTTTTTCGGTACCAGAATAAATGAAGCACAAACACCATGAGGAACACATCTTTTGAAAAGGATTCCCACGGAGTGAGCTTGATCGCATCACCGAAACATCCGCAGTCGGTAACTTTATCAAAATATGCCGAATAGAATGTAAGGAAGGTGAAAAACACCATCAACACGAGCATCACCACTGTGGTAATTTCCATCCGGTAATAGATCAGTACTGCAACGCCAATAACCACTTCGAGCACAATCATGATCATACCGATCTCCAGCGCATATGGAATAAAATGCTCGAAAAACGATCCAAAATCTTCAGCGAACACCTCGAAGTATTCTTCCATCTTGATGCGGGTGCCGATGGGGTCGTTAAGCTTTATCAGTCCGGAAAAAATAAACAACCCGCCAACAAGGAAACGTGAAACGTTATCGACAATTCTTTTAAACATAGCGCTTATGCTTTCAACTTAATTAATGCGAACACTGCGTAATTGATCATGTCCTGGTAGTTTGCCTGCACGCCTTCGCTCACCAGCGTCTTACCCGCGTTGTCTTCAATCTGCTTAACACGGAGCAGTTTCATCAGGATGATGTCGGTGATTGAGGTCACGCGCATTTCACGCCACGCTTCTCCGTAGTCGTGATTTTTATTTTGCAAAAGTTCGAAGGTCTCTGAGGCGGCCCGATCATAGAGCGCTTCCAGCTCTTCAAAGGTCATATCCATTTTATTGGAATTTTCGAGTTGCATCTGGATCAGGGCGATCAGGCAGTAATTAATGATGCCGATGAACTCGTCTTTAATTGGATCGCTCACTTTCTGTGCGCCTTTCTCCTGGATGCTCCTCACGCGTTGCGCCTTAATAAAAATCTGGTCGGTAATCGAAGGTAGCCGGAGGATGCGCCATGCGGTACCATAGTCACGGGTCTTCTTTTCAAACAGGGCTTTGCAGCTGGCAATTACCTCTTTATATTCGGCAGCAGTTTTCTCAACCATAAAATTTCAAGCGTGCAAATTACAGGATTTTCCACAAACAAAACACTGAACCTGGGCGGCCAGCTAATGGCGCTGGATAGTCCAAAGGTAATGGGAATACTGAATGTGACGCCAGACAGTTTTTACGATGGCGGCAAGTATTTGACAGCGAGAGAACTCCTTTTGAAAGTTAACAAGTCATTAACAGATGGTGCTGATCTCCTGGACATTGGTGGCTATTCCACGCGGCCGGGTGCTGAGGAAATTCCGATCGAAGAAGAAATCAGGCGGAGCGTTGGCGCAATAAAAACTGTGATTAAGCACTTTCCGGAAGCAAAGATTTCCATCGATACATTCAGGAGTGAGGTTGCGCGTGCAGCCGTGGCCGAGGGTGCTGTTATGGTAAATGACGTTTCGGGAGGCGAACTTGATCCTGCCATGTTCGAAACCGTGGCCAAGTTAAACGTGCCTTATGTGCTGATGCATATGCGGGGCAATCCCAAAACCATGACAAAGCTGACTGACTACGATGACGTAGTGCGCAGTGTGATCGATTTTATGCATCCCCGCATTCATAGGCTGACCCAATTGGGTCAAAAGGATATCATCGTTGATCCGGGATTCGGCTTTGCCAAAACAAGGGAGCAGAATTTCGAGATGTTGCAAAAGCTCGACCATTTCGAAATTTTAGGAAAGGCAATGCTTGTTGGCTTGTCGCGTAAATCGATGGTCTGGAAAACGCTTGACATTCAACCGCAGGAAGCGTTAAACGGAAGTACAGCCCTTCATGCAATAGCGTTAACAAAGGGTGCCTCCATTCTGAGAGTTCATGACGTTAAGGAATGCGTTCAAGTGGTTACACTCGTCAGGGAGCTTACGCGATACAGCCCTTCAAAAATCGAGAAGAAAGAAGGGCAATGATCAGGTAAACTCTCTATAATTATTACATTTGTTACGAATGGTTTTTTTTCTTTTCAGGATCGGGTTTCTTAATGTAAGCTGGGTTGATGCAATTGACATTGCGCTGGTGAGCATTCTATTGTACCAGGTTTACAAACTGATCCGTGGAAGTATTGCCGTTAACATCTTCCTGGGAATCCTTGCCCTTTACCTCGTCTACCTGATCGTGCGCGCTGCCCAGATGGAATTGCTGGCAACCATTCTCGGGCAATTTATGGGAGTTGGCGTTCTCGCTATGATCATCCTGTTCCAGCCCGAGATCCGAAAGTTTCTGCTCGTCATCGGGCGAGGAACCGAGTTTCGGGATAACTTCTTCAAGAACATCGCCAACTGGCGCAACAGCTATCATGACGACTTTGATATTCACCAGGTGATGGAAGCAGTGAAGACGCTAAAAGCGACCAAGACCGGTGCCCTGATTGTCTTCTCCCGCGATGTTGAATTGAAATTTTACGTGGAGACGGGTGATCCGCTGAACGCGGAAGTAACCAAGCGCCTGCTTATCGCCATCTTTAATAAAAACAGTCCGCTTCATGACGGTGCGGTTATCATTTATAAAGGCAGGATCAAAGCCGCCCGATGCATTTTGCCTGTAAGCGAAAATGACCACCTTCCTGCACACTTTGGGTTGCGCCACCGGGCTGCTGTGGGCATGTCTGAAAACACTGACACCTTGGTGCTTGCGATATCAGAAGAAACGGGCCGCCTGATCCTTGCCCGTAACGGAAAATTCTTACGCGGACTCAAGCTGAAGCAAGTCGAACAAAAAATCCAGCAGTACCTCCACAAGAATGAGCCGGAAAATTGGGAGGAATTCCAAAACGAACCCGAAGAACTCGCAAGCTAGTATTCAAAGCTTTTCACATCGCTGTTTCCGTTCAGGAAAGAAGCGAGTCGCGCAAGTCCATCCTCTTTCCCGATCACATCGTAATAATAGTAGCTATCGTTTTGAATGCGGTATTCTTTCTTTTTTTCAAAACGAAGGTGAAGCAGCTTCATCTGTGCTTCAATCAAGTCAACCTTGTTGTTGGCTGCATCAAACACAACGCGCAATTCGATTGTCTTGCTCAACACTTTAAAAAAAACTTTTTGCAGGTATCCGAAGAGTGTAAGCACAATAAACGCCAATGCCATCGCACTGAAGGCAAGGAGATATTCGCCTGATCCCACAGCGATGCCAAGTGCGGCAGCTACCCAAATTGTGGAGGCTGTTGTCATTCCGGAAATTGTCAGACCTTCACGCATGATCGCACCAGCTCCCAGGAAACCAATTCCAGTAACAACATTGGCTGCAATTCGGGAAGCTCCTGTCGCGTCACCCAGATGATCAGACAACATTGTAAAAATAGTGGAGCCGAGGCAGATCAGGATGATCGTCCGCAACCCAGCAGACTTGTTTCGGTATTCGCGCTCCCCCCCGATGATGACACCGATAACGATGGATATGATTAGCTTTGTTATGGTTTCTTCAAATGCCATCGATGCGCTTTTATTGAAATTTCACTAGCTATGAACAAATTCATACCAATTCTCGCCTTCCTGCTAACAACAACGGTTTCGATCGCACAAAACCTGGAAACTGTCATTCAAAAAGGCCATGAACTTGCGGTTGTAGCGGTTGCTATCAGCCCGGACAGCAATTTCGTAGCCACGGCCAGCAAAGACAAATCCATTAAACTGTGGGAATTAACCACCGGTCGGGAAATCAGAAGTTTCCTGGGCCATGAGATGACGGTCTCGAGTATCGACTTTTCGGCTGATGGAAATTTTCTTCTTTCCGGCAGCTATGACAAATCTGTTCGCCTTTGGAACGTCTCAAACGGCAATCAACTTTCCATCATTACTGGTAACGATATCATTACCGATGTTGGCATCGACCCGAAAATGCAATTTTTCGTCACCACCGGGTACAATCGTTCAGGAGACCAGGATTCTGCCACCATTTACGATTTCAAATCAAAAAAAGCAGTAAAGCGAATTGCGGTAAACGCAGATGAGGGCCGCGGATACGGTGTATCACTGGCAATCAGTAACGATGGTGAGTTTCTGGCTTTTGGCGAGGATAATCGTGTGGTTAACCTTTATGCTACCAGGGGTTGGGACAAACGACACACAGTGGAGTATAAGGAAGGTTGGTGTGGAGGTTGTGCTACGATGATCGCATTTAGCCCTGACAACAAATCATTCTTCAGCGCATCGCATAACGGATCGCTCGATAAGTACGACCTGGCTTCGGGAAAGGCGATTCAAAATTACGAAACGAAGACGGAAAACCTTACAGACTTATCAGTAAGCCCTGATGGAAAATACCTGGCTCGCGCAACAGCGAAAAACATCGTGGTATTTGATATCTCCACGAGAAATAAAATCGCCACGCTTGACGCGGAAGAGAAAGGCGAATTTCATCGCATCGAATTCACCATCGACAGTAAAAAAATTTTAGTGTCATCCGACAACAACACTGCGTTCATCTGGAACTTTACAAAGCAGAAAAAAGAAAGAATTCTCACCGGCATCTTGAATGAACGCGACAAAGGCGGACTGAACTATGATCCTAATTTCTATTGGCAGTCGGCCATCGCAAAGTACGTCCGGTTTAAGAACGCGCTAATGCTTTCTCGCGATGGCAAATCGCTTATTAAAGGAAAGTTTGGAACACGTGTAAAGCAGTGGGATATCGCCACTGGCAAGAGCGTGATGGATTTTTCAGCGCACGAAAAGGCCGTGCTGGCCTACGACATTTCAAAAGACGGGACAAAGCTCCTGACAGGAGGTGGTGATGGTGTCATCATCCTCTGGGACATGGAAACGGGTGACACACTGAAAGTCATCCGAAGCTACCGCGAACCGATTTTCGATATTCATTTCAATGCTGATGAGACCCTGGCAGCATCCTCAAGCTGGGATGCCACTATGAAGATCCACGATCTCGCCACTGGAAAACTGCAAACCTATGTTGAGTTCGAGAGTTATGCGGCTTACAACATCCTTCTTCACCCGAACGATTTGTATCACTTCTCCGCCCGGCTAGACAACTCCCTTCAGCTATGGGAAATTGATACCCGATCGGTTGTTCGAAACTTTGTCGGACACACCGATGTGATCTCTTCCATCCGCCTCAGCAGTGATCAAAAGACGCTCATGAGCGCAAGCTGGGATGGAAGCATCCGGCTGTGGGATGTCGGTTCGGGATTGATGACCCGAAAACTAAAAACCAGATCGCCCGTCTACACGGCCGTCTTTAGTGGCGATGAGAAATTCATTTATTCCGGCCAGGGTGATCGATCCATCAACGTTTGGGATGCTGCTACAGGCAAACTGTTGAAAACGCTCACAGGGCATAATGCAGAAGTGACCTCGTTGCTGTTCAGCGCGGACAATAAAATGCTCATCAGCCACAGCGTGGATGGCGTCACGAAGTTCTGGGATTTGGCCACGGGACAAGAGTTCTTCGAACATATCCACCTCGGTGAAACGGAGTGGATGGTGAAAAGCCCTGATGGCTATTTCAACGGCACAGGAGAAGCCCGAAAATACATTCACTTTGTTAACGGCACGAAGTCGTATTCGGTAGATCAGTTCTTTAATGATTTTTATCGTCCTGACCTGCTTCCGAAGATCTTTCAGACGCGGGGCGGCAGCGAGATGAAAAGCATTCAGGGAAAACTATTGAGTTCACCTCCCCCAACCGTTCGCCTTGCGCTGCTTCCCTCCGGAGAAGGCAAAGCCGAACTGATTATGCGGCTGACCGACAATGGAGCAGGTGTACTCAATCCCCGTGTGTTCCACAATGGAAAAAGCATTGCCCTCGAAACTGAAAACCTTACCCTTCCGTCCGGCAAGAACCAAAGCACTACATATCGGCAAATGATCAACCTGGTGACAGGGCAGAATACATTTACCGCTACCGCTTCAAACAAAGACAAACTTGAAGCCGATCCGCACACGGCCGATATTTTCTCCGATCATGCCTCCCGGAGCAGCGTCTGTCATATCCTGGCTGTTGGGATCAATGAATACAAGAATCCGAAGATGAGTTTGAATTATGCGAAGCCCGATGCCATGACCTTCGGCAAGCTGATGGATGAAAAAGCCACAAACCTTTTTAAGTCAATTGAACTTCATACGCTGTACGACAAAGACGCAACCCGCGAAAGAATCCTCGCCACCCTGGACGAGCTGAAGGGAAAGATCCAGCAGGAAGACGTCTTTATTTTTTATTATGCTGGTCACGGCAGTATGGTTGACAATCAGTTTTACTTCATCCCGACAGAAACATTGCGCTTATACGATGCCTCCTCCCTCAATCGGGAAGCAATCGAAGCTTCCATTCTCCAGGAAAAATTCAAAAATATTAAGGCGTTGAAACAACTCATCATTATGGATGCGTGTCAATCAGGTGGATCCGTGGAATTGCTGGCCAACCGGGGAGCCAGCGAAGAGAAAGCCATTGCACAGCTGTCGCGAAGTGCCGGCATCCATGTGATGGCCTCTGCGGGAAGTGAGCAGTTTGCTGCTGAGTTTACATCGCTCGGGCACGGACTTTTTACACACGTGCTTATCCGCGCCTTACAAGGCGAAGCTGATGGCGCACCGAAGGATGGCAAGGTTACCATCTACGAGTTAAAATCATTTATTGACGACCAGGTACCGGAGATGACCCGGAAGCTTAAAGGAAAACCGCAATATCCCTACACGTTTTCACGAGGTCAGGACTTCCCGGTGGTCATTGAATAATGAAAAAAAGACCGTTGCGGGAACATTCGGGCGGATTGTATCGTAAATTAGTATACACTTAACTTAAAAATTTCATAATGGTAGAAGCTAACCCGGTAAAGTTTTATTTGGCAAAATTTTTTTTCCTGGCGATGGCAGTCATCCAGTGGCTTGTGGCTACGGTAATCCTGATCCGTTTCCAGTTCGATTCCAAGAACTTTTTCGTAGCTACGCTTTTCATTGTACTCGGAGCCATTTTCTTTTCCATCTTCCTGATCTTGCAAGCCAAGATCAAACGAGTTGCGGTGGGAAAAAACAAGATTGTGGTTATCGAAGGTGATCGGAATCTTCGCTTCGAATGGCCAGAGGTAAAATCGCTCAGCCTTGTTCCTGTCTTCAATGTCTACAAGCTGAAGCTAAAAGGAAAACGAGAGCCTATCTATTTCTTTCCATCAAAGAACGTGATCGCTGCTTTCGGTCTTATTGAGAAAGATACTTCGCGTATGGGCGAGATCGTTGAAAAGAGGAAGCGGGAATTCAACATTAAGTAATTATCCGATGTGTTAAAGTGTCAATATGCCAATGAGGGAAATGCATTTCATTGGCACATTGACTAATTAGCACATTAACTATTTCAGTACCCCCAGTTCTTTCCCAACCTCAGTAAACGCTTTGATCGCTTTGTCCAGGTGATGCTTTCCATGCGCTGCAGAAATCTGAACGCGGATTCTTGCCTTGCCTTTCGCTACAACTGGGTAGAAAAATCCTATGACATAAATTCCTTTCGCTAAAAGTTTCTCAGCAAACTGCTGCGCGAGTGGTGCCTCGTAAAGCATAATTGGCACAATTGGGTGTTCGCCAGGTTTTATGTCAAAACCAGCCTTTGTCATTTCGCTGCGGAAATATTTTGTGTTCTGCTCGAGCTTGTCGCGCAGCTCAGTGGTTTCCGATAACATGTTGAACACTTCGATCGAGGCTCCAACAATGGACGGAGCAAGTGTGTTTGAAAACAGGTAAGGCCGTGAACGCTGACGCAGCATTTCAATGATTTCTTTTTTGCCGGAGGTAAAACCTCCCGATGCGCCACCAAGTGCCTTACCCAGCGTTCCGGTAATGATGTCTACACGATCCATCACGTTCCTGTATTCGGGTACACCACGACCGGTCTTGCCAATGAAACCCATGGAATGACATTCGTCCGTCATCACCAGCGCTTCGAACTTGTCCGCCAGGTCGCAGATCTTATCCATCTGTGCAATTGTTCCGTCCATCGAAAAAGCGCCATCAGTCACCACGATGATCTGCTTGGCGCCCGCTGCTTTTGCATCGATGAGCTGCTTTTCCAGATCCTCCATATCGTTATGCTTGTATCGATAGCGCATGGATTTACAGAGCCTCACACCGTCAATGATGGAGGCATGGTTCAGCTCATCCGAAATAATTGCATCTTCACTTCCAAACAATGGCTCGAAAACACCGCCATTGGCATCAAAGGCTGCTGCATACAAAATAGTATCTTCCGTGCCGAGGAAATCAGAGATCTTTTTCTCAAGCTCTTTGTGAATATCCTGTGTTCCACAAATAAAGCGCACCGATGACATTCCGAACCCATGCGTATCAATCGCATCCTTTGCTGCTTTGATCACCCGCGGGTGTGACGACAGCCCAAGGTAGTTGTTCGCACAGAAATTAATAACTTCTTTACCATCTTGTGTTTCAATATCGGCTCCTTGCGGGCTGGTGATGATTCGTTCTCGTTTGAAGAGTCCGGCTTCTTTAATCGATGCTAATTCTTTTTGTAATACAGGTTGAAGCTTAGTATACATTTCAGTTGATTTTCGGTTTTATTACTGGCCGTGCAACACGCGGTGCTGCCGGGGGTTGACCCGCAGCAGGAGGAGTAATTGCCGGAGCTGTCAATTCAGCCTGCTTCTCCTCGCCTTGTTTTTCTTTCAGCGGATATTTTCTTCGAATCGGGTTGATCAGATTCAGCTTTTGAACAGTAAAGCTGTTTGCGTGCATTTCATCAAACTCTTTTTTCCAGCTTTGAAAAAGGGCCGGCTCGGCTTTTTCGAAAGCCGATGCATCTATTTTTTTTGAGATGAGATACTGGTCAAATGTCACGGTGCCAAAGGTAATACGCAACTCCTAACGGATGATAGGTAAATGATAAAATTATGTAATTTCGCCCCGCTAAACGAACAGGAGAAAATCCGAGGCGAAAGCAGATTCACGGAGACACAATTCATGGAAAGGCTATGTTTCCTTAAATCAATTGAAATTTACGCATGAAAAAGCATAAGATACTCATCGTTGGCGCTGGGGGCCAATTAGGTTCAGAACTCACGCAAGGTCTTTGGAATTTGTATGGAAAGGAAAATGTAATCGCTACCGATATTAAAGACCCGCAGGGAATATTAAGCCAGGGCAATTTTGAGATCCTGGACGTATTAAAGCAGAAGAATCTCTTTGATTTTATTCAAAAGAACGAAATCACCCAGGTATACCACCTGGCAGCCGTGCTTTCTGCCACAGGTGAAAAAAATCCAAAGTTTGCATGGCACCTGAACATGGACGGACTGATTCATGTGCTGGATGCAGCCGTGGAGTACAAACTTGACCGCGTATACTGGCCGAGCTCCATTGCCGCTTTTGGACCAACAACACCAAAAAACAATACACCGCAAGATACTGTCATGGATCCGACAACGATCTACGGAATCTCTAAGCTTGCGGGAGAGCGTTGGTGCGACTGGTATTTCAGAAACAAGGGTGTTGATGTTCGCAGCCTGCGGTACCCGGGTTTGATTGGCTGGAAAACAAAGCCTGGCGGAGGCACAACGGACTATGCTGTTGACATTTTCTTTAAGGCACTTACTGACAAAAAATACGAATGCTTCCTTAAGCCAGACACTTACCTTCCAATGATGTTCATGGACGATGCTGTGAAGGCCACACTCGACCTGATGGAAGCGCCCGCTGATAAAGTCAAGATCCGTTCAAGCTACAACGTGTCGGCTATGAGCTTTTCGCCAACTGAAATTGCTGCCGAAATCAAAAAGCATATCCCGGAGTTTGAAATATCATATCAACCTGACTTCAGGCAGGCGATTGCCGATTCGTGGCCAAAGTCGATAGACGATTCGGCAGCACGCACCGACTGGGGCTGGAATCATCAGTTTGGGTTGAAGGAAATGACGAAGGAGATCCTTGCGAATCTCCCTTCTGTGCTTTCTACGATGACTGTATAGGACCGGGCTCCACGCCCTTGCCCACATTAGATATTTATTTGACAAATATCTGAGTTACCTTGCTTATTTCAGCTGAGCTTATTCGCACGGAATAAAAACCAGGGCTGACCTCAAGTGGTACCTCTGTCTCTACTGAATTGAGGGGCAGTGATGTTTCGAGAACAGCATGACCATACAGGTCGCTAACAACAATCTGGACGTTCGACTTAGGAACAAAATTCAACGTGATGTAAAGTCGCTTGTCTAAAACCGGATTAGGATACAGAGCGATTTGCTTTTCCTTACCGCGAATAACAGCGATCACCTTTACGTTTTCAGAATAACCATCAAAGTCAATGGTCTGCAAGCGATAATAAGAAGTGCCGGCTAGTGGAAACTGATCGACATAGGAATAGTCATGAGTGACAGTAGTGGTACCATGACCTTTTATTATGCCAAGTGTCTCGAAGTTTTTGCCATCGGCAGAACGCTGCACGTTGAAGTAGTGGAAGTTAATTTCTGCGGCTGTAGACCACTTAAGGTTCACAGAAGCCTCATCTGCCTCCGCCTCAAAGCTTGACAATACAATCGGGAGCGGACCACCTGTTGAAGAGGCAGGACCAGACACCGGACTAAAGTTTCCAGTGCTACCACCCCAAACCGGGTTGCCGTTACCGCCCACTGTAATCCGGTCGCTGGCGTTACAGGTTGGGTTACAGCAAACTGTTCCTCCGTTATCGATTATGATCGCCTGACCTGATTCGATATCCAGCTTTCCATTCACCACCAGTGTTCCCTGAATGACCAGGTTCACGCCATCGCCCATGTAAAAATTCGGATCTTCAATATCTACCACCACTCCGGCTGGAATGACAATCGCGTTAGAGTAGGTTTGGCCATCGTAACTCCATGTAAATGATTGCGGTCCCCATGATGACGGAGGCGCACCACCGGTCGTTACAACCCCTCCCGCTGCAGCCCATGTCTGGGTAGCCCAGGTTTTGTTGCTGCCACTCGTCCGATAATTATAGGTAGTGGGACATTGGCCGAAAACGAGATTGGCCGAAAACGTTATTAAACAAAAGAGGAACAGCGCCTTCACACTGTTTAGCGAAAATCCCCTACGCGCGGCTCTCATCAGCCCGTTCTCGGTCAGGTTAGCTGGTTTCATACTTAATTAAATGCCAAATATAGGGTAAAGGTAAGCAATCTGGTCCACCTGGAAATCTTTTGACTTGCGATTCCTGCAAGAAAGGCCTCGGAAATCGGAGGGAACGAAGCCTGCCAAGCTGGAATTTTACAGTATCAGTAAATGAATTAAGTTGCGGTAAAATCAACATCAATGGGTAATACCTGTATTAAGACTGAACTGCAAGGCTCTATTTTGGTCGTCACCGTTAACCGGCCGGAGGCGCTCAACGCTATCAACAATGAAGTTATGAGCACCCTTGGCGAGATCGTGCAAGGGGTCGGCCAAAATGATGAAGTACGTGGAGTTATTCTGACTGGCGAGGGCGACAAAGCGTTTGTCGCGGGTGCTGACATAAAAGAGCTGAGTGTGTTGAATAAGCAACAAAGCCTCGAATTGGCGCAAAAAGGGCAGAAAATCTTTAAATCATTCGAAGATTGTGCAAAACCCGTAGTTGCCGTTGTCAATGGTTTTGCCCTTGGTGGCGGATGTGAATTAGCAATGGCATGTCATGTTCGAATAGCCACAGAAAATGCAAAATTTGGACAGCCTGAAGTCAATTTGGGAATAATTCCGGGCTACGGTGGTACGCAACGACTAACTCAACTGGTAGGACGAGGCAAAGCGCTGGAGCTTTTGCTTACAGGAGATATGATCAGCGCGACCGATGCCAAAGCATTGGGTCTGGTGAATCACGTTGTAGCCACAAAGCAGGAAGCCCTTGAGCTGGCGAGTAAGATGCTCGGGAAGATGATTTCCAAGGCGCCCATCGCCATTCACCATATTATTAAATCTGTGAATGCTGGTTTTGCATTTGAACAAAAAGGGTATGAGACAGAAGCTGCTTTTTTTGCTGAATGTTCTACCACCGAAGACTTCAAAGAAGGTACGTCAGCCTTCCTCGAGAAGCGTAAGCCAACTTTCACAGGCAAGTAAAGCCGGGGTGTTTACATGGGGAAACTAAAACGACTTGCAGGAGAAACGGTTCTTTACGGGTTCGGAAGCATCATTCCACGATTCCTTAATTTTCTTTTGGTGCGGCTGCATACCGATGTTTTTGGAGCCGAGCAATTTGGAGTCATGACGAAACTGTTTGCCTATGTAGCGGTTATCAATACCATTTTTATGTTTGGTATGGAGACAGCCTATTTTCGGTTTGCAAACAAAGAAGGTGCAGATGAACGAAAGGTCTTCAATATCGCCCAAACTGTTGTGCTTGCTATTAGTGGAGTTTCATCATTGTTGCTGCTCATTTTCGCACAACCGATAGCTGCCTATCTCAACATCCCCGCACGTCCCGATATTGTTATCTGGCTTGTTGTGCTCATGTTCATCGATGCTGCGGTGGCGCTGCCTTTTGCACAGCTCCGATTCTATAAAAAAGCTTTCCGTTTCGCTGTTGGAAAGTTGATGAACGTAGCAATTCTTGTTTTTCTCAACATCTTCTTTTTGAAGTTAATGGACACGCCCACGCGTGACGTTGGCTACGTTGTTCTCGCCAACCTGATCGCCAATGCATTTTACATCCTGTTTGTCGCTCCTTCGTTGCTGAACTGGCGACCCGACTACGATCGCGAAATGACGCCCGCAGTCTTCCAGTATTCATTTCCCATTCTCATTACAGGGCTTGCGGGCATGACTAATGAAATGTTCTCGCGAATCAGTCTTGAAAAGTGGCTGCCAGCGGGATTCTATGGCGGAAAAAGTAATGACTACGCAGTTGGGATCTTTGGAGGCGCCTACAAGTTTGCGGTATTGATGAACCTGGGGATCCAGGCGTTCCGATATGCAGCAGAACCTTTTTTCTTTGCCTCCGCAACCGAGAAAAATTCTCCACAACTGTTCGCAAGGATCAATCATTATTTCGTGATTGCGTGTTGTATCGTGCTGCTGGGTGTGAGCATCAACCTTGATATCCTGAAACACTTCCTCAAAAGACCTGAGTTCTGGGAAGGGCTTCACCTTGTGCCGATCCTGCTAGTCGCCTACCTGTTTCTCGGCATCTACTATAATTTCTCAGTCTGGTTTAAGCTGTCGGATAAAACCTACTATGGTACGATCATCACCATTATTGGTGCAATCATTACCATTGCGGGTAATTATTGGCTCATACCGATCTGGGGCTACGATGGCAGTGCATGGGCAGCGCTCGCCTGTTATTTTTCGATGACAGTGCTTTGCTATTATTACGGGCAGAAGTATTACCCGATCCCGTACAACATCGCGAAGCTTTTTGGCTATATCGTGATAACTACATTTCTGTGTTATGCCATTAATTATATAACCATTGGCAATCAGTGGCTGGCAACTGGTTTTCATCTGCTGGTGATGGCGATTTACATTGGCGTAATCTTTCTGATCGAAAGGAAAGACCTTGTCCCGAACCGGGCGTGATTTTTTAGTTATCTTCAACACCGTCCGGAGAGACGGGCTAAACAACGAACTTATACCGCATGAACATTATTATCCCGATGGCGGGTCTCGGAAAACGCATGAGACCGCATACCCTTACAACTCCGAAGCCTTTATTACCGATTGCCGGAAAGCCAATCGTACACCGACTGGTCGAAGACATCGCCAAAGTGTGTCCCGAAAAAATCGACAACATTGGTTTTATTATCCATCCAAGCTTTGGACAGGAAGTGGAGGAAAGCCTGAAGCAAATTGCCAGCGAAGTAGGTGCTACCGGAAAGATCTATTATCAGAAGGAAGCGCTCGGAATTTCTCACGCCTTGCTGTTTGCGAAAGAGCTCTTTACAGGGAAGGTAATTGTCGCGTTTGCCGACACATTATTTAAAGCCGAGTTCAAGCTTGATACGTCAAAGGATGGAATTATCTGGGTTCAGCAAGTTGCTGATCCTTCGCAATTCGGAGTCGTAAAGCTAAACGACAAGGGCGAGATCATTGAATTTGTAGAAAAGCCCTCCAAGTTTGTGTCCGACCTGGCTATCATCGGAATCTATTTCTTCCGCGATGGAGAAAGCCTCGCACGCGAAATGCAATACCTGATCGATAATGATATTAAGGAGAAAGGTGAATTCCAATTCACCACAGCCCTGGAGAATCTCAACAAAAAAGGAGCGAAATTTACACCCGGAAAAGTGACCGAGTGGCTTGACTGCGGAAATAAGAACGTCACTGTTCAGACAAACCAGCGCTACCTCGAGTTTATCAAGGATCAGAAACTTGTCTCCCCCAAAGCGCGTCTGAGCAATGCCGTGATTATTCCTCCATGCTTTGTTGGCGATGATGCCGTCATTGAAAATTCGGTCGTTGGTCCGTATGTTTCTGTAGGTAAAAACTCGCATATTAAAGACAGCCGCATCAGTAATTCGATAATTCAGACAAATTCGAAGGTTTCCCAGGCCGTTTTGGAGAATAGTATGTTGGGGAATTTCGTTAATTTTGAAGCCCGGCCTCTCGACCTGAGTGTTGGTGATTTCAATACAATGAACTGAATTTGAATTCTCATATCCGCCATAACATCCTGATCTTTCTGCTGCTCGGAATTTTTGCCTTGCCGGGATCAGGTGTTGCTCAAAAAAAGAAAAAACCAGTTGATGACAGTCCTCAGGGGATACGTCTTCGCGAAGCAGAATTCTACTTCACTGAAGGCGAGAAGTTCTTTATCCTTGAAGATTACGCGAAGGCGCTCCTGTATTATCAACGTTCGTTGGAGATTAATGCCGACAACGGAACGGTACATTATAAAATCGCTGAAGTACTGGCGAAAAGCAACAAGCAGGACGACCTGGTAAAGGCATCGATCAGCGTTGAGCGGGCACTAGACCTGGATAAGACGAATAAATATTTCTACCTCCTCGCTGCAAACATTTACAATAGCCTCGCCCGGTTTGAAAAGGCCGCGCAGGCTTATGAAAAAATGATTGAAGAGGTAAAGGGGACGGAGGAATTTTTGTACGAGCTCGCGGCAGTCTACCAATATGCAAATAAGCCGGAGGAAGCGATTAAAACCTACACACGGGCGGAGAGTATCTTCGGAATAAACGAAATCTCTACGTTGCAGAAGACACGACTTCTCCTTGAGGCAGGCAAGACCAGGGAAGCCATTGCCGAAGGTGAGCGTCTGCTGAACGCTTTTCCCGAAGAAGAAGGCTTCGTGATGTCGCTCACAGAGCTGCTCTCGCAAAAAGGGCTTCGGAATGAGGCAATTCAGTACCTGGAGAAATTTGTTCAGAAGAATGAGTCGGCCGGAACTTCGCGCATGCTGCTGGCGGGCTTCTATCGCGATACGCAGCAGGAAGCCAAGGCTCGGCCATTACTGAGGCAGCTCTTCAGCGATCCCTCCATTGATGTGTCCAGCAAAGTCATTGTGATCAGCGCTTACAATGCCGAGTTGCACCAGGCTAAAATGAAAGGACAGACCGATCCTGAGAAAGAGAAGTTTGTGGTAGAGCTATTTGAAAAATTGCTGGCATCAAATCCGGAACAGACGAACGTGCACGTTGTGGGTGGGGACCTCTACCTTACTATAGGCAAAGACCGCGAAGCGATGCGCGAATACACCCAAGCCACCGCCCAGGGTGAAGTAAGCTTTGAAGTGTGGGAGAACCTTCTTTTCATTGAAACAAAACTGGAGCAGTGGGACAGTGCTATTACGCACTCTGAAACCGCACTCGAATACTTTCCAAATCATGCGATCATCTATTACTACAACGGCTACTCTCTGATCCGAAAGCGGATGTTTCGCGAGGCGATCTCATCGCTGGAACAAGCAAAAAGACTTTCTGTGTCAGATCCGAGGCTTTCGTCCGAGATCAACGGACTGATCGGTGACTCATATAACGCTCTTAAAGACTACACTAAGTCTGACAAGGCATATGAAGATGCGCTGGCGTTGAATCCTGATAACGCCATCGTGCTCAACAATTACAGCTTCTTCCTCTCTATGCGGAGGGAAAATCTTGACAAAGCCGAAAAAATGTCGGCTACGCTGATCAAAAATAATCCGGATAATCCTACCTTTCTAGACACCCACGCATGGGTTCTATATATTCGTCAAAAATATAAAGACGCCAAGCGCATTATTGAGCGGGCGATCAGTACCGGCAAGGCAAACGCATCGCACTTTGAGCACTATGGTGATATTCTTTACCAGCTTGGCGAGGTGGACAATGCAGTGAAACAATGGGAAAAAGCCCGCGGACTGAATGCGAAGAGTGAAACGTTAAACAAGAAAATCGCGAATAGGAAGATCTATGAATAGAGGTTTTGGGTTTTACCTGATCATACTGGCGCTGCTCGCCATCAGCTGCAGCAAAAAAATCACCGCCCCTACCGACACTACCCCAAAAACGATTCTGAACGTTGAGGAAATTGACTTTGAATATTTCGAAGGCAAGGCCCGAATGATCTTGCGTGACGCTACGAAAGAACGGGATGTAAAAGCCGCCATCCGGATCCGCAAAGACAGCGTCATTTGGATGAAGTTCAATGTGATCGGAATTCAGGGTGGAGCAGCGCTCATCAACAAGGACTCCATCACCATCGTTAGCAACATCGATAAGGAATATTTTGTCTTCACCTACCCTGAGCTGTCGAAGCGTTTCAAGGTAGAGGTGAATTATGACATCATACAGGCGGCCATGCTTGGTAACCCGATCATCAAACGTACCGACAGTGACGAAGTGATCAAGGAGTCGTCCATGTACCTGCTGAAGCAACAAACCGGCAACGTGGACGTTGTTAATTATGTGAATGCAGCCAGTATGAAGATTGAAAAAGTGGAGCTGAAAGAGGAAGGTACAAGCAATTCACTTGTTGTCAACTACTCCAATTTTCAACCGGTAGGTAATAAGGTATTTCCCTACAACGGAACGATCAACCTCTTTTACCAGGCTGCCTCAGGACTTTTGAATACAACTGTAATTTTTGAATACAACAAAGCAGAAGCAAGAGATCGGGAGCTGAGGTTCCCGTTCAATATTCCAAAACGATATGACCGCAGGTAAATTTTTTGCGATCCTCATACTTTTCGTATTGGGCAGTTTCGCTGGCTACGCTCAGAAAAAAACAAAGGCACAGCTCCAGCGTGAAAAACAACAAAACCTCGAGAAAATACGCGAGGTGGAAAAGATTCTTACCGAAACCGGAAACCGGAAGAAAAACTCCCTGGGCGAACTCACTGCTCTCAACCAACGCATCATTGAACAGGAGAACCTGATTGCGTCCATCAAAAAAGAGATCAATTTCCTGGATGGGGAGATTGGGGAGAACAATGATATCATCCAGGCGTTGCAGTCGGATGTTGAAAAGTTAAAGAAAGAATACCGTTCCATGTTGTTCGCGGCCCAGAAAGCAAACAACAGCACAACCCGCCTTACCTTCCTGTTCTCAGCCGCATCGTTTGACCAGCTGATTATGCGACTTCGGTACATGGAGCAATATTCCGACACGCGGAAACTCCAGGCAGAACTGATCACGCAAGTGCAGGAAGAGCTAACGGGGCAGATCAAGAACATCGAAATTCAAAAATCTGAAAAGAATAAACTCCTCAACGAAGGTGTTACCGAAAACGAAAACCTGGCAGAGCTGAAGCAAAAGCAGAACGCGCTGGTGAAGTCGCTGGTGAAGGAAGAAAAGAAGCTGAAGAAAGACCTGGAGAACACCAAAGAAGCCGTGGCTAAGCTCGACAAGATGATCGAAACGATTATTCGCGAGGAGTTAGAGCGGGAAGCGGCTTTAGCAGCAGCGGCCAGTGCTGCCACCAAATCTGCCGCGCTTGCCTTGTCGTCATCATTTGCTGAAAACCGGAACCGTCTTCCATGGCCGGTGTCTTCCGGCTTCATTTCTCAAAAGTTTGGCTTGCAAAACCACCCTGTTCTGAAAGGCATCGTCACCAAGAACGAAGGCGTGAATATTCAAACCCGGGAAAACGAAAAGGTGAAGTGCGTATTTGAGGGCCAGGTTGCGCGTGTAGCATATGTGCCAAATGTAGGCAGCACCGTGCTTGTCAAGCATGGCGAATATTTTACGGTGTATGCCGGGCTCAAGGAAGTAAACGTTAAGCAAGGACAGCAAGTGATACTGAATCAGGAGCTTGGGAAGGTAAACCTTAACCTGGAAGGTGTGCCGGAGCTGCGTTTCCAGATCTTCAAGAACATGCAAGCCCTTGATCCACAAGGGTGGCTCGGCAATCTCTGATCGGACCCATTCCTGTAAAAAAAGCGTAAAACATTCGTTTTTTTACCATACTTTTGTAATCCTTAGCGACTTCTTTGATCATTCACAGGAGCCTAAAGGCGAAATCACCAACGCAAATAGTTTTTACCAATATGAAATCGTCAGGCACTGAACTTCATTCAAATAGATGAATTGGGCATGCGATAACATAGTGTTCATTTAAAGAATAAAATTAAATACATATGAAATCCATACTGTTGTTCTTAGGTGGAGTAGGCATGCAGGAAATTCTCGTTATCGGCCTGTTCGTGCTGATCTTTTTCGGTGCCAAGAAAATTCCTGATTTCATGAAAGGCCTTGGCAAAGGCGTTCGCGAATTCAAAGATGCTGTGAAAGACGTGAAGAAGGAAGTTGACGAGTCGGGCAAGGAAACCAGCAAAATCGAAGAAGGAAGATAAGTGGTGAAATCCTACGCTTCATTTCGCGAAATACAAAACGATCTGCAGCGAGGCACCATCTCCTGTCACGATTTAGTTCGCCATTATATTTCGAACATACGGCAGAAAGCCAACCTCAACGTCTTCCTCAGTGTTTATGAAGAAGATGCGCTTTCCCGGGCCAGGATGGTCGATGAAAAAATAAAGACCGGCACAGCAGGAAAGCTTGCCGGTCTTGTTGTTGGTTTAAAGGACGTTCTCGCCTACAAAGACCACCCCCTACAGGCATCCAGCAAAATTTTAGACGGATTTATCTCCCAGTATAATGCCACTGCCGTTCAGCGCCTGCTGGACGAGGATGCCATCATCATCGGAAGGCAAAATTGCGATGAATTTGCGATGGGGTCTTCCAATGAAAATTCTGCATTCGGACCAGTATTGAATGAAATTGATCCAACCAGGGTACCAGGCGGGTCGTCCGGTGGATCCGCAGTTGCAGTCATGGCAGATCTATGCCAGGTGTCGCTGGGATCTGATACCGGAGGTTCTGTTCGTCAGCCAGCCGCGTTCTGCGGAGTGGTGGGACTCAAGCCAACATACTCACGTATTTCCCGTTTCGGATTGATCGCCTACGCCTCTTCGTTTGACTGCATTGGGATTTTTGCTAAAAACGTTGAAGACATTGCCTTGGTGCTGGAAGTAATTGCAGGAGCTGATGACTTCGACAGCACGGTTTCATTACAGCCGGTTCAGCAATATTCTCAATTGATTGCTTCCAGGAATCCCGAAAAATTAAAGATTGCTTACATACGTGAGCTTACTTCCGATGCATTGCAACCCGAGATTCGTGACAACCTTCTCGGAGCAGTGGAGATGTTGAAACGCGAGGGCCACTCAGTCGAAGAAGTTGAATTCCCGTTGATGGATCACATTCTTCCTACTTATTACATTCTGGCAACCGCGGAAGCGAGCTCTAATCTTTCACGCTTCGATGGTGTAAGGTATGGGCACCGAAGTGAGCGTACAACCGATCTGGAGTCGATGTATAAAAAATCCCGCTCAGAAGCTTTCGGCAAAGAAGTGCAGAGAAGGATTTTATTAGGTACATTTGTATTGAGTGCCAGTTACTACGATGCGTACTACACCAAAGCACAGAAAGTAAGAAGGATCATCCGCGAGAAGACTAAGGAGATTTTTAAAAAATATGATTTTATCGTTATGCCGATCACGCCAACTACAGCGTTTAAGATAGGAGAACATACCGATAATCCGCTCGAGATGTACCTGGCAGACCTTTTTTCAGTACAAGCGAACGTTGTGGGTGTTCCCGCGATTTCGATACCCTGGGGGAAGGACAAGAATGGATTGCCTATCGGACTGCAAGTAATTGCGGATGACTTTGAAGAATTGAAATTATTGCAATTTTCGAACTATATCATTGTCTTAAACCAGTAATGAAGAAGCATTTTTTATTTTTTTGTCTGACCATTTTTTCATTTCCTCTCTTCAGTCAGATTGATTCACCGAACACGAACCTGCTTGATTCTGTAGCGGCCGTTACCCAATTTGATTCACTGGTTGTGGATTCGCTCGAGGTAGCCGAAGCTGAAGAGGAAATCATGTACAAAGAAGACACGGCTGACTTCGTTTACTATTACCTGCCTTCGGAGTTGGAGTACATTCCTGGCGATGACCACCCGGACCTGTTCCGCGACCGTCTTGCCTGCATAGAGAAAAACATTCCGCTCGTTTACAACGACAAGATTCACGCCTTCATCAATTACTTCACCATCAAAGACCGTGAATATACGCGCATGATGATGCGCAGAAAGAACCTGTACTTTCCGCTGTTCGAAAAGTATCTGAAAAAATACAACATGCCCGATGAACTGAAATACCTTTCCATCATCGAGTCAGGACTGAATCCAAGAGCAACCTCACGTGTTCGCGCGGTTGGGCTGTGGCAGTTTATGTCGGCCACCGGAAGATACTATGGTCTGAATAACGACTGGTATGTTGACGACCGGATGGATCCTGAAAAATCAACAGATGCCGCATGCCGTTATCTGAAAGACCTTCATCGCATGTTTAACGATTGGGAGCTTGCACTGGCCGCGTATAATACCGGACCTGGCAACGTGAAGCGCGCAATTCGCAGATCGGGCTATAAAAAAACGTTTTGGGATATCTACTCTTTCCTTCCAAGGGAAACACGTTCCTATGTACCACAGTTTGTAGCCATCATCTATACAATGAATTACCTTGATCAGCATAACTTCGTGCACGAAGGTGAAGAGATGCTGGTTCATTCAGACACACTCCACGTCAAGAAATTTTTGAACTTCGAAACGCTGGCCGCATTGACAAATTCGTGCGTGGAAGACCTGCAAAAATTGAATCCTTCGATTCAACGGAATGCAGTTCCGGAAACAGGCAAAACATTCGTAGTTCGCATTCCGCTCGAGTCGAAGATTCTTTTGAATGCTAACCGATACGCCATCCTGGACTCCGCGTCCAAGGTTGGAAAGAAAGAGCTGGAACTGCTGGCCAAGAACACGGCCGGAAGCACGTACGGCCGCGACCGCATTGTGTACAAAGTAAAGAGTGGCGATGTTCTTGGCTCAATCGCGATGCGCCACCGGGTTACCGTTTCTGATCTGAAAAAATGGAACAACCTCAAGAGTACCAACATCCGCAGCGGCCAACGCCTGACAGTGTGGCTCAAGCCGGGCACGCAGACCAAGTACCGTTCAACAGAAAAGAATGCTGTTGTAGCTTCAGCAGTTACCGGCTCTAAGACCTATACTGTACAACCTGGAGATACCCTGTGGGACATCACCAAAAAGTTCCGCGGCTTAACGGTTGAAAAAATCAAATCGTTAAACAAGCTCAACGGCAACAAGATCCAGGCGGGCCAGAAGCTGATCATCGGAATTTAATAAAGTCGACAGTCCATGGTCCACTGTCCACAGCCTTACTGTGGTCTATTGCCTGTGGACTGTCGACTTTTTTGCCTGCCAATTTTCCGCCCGATTCTCGCTAACTTTCCTATCTTTAGCCCTTCGAAAACCTAGTGCCAAAACATGTCTATTAAAATCCGAAGAGAAGACGCTCTCAATTACCACATGCAGGGTCAACCCGGCAAAATTGAGGTGGTACCAACCAAAGTTTTAAGTTCACAGCTGGATCTGGCCCTTGCCTATTCCCCGGGCGTAGCAGAACCTTGTAAAGAGATTGCGGCAAACAAAGAAGACGTTTACAAATATACTGCGAAGGGAAACCTGGTGGCGGTTATCTCGAACGGTACGGCCGTGCTCGGACTTGGCGACATTGGACCGGAGGCCTCGAAACCAGTTATGGAGGGAAAAGCTGTTCTGTTTAAGAAGTACGCAGGTATTGACAGCTTCGATATTGAAGTGGACGAAAAAGATCCGGACGCATTCATCAAAATCGTTAAGGCACTCGAACCAACGTTTGGTGGTGTAAACCTTGAAGACATCAAAGCCCCGGAGTGTTTCAAAATTGAAACGGAGCTCCGTGAGAAAATGAATATTCCGATCATGCATGACGATCAGCATGGTACAGCCATCATCTCTAGTGCTGCGCTGCTTAACGCGCTTGAGCTGGTAGGAAAGAAAATCGGTGACATTGTTATTGTGGTGAATGGTGCCGGTGCGGCCGCAGTGAGCTGCACAAAACTCTACCTCGCACTTGGCGCGAAAAAAGAGAACATAATCATGTGTGATAGCAAGGGTGTTCTCAACAAAAGCAGAACGAACCTTGACGACATTAAAAAGCAATTCGTTACCGACCGCACGGTGGCTACACTGCAGGAGGCAATGAAGGGAGCAGACGTTTTTGTCGGACTTTCTGTTGCTGATGCCATTACACCACAGGATCTTCTCAATATGGCAGACAAGCCTATCGTGTTTGCGCTGGCCAACCCGAACCCGGAAATTCAGTATGACCTGGCGAAGAAAACAAGACCGGATGCACTGTTGGCTACGGGCCGCTCAGATCATCCAAACCAGGTAAACAACGTTCTGGGATTTCCGTACATCTTCCGCGGAGCGCTGGATGTTCGCGCCACGGAGATCAACGAAGAAATGAAGCTTGCGGCCGTATATGCCCTGGCCAAGCTAACCAAAGAGCCGGTGCCCGATATGGTTGTGAAAGCCTACGGAACCGACAAGCTCAAGTTCGGGCCGGAGTACCTCATCCCGAAGCCACTGGATCCACGACTGATCACAACTGTTTCACCTGCGGTGGCGAAAGCTGCGATGGATTCTGGCATGGCAAAAAATCCGATTACCGATTGGGGAGCATATCACAACGAATTACAGAAACGCATCGGCATCGATCAGAAACTCATGCTGCGCGTCATCGATCGTGCGAAAAAAAATCCAAAGCGCGTGGTTTTTGCAGAAGCAACGCATCACAAAATTCTGAAAGCAGCACAGGTGTTGAAAGATGAGGGCATTGCAAAACCGATTCTGCTTGGCAACAAGAAAGAAATTCTTCAGATGATCGAAGACCATAAGCTTGACCTGCTCGATTGCCCGATCATCTACCCAAGAGAGGAAGAAGAGACTGTGAATCGTTACGCTGAGGTATTCTATAAGAAGCGTCAGCGAAAAGGGCTCGCGCTCCAGGATTGCAAACGCCTGATGCGCGAACGCAATTACTTCGGTGCCATGATGGTGGAGCTTGGCGATGCAGACGCACTCGTGTCCGGGCTTACAAAAGATTATCCGAAAACAATTTCTCCTGCGCTTCAAGTGATTGGCGTTGCCGAAGGAGTGAACCGCGTGGCGGGTATGTACATCATAACAAACAAACGCGGAACGTACTTCTTCTCTGACACAACGGTGAACGTTGACCCGAATGCTGAAGAACTTGCGCAGATCATTGAACTGACCGCGCGCGGAGTGAAATTCTTCGACATGGAGCCACGCATGGCGGTGCTCTCCTATTCGAATTTTGGATCGTCAAAAGGCGAGATTCCGGAAAAAACGAAAGCGGCCGTTGAAATTGCCCGGAAGAGAAATCCGACCCTGGTGGTCGAAGGTGACATCCAGGCAAACGTTGCACTTAACATTGAAATCCAGCAGGAAACCTATCCTTTCAGCACCCTCTCGCAAGAAGGTGCAAACACCTTGATCTTCCCGAACCTTGCTTCCGGTAACATTGCTTACAAGTTGCTGATGGAAATCGGTGGAGCAGAAGCGATCGGACCGATCTTGCTGGGAATGAAAAAGCCCGTTCATATTTTACAGCTCGGCAGCTCTATTCGCGAGATTGTAAATATGGCCGCTATTGCAGTGGTGGATGCCCAGCTTCATGAACAGAACGATCACCTCTGATGCTTTAACCATTTCCGGATGATCGCATTTTTGAAAGGCAGACTCGCACACAAAGATCCGACTCACGTTATCATTGACGTTAACGGAGTCGGCTATCATGTGAATATTTCCCTGCAGACCTATTCTGAGGTGAAGGACAAGGAGGCAATCCAGCTTTTCACCCATCTTGCGATTCGCGAAGACGCTCATATACTGTTCGGATTTGGCACGGAGGCCGAGCGAAAGCTTTTCCAGCAACTCATTTCAGTCAACGGAATTGGTCCCAGCACTGCTATTGTCATGTTATCGTACATGAACAGCAATGAATTAAAAACCGCTATTGTGCAGGAAAACGCAGCAGCGCTTCAATCCATCAAAGGAATTGGGGGAAAAACCGCACAGCGTGTGATCATCGATTTAAAGGACAAACTGAAGAAAGAAAGCTGGGAAGAAACACAGCCAACTCTTTCTCCAGGTCCGCACAATACTTTACGAAAAGAAGCGTTATCAGCTCTACTCACATTGGGTTTACCTAAAGCGGTGGCCGAGAAAAGTGTAGATACAGTCCTGAAAAAATCGGGAAATACCATTACCTTAGAAGATTTAGTAAAGCAAGCTCTGAAAAGCGCTTAAAAGCCCCTGAAGTCTCTATGCAGAATCGAAAGTTTCTTGAAGAGCACCTTCGGAAATTTTTGGCAAAGCGTAGAAACTTCTGAAAAATTGACAGCAACCTTGACCTCGATTTGGAAGAATAATCTTGTGCTCACGTTTGGCCGATTCCTTGCGGCTTGCTTCGTGGTATTTCTGGTACCGGATGACGCTTTTTCGCAGCAGCGCGACAGTAGCCGATACCAGCCCAGCCGAAGACCAACCTTTAGAATGCAGGATCGGTATGGTGATCCGTTTTCGAACACCACGAGCGAGTCC
>DASWTP010000095.1:0-11643 GCA_036402075.1 Chryseosolibacter sp. | reverse complement strand
TTCCATAACGGACTTGCCAAATCTGCGATCAAAACCAACAAAGGGTTTGAAGTAACTGTAAGCGGTGGGAGTGCATTCATGGGAAAGAAGTTAATTTTTGCTACCGGCATAAAAGATGTTCTTCCGGAAATTAAGGGGTTCGGATCATGTTGGGGAAAAACAGTTTTGCATTGTCCATATTGTCATGGATATGAGGTGCGGTTTGAACCCACCGGAATTTTAGGGAATGGCGATTACGGATTTGAGTTCTCAGCACTCATCAGCAACTGGACAAAGGATCTGACGCTATTTACCAATGGCAAATCAACACTGACGAAAGCGCAAACCGAAAGGCTTCACGCTCACGGCATCCGCATCATCGAAAAGGAAATTATAGAGCTCGAGCACGCTGGCGGAAGAATTCAGCGCATCAACTTTGATGATGGCACCTCTTCATTTGTCAAGGCACTTTACACGCGCGTACCGTTTTTGCAACACTGCACCATTCCTCAATCGATGGGGGCAGCCACTACCGATGAAGGCTATCTAAAAATCGATTCCTCGCACAAAACTACAATCGATGGCGTGTTTGCGTGCGGTGACAATACAACGCGATTGCGAGCGGTAGCCAATGCGGTCTCGGCAGGAACAACCGCGGGAATGATGGTCAACAAGGAACTTATCACAGAAAACTTCTAATCGCAAAATAACAAACCATGAAAAACAAATTTCAATTTGGAATGATTCTCATACTATTTGTTCAGGTGGGGATTGCGTATGGACAAAACGTTGATTCAAGCCCCGACAAGCGCGAAAAATTTAGCACAGAGACACACTTAAACTTTATTCTCAATCTTGTGGATACAGATTTTAATTATGGAAAATCAAACCACGAACTGGCTGATTACAAAAAGCCAGTTTCAAGTTTGCAGGCGGGATTTTCATTTCAGGGCGGCGTCACCAAGCGATTGTCACTTGTGTCTGAGCTCTACTTTATGATGAAAGGCGGCAAACTCAAGTCTGGCAATCCGATCACGGAAAGTAGCAGCACGCTGCGTTTGTATTCGGTGGAAATGCCGACCCTCGTCAGAATTCACTTCAACAGATTTCACATCAATGCGGGCCCATCAGTCGCATATAATTTCACGGGAAGTCAGAGAATTGGTGAAACAAGGCAGCATGTTTCATTCCGAGAGCAAGTCGGTGGATTTAAGCGCTGGGAAGGTGGCGTGCAGTTTGGGGGTGGCTATAGATTTCCAGTCAAAAGAAAAACTATAACGATCGATCTTCGTTACCACTATGGACTGACAAATATTTCGTACGGCCGAGAGATCAGAAACCGATATGTGAATGTGAGCCTGCAAATCTCTCGCCCGTGGAACCATAATCCAATAGCAAAAAAATGAAGGTGTCATTCAACCAAATCTTAAGCTTAACATAAGCCCTATCGTGAGCCAACTATTTCTCAACGCTGAAGGAAGGCTACGGAATGTTCTGTGGGTGGTGGTCTTCTTCTTTTTTCTTTCTGCAATCGTTATTCCGATGATTTTCATTGCTCAGAACTTTAGCATTGAAATTACCTTTTGGCATCAGGTTGTGGTCATTGCAATAACATCTTTGATCTGTCAACGACTAAGTGGTAATGCGATGTCATCGTTGTTCGGATCGTCCGCCAGCTTTTGGCGTGAACTTTTGATCGGATTGTGTGTGGGCAGCCTGGTGATGCTCATCCCTGCACTGATTTTAAGCGGGCTTGGGTTGGTACTTTGGGATCTAAATCAACCAATTACAAACGAGTTATTCGTGGCAATCTGGATGATGAGTGGAGTAGTCGTTGCTGAGGAGTTGTTGTTTCGCGGATTCATCTTTCAAAGGTTGATCGCTGGATTGGGCGAATGGCCAGCCCAATTAATTGTTTCGTCACTGTTTCTTTTAACACATTCAAAGAACCTGGACATCTACGGGCCAACGAAAGGCCTGGCGATTGCCAATATTTTCACGGCATCAATACTACTCGGGATGGCGTATATAAAAACAAAAAGCCTGACAATGCCGATTGCCCTTCACCTTTCCGCTAACATTATGCAAGGAACGATTCTGGGCTTTAGTGTAAGTGGGCATGGCGAAACAAGTATCCTCATCCCTGAAATTGCACCTGGATATGAAGTATTTACCGGTGGGTCGTTTGGAATCGAAGCGAGTCTCTTTGGATTGCTAACGTTATGGCTGGGATTGTATATATTTTATTTCAGATACGACAAAATCGAATTTTTGAAAGGCCACAAACTTTAAAACAATGAGAGCGGTCACTTACCAAAAATATGGATCACCGGACGTTTTGCACTTGGTCGAGATTGTCAAACCAACTCCGAAGGAAAATGAAGTGCTGATCAAAGTATATGCAACTACGGTGACTGCCGGGGACTGGCGTATGCGGAAGGCTGACCCTTTTCTCGCAAGACTTTTCAACGGACTTTTCAAACCTAAGCGTGTCAAGATTCTGGGGTTTGAATTGGCTGGCGTTGTCGAGCAAGTAGGGTCAAACGTGAAGGCCTTCAAGCCAGGTGATGAAGTGTTCGCGTCCTGTGGTTTTAAGTTCGGAGCTTATGCGGAATACCGATGCCTGCCAGAAAATGATATGATCGCTATCAAACCATCCAATATGACATTTGAAGAAGCTGCGACAGTTCCGATCGGAGGAATGACAGCCCTTGCATTTCTAAAGCAAAGTGGAATCAAGGATGGGGACCACGTCTTAATCTACGGTGCATCAGGAAGCGTTGGCACATTTGCAGTTCAGATTGCTAAAGCCTACGGAGCAATGGTGACGGCAGTTTGTAGCACTTCAAATGTTGATCTGGTCAGACAGCTTGGTGCCGACAAAGTGATTGACTATACAAAGCAAGAGCTTACAAATATTGGTGATCGTTTTGATATCGTTCTGGATGCTGTAGGTAAAGCCTCTAAATCAACTTTGAAGTTACTCTTAAAGAAGAATGGAAAATATGTTTCTGTTACCGGTTCACCGAAATCAAACCGTGATGATCTTTCTTCCTTAAAACAATTGATTGAAGCTGGTAAACTCAAGACCATCATCGATAGAACCTATAATCTTGATCAGATTAGAGAAGCGCACGCTTATGTAGAGTCGTTTCGAAAAAAGGGCAACGTGTCGGTTAGGGTTGTGTCACGATAAGAAATTATGTGGTTTCCAAAACAAAAAGGCTGGAGTGCTCTGGTAAACTACCGACCTCCTGTTCTTTCCAACAGCTAATTGAGGATATATGATACCTGCCCCATTCGAACCTGGTCCTTTACGAATTCCAATTAAGAGAGTCGGGGCGAAATTGCTGAGATGACCTCCAGAATTAATCTTAATGATGGTGATGGTGCGTCAATCCGTTGTTCTCTTTTGAAGGGTCTACGATTTCAAAATGTCCCATCATGCCAGCCTCATGATGCTCTATAATATGACAATGGTACATCCACGCCCCGGTGCGATCTGGCATCCATGCAATCTTCACTCGACTCAGAGGCTTCAGGTTGATGGTGTCCTTCCACGAAATGAATTCAGGTGCTTTTCCGTCAACCTCGAGTACCTGGAAGAAAAAGCCGTGAAGGTGGAAAGGGTGATCCATCAAACTCGCATTTCTGACTTCCCATATTTGAAGTTCTCCTAACGTAACCGGTTTATCTTCAGCATGTGTCTGACCGTTCACGTTGAAATCGATGCCATGTTTCAAACTCGGATCCACAGACAATTTTACTTTTCGGTTGATAGCTGCATCGCGCCTTGACAATGGCTTAATGGTCCGCAATTTTTCAGTCATGTTGAAAACCGAAGGCTTTGCAGCCCCAACATTAACAGTTGCATAAGTACCTCTCTTCGTCTTAAACATTGTCATGCGGTTGTATTCAAGCGACTCAATAGCGATGATCTCGCCTTCTGTAAAAGGGCCAACCAAAATTTCGGCACGTTCGCCTGGGACAATCAACAGCTCACTCATTTCTACTGGATACTCAAGCAATCCTCCATCGGTTGCAATAAGCTGAAACTTTTTCCCGCCCATAAACAAACGGAAATATTTCGCGCTTGACGAATTGATAAACCTCCAACGTTCAGTCTGACCGGCATTCATTTCAATTTTATAGTTTTCTTTTCCATTGATCAATAATGTCTGGCCTTCACGACCATCGTGTCTCTCGATCCAACGCAAGATGGAATTGCCTTTCTTAAAGTCATTACTTTCGGAGAGTTTCATGTCGTCAATCATGAGCACGCGGTCTGCGTCCACAATAACTGATGTCTCTTCTTCAACAATGAGCGCACCATACATACCTCTTTCCATCTGCACCGTCTCATTTTGGTGCGAGTGATACCAGAAAGTACCTGCATCAGGAACAACAAAACGGTATTCAAATTCTTCTCCTGGCTCAATCGGTCTCTGCACTGAGTCGGTGCCATCCATCTCAGATGGGAGTTGAATGCCATGCCAGTGAATCACTGTCGACTCCTCCAGATCATTTTTCACTTTTACTACAAGGGTATCTCCTTTCCGTGCGCGTAATGTTGGTCCTGGGACAGCCTGGTTGAATCCCCACGCTTTGATGGTGTTACCTTCAGAAATTTCCCATTCAAATTCCGATGCGGTAAGTTGATAGGTTTGAGTTTCGGTTTTCATGTGAATTGTTTTTCAGTTGGTGTTGATGTCACTAACGGTGAAACTCGAAAACGGGATTTATAAGATTACAGGGCTGACTTTACATAATTATTTGAATTCCCCCTCTGCAGATCAGAATCGCAGATTGATGGAAGCCGTGGCTTGATATGACGTGTTTTGTTGTCCTTTTATGACGCGTTGTTGACCTAGGCAACGATCAAAAGACCGGCAATCTTTGTCTCATCAAAACAACAATTTTATCAACCCACACAATTATGAAAACACAATTCTTAAAAATCGCGACCAGCCGTGCTCTGTTAATCGTCATTGCCCTTCTATGTGTACTCGCGTCTTGTAGTGAAGAAGTATTTGATCCTGCACTTGTTCGCGAATTTAAACTCCAATCGCACACGAACGGTGCCATGTACACAATCACTGTCGGATTGCCTTCGGGTTATGATCCAGCCTCTCAGAAGTATGCAGCCATTTATTTACTGGACGGAGAGGAAGACTTCAACTTCGTTGCGAATAAATGCAGGCAAATTTCGGCCAGCCACTCCAAGGCAAACGCGATCGTTGTAGGCATTGGTTACGGGAATGACAGAAGCATAGATTATACACCAACAAAAATAAGCTCAACAACCGGAGGCGCACCTGACTTCACGAAATTCATCGAAAACCAATTGATCCCTAAAATAGAAGAGGACTTTGGTGCTGACACAACAAGAATGAGTCGTGCAATCCTGGGCCATTCCTATGGAGGACTTTTCGGAGCCTTCGTCTTTACGGTCAGAAATAAGCTGTTCGGCAATTATCTTCTCTTGAGTCCGTCTCTTTGGTTTGATAATGAAGTGACGCTATTGTTGGAGAAAGATAAAAGAGCATCTAACAAAGATCAGCAACAACTAGTATTTCTCGGCATCGGTCAAATGGAAAACTCGGGCAGAATGCAAGCGCCATTCGAAGCATTCTATAAAGTCCTTAGTGAAAACTATTCAAACACAATTCTTTCCAGGAACAAAGAGAAGGATCTCGATCATATGGGTTCTAAGAATCCCAATATCATCAATGCGCTCAACTACTTCTTCGATAACAAATAACCATTCAAAACGATCACGACCATGAAAATAAATATTCTTTTAATCATTGCACTTGCCTCTATAGTAAACTCCAGTGCCGCAATTGCTCAAGCATCGCGGCCAGCAAATGACAAGACATCATACCCGTATCGGATTCTGACGATTGAGCCTGGCGTTGGTATCCACACGAATTTCGGCACAGATATTCTTATCACCAATCTGGTTCAATGGAATCCAAGGAAGCACCTCAGCCTGGCATCGCACTCCTCATTCAACATCAACAACATTACGCAGCGCAACTTCAATTATATCAAAACGAACTACAACTATTCCCTTAATCAAAAGTTCGGAGCCGGTGCAACGATCTATCGAAAAAAGAGTTCTCATTCTTTTCTGATGATGGTGGGTATTAAATACACTGCTTTCCAGGAATCGCTTGAAAATCCAGATCTCGAAAAAGTCACCACAACAATTGCTGCAGTTAGTCCTGACTATGGATTGATGTACAGCATGAAACGAGGCAAAAAGAAGTATTTTTTCAGTTATCGGATGTATGTGCCCCTGAGTCCGTGGCCTACCAAAGGATCAGACACGAATTACCTCGATGGGAATTTAAATAATGTGGCTCTTGAATTGGCGCTCGGAATTAAGCTTAGATAACAGACACCCTGTGAACCAGATTATCTCATGAAAAAAATAGCATTTATTATACCTCCAACAGTTGAATTGTTGGATCTTGCAGGACCCGTTCAGGTTTTCACCGAAGCGAGGTTTCAGGGATTTGAAGTTGCCATCGAATTCTTTCTTTACGAAAAGAATCCGGTGAGTACCTGTGGTCTCGTCTTTGGAAAAATCCAGGACTTCAAAAAATCCCGATTGAATGATGGTGATTTTGTTTTCATTCCGGGAATGGACCAGGGTTATCTTCAAAGCTCATCCTTCAAGAGTAAAAAGACGTTTTTCAAGTGGTTGAAAGACTGTCATGAGAACAAAATAAATATCTGCTCGGTATGCAACGGTGCTTTCGCTTTGGGTGAAGCTGGCTTATTGGATGATCTGGAGTGCACAACACATTGGAGACGCGTTGAAGAACTTCAACGCAGGTATCCAAAAGCCAAAGTGTTAGACAATGTTTTGTATGTGAAAAGAGACCGTCTCTCTACCAGCGCAGGAATCAGCGCAGGGATCGATCTTGCATTATCCATTTTGGAGGAAATGGCAGGAAGTTACTTCGCTCATAAAGTTGCGCGGGGACTTGTCTTTTACCACCGTGGAAATGGTCAGCGTACTCAGCCAAGCCACTACCTCAATTTTCGAAATCACATCAATATGAAAATCCATGAGGTTCAGGATTACATCGTCAATAATATTAATAGTAATAATCCGATTGAAACATTGTCTGCCCTTGTAGGTATGAGTGCACGAAACCTGACACGGTTGTTCAAGCAAACGACCGGAATCACTATTAACCAATACGTGACTAACCTTCGCCTGGAGACAGCAAAAGCGCTTCTCAAAGATCCACAAAACAGTTTACCCTACATCGCATCAAGGTGCGGCTTTAAGTCACCGCGACAGCTCCAAAGAATTCTAAAAGAGGATTGAAACAATTTACCAACACAAAACCTGCGAATCAAAAACAAACAAATATGAAAGCAATAACCTACACCCAATATGGCCTCCCCGATGTTCTTCAACTTAAGGAAGTGGCCAAGCCGACACCAAAAGACAACGAAGTGCTTGTACGCATCAAAGCTACCGCAGTAAATTCTGGCGACATACGGTTACGCAAAGCAGACCCGTTTGCAGTCAGATTCTTTTTCGGATTACTAAGACCGAAGGTCAATATTCTCGGAAGTGTTTTTTCTGGTAAAGTGGAAAGTGCCGGAAGACTGGTCAAACGTTTCAAGGCTGGAGACGATGTCTTCGGACATACCGATATGCATTTTGGCGCATATGCAGAATATATCACTGTTCCTGAAAGCGGATCACTAAGCCTCAAGCCCGACAATATTTCACATGATGAAGCTGCAGGCATTCCTTTCGGAGGAGTCACCGCGTTGCACTTTTTGAAGAAGGTAAAGCTACAGCCAAATCAAAAAGTTCTTGTTGTGGGCGCATCAGGCTCAGTCGGAAGCGCAGCCGTTCAGCTGGCAAAATCATACGGAGCCATTGTAACCGGAGTGTGTAGCACTTCGAATGTCGATCTGGTCAAATCTATTGGTGCCGACAAAGTGATTGACTATACAAAGGAAGATTTTACACAACGCACTGATATTTATGATCTGATATTTGATGCCGTTAATAAGGTATCTGTTTTCCAAACCTTAAAATCACTTACAGCAAACGGTACAATGATTCTAAGTGCTGCAGGCGCGAAAGAAATGTTTCAGGGCCTTTGGATTTCTGCAGCCAGCAAGCGAAAGGTTTTGACTGGTGTAATTAGTCATAACACGGAAGATATCAATTTCCTAAAAGAGCTTATTGAGAAAGGCCTGTTCAAACCTGTAATTGACAGGATTTACACGTTAGAGCAAATTGCTGAAGCGCACGCTTACGTTGAGAAGGGACACAAAAGAGGAAACATCGCAATTAACATTTAAACAATTACGGTATGACAAGCTTTATAATTGGCCTTTCTATGACAGTAGCAATTATTGCTTTTGTGGAAATATTCAAAAAAATTGATCTGAAATTCTTTGCTACGCTTACGTTGGCTGTAATTCCATTTATTTACATTGGCTTCTCTATTCAACCGCACGCTTTGGTACTTACAATTCCTGCAGCGTCATTTTTTCTGATGTTCGCCTATTGGGGTTACAAAGGAAATTACATACTGATCGTTGCCGGACTCGTACTGCATGGGCTGTGGGATGTGGGTTTTCCACACGTAAGCACAGTCGCACCGCATGGTTATGATATCTTCTGCATAACCATTGATGTCTTACTTGCGATCTATTTCTACTGGAAGCTGAAGCCAACCAATATCAAGGCATAATTCAGAAAGCTACGTTTAGAAATTATCGGTAACTTGGGATTATTAAAATCCAAAGGATGCTAAAAGTAGCTTTTGTCGTTCCACCCTACGTGGAACTATTAGACCTTGCCGGACCAGCTCAGGCGTTTACTGAAGCGAAATCACACGGACTTGACACAGCGATTGAATTTTACAGTTATCATGAGAAGATAATTTCTACCGCTGGTGTTGGTTTTGGCGAGATTAAAAATTACAAAGAAGCAAGCTTGAATGCAGGTGATTTTGTTTTCATACCGGGCACCGACCACGACTATTTGCGAAGCACACAGTTTAGTTCAGAGAAGGATTTTTTTGAATGGATTGCTCAATCTGCCGATAACAAAGTCAATACGTGCTCAATATGCACGGGTGCATTTTTTTTAGGCGAAGCTGGATTGCTTGACGAACGGGAATGCACCACGCACTGGAGGAGAACAGATGAACTGAAAAAACGATTCCCTAAGGCAAAAGTATTGGCTGACATCCTGTATGTCAAGCGCGATAATATCTACACAAGCGCAGGGATCAGCGCAGGGATTGATTTAGCATTAGCAATTTTGGAGGACCTGAAAGGACCTAATTTCGTCCATAAAGTTGCCAGAGGTCTCGTTGTTTATCACAGGCGAAACCCTTCTCATTCACAAAAAAGCATTTACCTGGATTTCCGAAATCACATTAATCCAAAGATCCATGAGGTGCAGGATTTTCTTATTAATAATCTTAGCAGCGAAAATTCTATTGAAGAACTGTCGGGAATGGTAGCCATGAGCCCTAGAAATCTCAGTCGTGTTTTTAAGGACTCTACCGGGTTGACTGTAGTTGAATATCTTACCGAACTCCGCAGGGAGACTGCAAAAACGTTACTCAATAATCCCGACTACACCATCGAATACATTGCGTCACAATGCGGATTCAAATCCGCACGGCAGCTGCAAAGAATCTTGAAAACAAATAAAGCTTGATGATGCGTCATGTTTTAAGATTGGTTACAGTAAAAACATTGACGATTTGCTCGACTTGATCGACTTTATTCAAGTAACAAACACCTAAAATCTCTTTCGGGATGTTTAGTTTTTTCTAGCGATGATCAGATGAATCTGTTGCTAGTTTGTTGCGAGACCCTCCTAACGTATTAACATTCTGTAGTGAGCAAACTTTGTATCCGCACGCAAACTCTAGTTCTCCTTTTAATCCAACGGTTCGTTTGGCTACAATATCGACTGGAGTAGAAAATTAGTATTCGGGCGTCACATAAGTAAGTACCGGCCGGTTCGAATGATTCACAACATCTTCGGTAATACTTCCAACGAGAACATGTGCAAAGCCTGTTCTACCATGTGTCGCCATGGCGATCAGATCAGCATTGATGCTTGACGCGAAATGTTGGATCCCCTCTTCTTCACTCTTATCATTGTAGATATGCATTGTATAGTCTTTCAATCCAACCTTTCTGGCGAACTCTTGCATAACGCGCTTTACGTCATGGTCTGGCTGAAAGTTCATGGGTGTGTTGATTCTCACAAGATGAACCTTTGCGTTGTACATGTCCTGTGTATTCTTAACGATCTGTGCAAATGCTTTTTCGTTTTCGTTCAAAGAACTTGCGTATACGATGTTCACAAACTCCTTGCATGAAGGCTTCTCATGAACAGTGAGTACCGGACATTTAGAATGGCGAACCACTTTTTCGGTGTTTGATCCCACAAGCATTTCTTCAAGCTTTGAACGGCCGGACGTTCCCATGACCACCAAGTCAACATCTTGGTCTGTTATTACAGTGCGCATGCCATGAAAAGGGTTACCCAAGCGTAATTCGAACTTGACCAAAACGCCTTCGTCCTCTGCATACTTTGCAACTTGCTCCAGCTGAGCTTTGCTTTTCTGAATCAACATGAGGGTAAAATGCTTTTCCTCCCACCCTTCTTCATCAGAAATCTGACCTTCTGCGTTGAAGGATTCTGAAGTTGGTTGCTCAATGATATGAAGTAGAATGATCTGGCCTTTAGCTTTCTTTGCAATACCAGTAGCGAATTCCAGTGCCCATTGTGCGGGCTTAGAGAAATCGGTAGGAACAAGAATTTTTCTCATATGTCAATTTATTAAGGTACGAGGAACAGTGGGACGTGCACGCTTTCAGCAAACTCTTCTATCGGCTCAGTCTTTACCTGCTCTACCTTCTTTCCCATGACCAAAACACTCAAGCCATTTTTCTTAGCATACTCTCTAACGCGATGAATCGCGAAACCTATCTCGATCACAAAGTCGTATTTGACCCCTGAGTTCTTTAACACATCTTGCTCCAGGCTAACGAACTGCTGACGGGCCGTCTCCTCAATTTGCTTCCTCATTTCAAGCAGGTCGCGATCCCGAGAATTAACCAGCCGATAAGTATAAAGAATGGTTAGGCGCTTCTTCATCTGCTGAGCAAGCGAGACTGCCCATTCTAATGTTTCCTTAGATGAGTCCGAAAAATCAATCAAGCACAAAATACCATCGTTTGTTTTCATTCTGAGTCGCATTAACGCCCTCGACAAACTTAGGCAGTATTCCACTGGGCCTCAGGAACATTCATCAGGCCGATGTTTGATTTTTATCATGTTTTCGGTATGATTAACTTATGATTTGCTAACTGCTTATTGTGTTAATGGACGCTGAAAAGGTTACGAACGAGGCATATCGGGAAATCTTCCAAAGCATGTCGGAAGGCATTATATATTGACGTGATAATTTCTTCGTTGTTGTCACCATAATGGCCGACCTTAACCCGTCCCTCTGCGATCAGGTATATATGGGTGCTTGGGGTTCCAGGTTGATAGATGGGGTCTCCTTTCCTATAGGTAACAAACTCATGGTATAACCTCATGTCCTTAACCTTGTGTGGACACAGAATTTTGTACAGATCGGTACT
>DASWTP010000094.1:0-4506 GCA_036402075.1 Chryseosolibacter sp. | reverse complement strand
GTAAAACTTGGGCATTCGCTTTCATTATGCAGTGACTTGCTATATTTGCACCCGCTAAATCGATATGAAATATGATTATTGGTGTTCCTAAAGAAATCAAAAACAATGAAAACCGCGTAGCCCTCACTCCTGCCGGTACCCAGGAATTAGTGAAACGCGGTCACACGGTGTATGTGCAAAACACAGCAGGTGTTGGCAGTGGCTTCAGCGATGAAGAGTATACCAAAGCTGGAGCGAAGATGCTTGCAAATGCAGCAGACGTTTTCAGCATCGCTGAGATGATCATGAAAGTAAAGGAACCCATTGAGCAGGAATATAAACTTATTAAAAAAGATCAACTGGTATTTACGTACTTCCACTTCGCTTCCTACGAGCCATTGACAAAGGCAATGATTCAGAGCGGGGCAGTGTGTCTTGCATATGAAACCGTGGAGCGCGAAGACAGAAGCCTGCCGTTGCTGGTTCCGATGTCCGAAGTGGCTGGAAGAATGGCGATCCAGGAAGGTGCAAAGTACCTTGAGAAACCGCTGAAGGGGCGTGGTATTTTGTTAGGTGGAGTGCCGGGCGTAAAGCCAGCCAAGGTATTGATCCTGGGTGGTGGTGTTGTGGGAACAAACGCAGCGAAGATCGCTGCCGGGATGGGCGCTGATGTGACCATCATGGATCTCAACCTTACTCGCCTTCGCTACCTTGATGATGTGATGCCAAAGAACGTGCACACCATGGTGTCGAACGAATACAGCATTCGCGAGCTGGTGAAGGATCACGATTTGATCATCGGTGGCGTATTGGTGCCTGGCGCCAAAGCTCCAAAGCTGATCACCCGCGACATGCTCAAAACGATGAGACCGGGAACAGTTCTCGTTGACGTAGCCGTTGACCAGGGTGGATGTATTGAAACCTGTACGCCTACAACGCATGAGAATCCAACATTCATTATTGATGATGTGGTTCACTACTGCGTGGCCAACATGCCAGGTGCGGTACCCTACACTTCAACCCTTGCGCTTACAAACGCAACATTGCCTTACGCAATCCGTCTTGCTGGCCAGGGCTGGAAGAAAGCGTGCGCAGAAAATTCAGACCTCCGTCTCGGCTTGAACGTTGTGAATGGTGAAGTGGTCTACAAAGGGGTGGCTGACGCATTCAACATGCCACTGAGTGACGTGAAGAAGTTTTTGTAAGAATTGTTTTTTGAAGATATGAAAAGGCAGGCCTATCATGCTTCTGCCTTTTTTATTGCGTTAAACATAAAATCAATCAGACTCTTATAAAGTGCGCACTCGTTTTGCAGAACGTACGAACTCATTTGTCAGCGGCATGGGCGTGCTCAGTTGCTGGCGGGGCGAAGACTTAGCTTTGATGTCACTATTACTTTGATGAATTTATCAAGCCAGTTGAGGCGTGCGTATCTTAATTAGGGATCTTTCGCCTATTCAGCTAGAGCAGGAGGCTCAAGATCGGTGCTGCTTCCATCGGCTTCGAATGCCGGGAAGTCAGACATAAGGACAACTTTGCCGGCATTCCAGTCTGTAGCTGCGCAATAATGCATGAGCCCGTTAGTGACGCTGATATACTTCGCCTTCAGGGATGCATTGTATGTCGACACTTGCTGCAGCGTTGCCGGAGTTAGCCCAAGCGCTGGCGATTTGCATTCAACAATCATCCATGGCTTTGTATTCCGATCGAATACCACGATGTCGCTTCGTTTCTTCATCTCGTTATAATTCAAACCTCCTTCAACACGGATAAGCGACTTTGGATATTTCTTTTCATTGACGAGAAAGTGGATAAAGTGTTGCCGCACCCATTCTTCTGGCGTAAGAAGAAGATATTTTTTTCGTATCCCGTCAAAAATCCATACTTTTCCCTCTGCTTTCTTAAGCTTGTAGTCGAAATCCGGCAAATTGAGCTTAACCATAAAGCTGCAAAATACTAAATCTGGAGGCGCTATCCGTGCAATTCTAACGCGCGGACGTAAGCGAATCCTGGAGTTCGATAAATTAATGTATTTACACCCATGAAGACTAAAAAGGAGATCGTAGAGAACTGGCTGCCGAGATACACAGGCCAGGCGCTCGAACAATTCGGAGCCTACATACTGCTCACCAACTTCGACAACTATGTAAAGATGTTTGCTGAGGTTCATAATGTTCCGGTTAACGGTCTCGACAAACCCATGCGCAGCGCCACGGCAGGTGGGATCACCATAATTAATTTTGGTATGGGAAGTCCGAACGCAGCAACGGTGATGGACTGCCTTAGTGCCATCCAACCGAAGGCGGCTTTGTTCCTGGGTAAGTGCGGTGGACTTAAAAAGAAAAACGCACTTGGCGATTTGATTCTCCCTATTGCAGGCATCAGAGGCGAAGGAACGTCCAACGACTATTTTCCACCGGAGGTTCCGGCTCTCCCCGCGTTTGCCTTGCAGAAAGCAATTTCTACCACTATCCGGGATCTCGGCCACGACTATTGGACCGGGACTGTTTACACCACGAACAGACGCGTCTGGGAATGGGATGAAGATTTCAAAGAGTACCTGAAGAAGATCCGCGCGCAAGCGATTGACATGGAAACTGCGACCATCTTTTCAACCGCGTTTCATAACAAGATTCCGGCAGGAGCATTGTTGCTGGTTTCAGATCAGCCGATGGTGCCCGAAGGCGTAAAAACAGAAAAGAGCGATGTAACGGTCACGGCTAAATTTGTTGAACGTCACCTTAAGATTGGTATTGACTCGCTGAAGCAGCTGATCAATCAGGGCGTTACTGTAAAACATCTTCGGTACTAAGTACCTCTTCTTCCGTTTCGTTTTTTTTTCCAAAAAGGTTCGGAGACTTTACCGACAGCAGCAGGATCATGCCGATTACGAAATACAGGCCAAGCGCCAATGCACTGTTCCGCATGCTTCCTGTGAGTTGATTAATGAACCCGTACGAAAATGTTCCGAACACAATCGAGAGGTTGTACGTCACATCGTAAAAGCTGAAGTATGACGCGTGATCGATGGTTGTCTCTGGGATTAGTTTCGAATACGTAGCGCGCGACAGCGACTGAATGCCGCCCATGACCAAGCCCACAACAGCCGCGATCACGTAAAAGTGAAATGCCGTTGTAATGAAATACGCTGTGATGCAAATGCCGATCCAAATGATGATCATGCTCATGAGCGCGAAGCGGTTCCCCTTGCGGGTTGACAGTCTTGAGAACGCCCATGCTCCGACCGCGCCCAGCAACTGAATAGAAACAACCGTGGGAATCAGCGTGTCGTCTTTCAACTTGAGGACATCGGTACCAAACAAGGTGGCGAGGTACATTACGGTTTGCACGCCCATGTTCCAGAAGAAAAAAGCTACGAGAAATTTTTTCAAGTCAGGTTGGTCGCTCAGGCTGCTCCAGACTTTCGCTATTTCCTTGTAACCATTCGACCAGATATTTCCCTCCGGTTTCCGATTGTAGGGATTGTCAGGAAGTCGCCTCAGGGGAATGATTGTAAAGCCCATCCACCAAAGTCCGACAAGCACAAAGGAGATGCGCGAACCCAGCCCGGCAGTAATGCCAAACATCTGGTGTCCAAGAATCAGCACGAGACAGACAATCATCAGCAACACACTTCCATAGTATCCCATAGAGTAGCCTTTCGCGCTGGTGGCGTCATACCGGTCGGAAGTAACAATCTCGGGAAGAAAGGCATCGTAAAATACGAGGCTTCCGGAGTATCCTACGCTGGCGATGATGGAGAGAAGTATTGCCAGCCAAACGGTGTCGAGCCCCTCGAAGAAAAACAACCCCATGCATGCCAGGCTGCCGGTCCATGCGAAGGCTTTCATAAAGACTTTCTTATTTCCCGTATAGTCAGCTGCTCCAGAGAGCAGTGGCAGGATCAGCGCCACGACCAAAAACGAAAATGAAAGCGCGTATGAATACAAATTTGAATTCTGGATTTTGAATCCCAGGAAGCTAATGACATCACTGCCGTTCTCCACCGCCACTGCTTTGTAGTAAATCGGGAACAATGCGGTGATGATGACGAGCGAATAAACAGAATTAGCCCAGTCGTACATCGTCCAGGCCCTCACTATCTTCGGATCGTTTAGTTTTGGAGCGGCAGTTTGAGTCATAGGGGGTAGAATAAGTGCAATATACGAGGGCATGCAGGGCCAAGCAAACTAAAGGGTAATGATCCAGTGCAAACACTATTTAAACATCGATTATACTTCCTTCAAGCGCCAAGTAGCAGGACAAAAGATCAACACAGTCCCCGGCATTGATGAGCAAGTATCCCGATTGATTTCAAAGGACACGGCCATAACGCTTCTTCAAAATGTACCGGCCATCAGGTTTGGTTATTGGCCGTTCGAGTTCTAATTTACGGTGAAATAGTATCATAAGGAACACATCAGAAGCGGACGCAACGTAACTCGTCCGGAAACCACACATCGCATGGCAAAGTTCAATCCAAAAGAGGTTCAAGAAATCAACGAGGTTATCGCAGCTGTCAACAAG
>DASWTP010000093.1:0-1512 GCA_036402075.1 Chryseosolibacter sp. | reverse complement strand
TATTCCAGGTTTGGAAACACAATACGCTTTGCTTCACGTTTAACAGTGTAAAGGTGCTTATCGGCATCAAAATCACGGGTGGCTTGCTTAGCGCGTTCCACTTTATCGAGCAGGTCTGAGCCCAGGCGTTTCAAGTCACTCAACAGGTCATCGCGTGACGATTCGAGTTTCTTGTAATTATCAACCATGGCCTTCAGGCGATCTTCCATTTCGGCAATTACCTGTTTCGAGCGCATTTCTGACTCTTCGATCGTGTCTTTTGCCTTGCTTTTAGCCTCGTGCAGGATGGCGTCTGCCTTCAGCTGAGATTCTTTCAGGTGCAAATCCGCAGCTTTGCGGGCCTGGTCAATGACGTTGGCTCCGGTGTCTTCTGCGGTTTTTAGGGTTTTATACAGCGATCCCTCCACTTCACGTAGCTTCACAACTTCGCGTTCTGCAGACTCCAGCTTGATGCGGAGTTCCTTGTTCTCATCCATCATTTTTTCCCATTCCTGCGAAAGGGTTAAAAGGAAGGCGTGAACTTCGTCTTTTTCATAACCCCGAAAATTCTTTTCGAAGGTCTTCTGCCTTATTTCAAGTGGTGTGATTTTCATAGGACTTATAGTTTAAAAAATGATGTGCCAAACCGACAGTGTCCGATCATCGCTGGCACTTATTAATTGATTATTATACGTTGTCCACAACAATTTGTTAACGGATGTTCCATGGCCCGCGTGCCGTGCCCGGTCTATTACCTTCAACAGCCTGAGTTCAGCTAAATCCCAGACCTTAATGGACTTATCCATGCTACAAGTTACAAAATGTTTGCCATCCGGACTAAATTCAATATGATTTATGGCATACATGTGGGCTACCACCTCCGCAGCCTTTACATATCCGGCTTTGGCATCCCAAACCTTAAGCCTCGCATCGCGCGACCCGCTTATCAAATATGAACCATCCGGAGTGTACCGAAGCGTAAAAACCGAGTTATCATGCCCCTTGAATTCCGACTTCAGCTGAAGGTGTTCATCAAAGATTCTGATAAAATGATCGCTATAACCCACCGCAATGTCACCAGTCACTTCGTTTACAGCAATTGTTCGTGCACTCTTATCGGTGTGCTGTGCCTTATGCGTAATGGTTAAAGAATTCGGATTTACCATCGTCACTGTGCCATCACCGGTTGCTACAATGATGGCGCTATCGAATTTGTTGATGTCGAAAACCTGCGCCTTCGTGAGTTGTAACGAACCGGTTTCCTTTTTATTCTGCCAGTCGAGCAGATGAATGCCTTCATAATTATGGCCGGTAATGAGCAATCCGGAAGGTTTGTGGTAATGAAGCGCGTAGATGGAGTTCGGTAGCTTGGCCACTACTTCTCCGTTTTCCGGATCGGTGAGGCTCCAACGCACCACCATCCCATCCCCAGCAGCCGAGAAAAATCCATCAGCGCTTGCACCGCCCTGTAGTGTATAGATGCAATCGCGGTGCCCTGTGATCGTGTGGAGTTTCTTTACCTGAACCGGTGAC
>DASWTP010000092.1:0-24194 GCA_036402075.1 Chryseosolibacter sp. | reverse complement strand
GCTTTACGTTTCCTGCATCGCCTCTCGAGAAATCGAAATCTCCAGTCTCACTCATGTATTCAACTATCGCGTAGGTAAAACTATAACTTTCCCGGTGGCAGCAACAGGTTCATTCAGTGGAATATTGATCGTGAGTGATGTTCCTTTTCTGCCCGGTTGACTATCAAGATACAAACTCGCCTGCAGAAAGCTGATGCGCGATTGAATATTTTTCCAGCCATGGCCCGCGTTGTCTTGCAAGAGGCGTTGGTCAAATCCATCTCCATCATCTTCAATAACCACGTTCACTTCGCCTGCGTGCCCTACGAATTGGATCTCGATGTTCCTTGCGTTTGAGTATTTAATGATGTTGTTCAACCATTCCTGCAAAATCCTATACAATGCAATCTCTTTCAGGTGATCAAGACGGTCAGGAACTTCAAAACTCGAAATATTAATATGGATATTCGAAGACGAAAGGCGGTTGATCACCTCCTTCAATGCCGGAATAACTCCGTTTTTCACAAGCGTTTGCGGCATCAGGTTAAAGGCAATGCTGCGAATCTCCTGGTGCATGTCATTCAGCAACGTCTCCGCCTTCGAAAAATGCGAAGCAGCTGCCTGACCGCCTTGACTGTCGAGTGAGTGGATCGTTAGTCTGAGTGCGGAAATCAGTTGGCCCATGCCATCGTGCAGGTCTTGCGCAAATCTGCGCCTCTCGTTCTCCTGCGATTCAACCGTAGCGCGGATCTGCGCTTCCTTCATAAGGGCGAGGCGCTTCTTTTGGATTCTGCTACGCACTAAAAACAAGATCAGCGCAGCGAAGATGAAAATCATCAGCATCCCGGCAATCGTAATATAAGTAATCTGGAGCTCCGCTTCCTTCCTGCGCAACTCGGAAGTCTGGATCGCCAGCTGCTGCTCCTTCTTTTCTGTGTCGAAACGCGTTTGCATTTCGGCAATCGCGTTTGCGCTTGAGTTCTTATACACAGAATCTTTTGCCGCTGCCCACAGTTTGAAATACTTGCTCGCATTTTTATAATCGCCAAGGCCTTCATAATTCTTGGCCAGCGATTCGTATGTTCCCTCGAACTTAAGTGTGAGGTTATATTTTTCTGCGAGCTTCAACGCTTCGTCTGCAGCCACAACGCCCTTCCTAAACTCACCTGTTTTATAATACAAGTCTGAAATGGTATATAAATCAGAAACAATGAAAAGAGGATTCCCGACTTTTTCGCGGAATGGGCGCGCTTTGAGGTATTCATTAATCGCCTCTTTGTAACGACCATCCTTTGAGTAAATAGTTCCTAAAATAAAATAAGCATTTGCAAGCGCCTGGCTGTCGTTAGTCGCTTGCGCTGCGCGTATTCCTTTTTCAATAAAAAATTTTGCGGAGTCAATCATGTGCAGCGCTCCATAGCTGACGGCAACATTGTTGTAGGTGTACAGGGCAATCCATTCATACGCTGTACCCTCCATCATCTTAACATTTTGCAATCCATATTTAATGCAATTGCGATACTGCTTTAACTCGAGGTAGGCCCATGCCACATTCGTTCGGAGTTTCATCTCCATTTCCGTCTCCGGATGTTCTTCCAGCACCTTCAGACCCTCAAACATATTGTCGAGGCCCTGTTCGGGTTTCCCGCTCGAAATGAACGCATGACCAAGCGATGCATAGATTCGAACGAGTGCGTGAGGAGCGTTGCTGGTGATGGCGTGTTTTTTAGCCTCATCAAGAAAATTGATCGCGCTGTCGAGTTTCCCACTGCGGCTGGAGAAGATTCCGGCCGCCATATTCAGATACGCAAGTGATTCAGGATCATCTTCCTGAGCTAACCTCTCCCTGACCTGCTGATTGTACTCTCCCGCTTTCTGAACATCAACGCGCAGGTAAGAGTAGACAAGTTCATAAAGCGTCACAGCTTTAGCGAGTCCGCCAGAAGAAGACAATGCTTTTTCAAGGCTGTCGATGGCAGCGATGTTCTGACCGGTTGAAGGAAAGGTGATTGCGAGTATTAGCAGCGTTGCAACGCAGGAAAAAAGCCCCTTCATAATCAAATATAATCATTCTTTTCCAACTCTATTTTTGACGGCCACACGCCCAGAAACACCGGCACCCAGTCACGTTTTCGTTCGGGGTGAACCGCCTTGCACTGCATACACATTGTCGTTGGAAGCCGAAGCACTCAACGTTAGCTTGTGCTTTTCACGAATGGTCGCTTCAAGCGCTCAAGGCGGAACTACCACTCGTTAGCACCGAAAATTATTTGCGATTTGTATTGATGTAGCCTCCAGTTTTTATCATCTTCGTAAGTCACAAAACCATAACTAGGAATAAGCATTCAGCAAACGTTTTAGATACATATTTTCATAAAACTCACCGTCCCGCCTTACCAGCGGGACGGTTTCATTTTAAGGAAATGTGAACGAACTAACAGTTGTTTTGAGGGATTTGAAAGCTGAGTAAAAAACAAAAGATGAGTCATTCACCAAAAACATTATTCGACAAAATCTGGGACGCCCATGTCGTAAAACAAAGCGAAGGATACCCGGATGTACTATTCATCGACCGCCACTTCATCCATGAAGTCACCAGTCCGCAAGCGTTTGACGGCCTGAGAAAAAGAGGAATCAAAGTTTTCAACCCCGACCGCACTACGGCCACTGCCGATCACAACGTCCCTACCAAAGACCAACACCTTCCAATTAAGGAAGCACTGTCGCGCCACCAGGTTGAGACGTTGCGCAAAAACTGCGCAGAGTTTGGCGTAAACCTCTACGACCTTGGCCATCCGTTCCAGGGAATCGTCCACATTATTGGACCAGAACTTGGATTAACGTTGCCCGGCATGACGATTGTCTGTGGCGACAGCCATACTTCAACACATGGCGCGTTCGGCAACATTGCCTTTGGAATCGGGACAAGCGAAGTGGAACAAGTACTTGCTACGCAATGTATCCTTCAATACAAACCGAAGCGCATGCGAATTGAGATCAACGGAAAATTGCAGAAAGGTGTCCTTGCGAAAGATATTATTCTCTACATCATCTCGAAAATTTCAGCAAGCGGTGCTACAGGATACTTCGTGGAATATGCAGGCGACACGATCCGCAACCTTAGCATGGAGGCGCGCATGACGATCTGCAACATGAGCATCGAGATGGGTGCCCGTGGCGGACTCATCGCACCAGATGAAACTACTTTCGAGTACATTAAAGGAAGACAATTTGCTCCAAAAGGAGAAAACTTCGATCGCCTTGTCGAGCAGTGGAGGCATCTGAAAACGGATGAAGGCGCTGAATACGATGAAGTTTTGAAATACGATGCTGCCGATATCGGACCGATGATCACGTATGGAACAAATCCAGGAATGGGCATCAAGGTCACAGACAGAATTCCAACCGTTGCAGAGCTGAAAGACATCAGTGAACAACCATCGTTCACAAAATCGCTTGAGTACATGGGGCTTGAGCCCGGCTCTCAACTACTGGGAAAAGCCGTTGACTATGTATTCATAGGCAGCTGCACAAACGCCCGCATTGAAGACCTTCGCCTTGTCGCTCAAGTTGTGAAAGGGAAAAAGAAGGCCGCCAACGTTGAAGTGTGGGTCGTACCGGGCTCAAAACAAGTTGAACAGCAGGCACGCAAAGAAGGCCTTGACAAGATTTTTGAAGAGGCGGGGTTCGAACTGCGAAGCCCAGGGTGTTCTGCGTGCCTCGGCATGAACGAAGATAAAATTCCAGCAGGCAAATACTGTATATCAACATCCAACCGAAACTTTGAAGGAAGACAAGGCCCTAAGTCAAGAACGTTTTTGGCGAGCCCGTTGAGTGCTGCCGCGGCTGCGATCACTGGAAAGGTTACAGATGTCCGTGAACTGGTTAACGAATAGACGGAAATGAGCAAAGAAAAATTCACAACATTGAAAAGTCAGGCAGTTCCTCTGCCGATTGAGAATATTGACACCGACCAGATCATTCCTGCGCGTTTTCTCAAAGCCACCACGCGCGAAGGCTTTGGCGAAAACCTTTTTCGCGACTGGCGGTACGATGGGGAAGGCAAACCAAAATCGGATTTTGTTTTAAATGACAAAACGTATTCGGGTAAAATTCTGGTTGCCGGAAAAAACTTCGGCTGCGGAAGTAGTCGCGAACATGCTGCCTGGGCTATTTATGATGCCGGCTTTCGCGTGGTGATCTCCAGCTTCTTCGCAGACATTTTTAAGAATAACGCACTCAACAATGCGCTGCTTCCTGTTCAAGTGTCGGATTCATTCCTTAAGAGGATTTTCGAATCCGTTACAAAAAATCCCAAAGCAGTCGTAACAGTCGACCTGCAGAATCAAAAGGTTGTACTTGAAGATGGTTCAAGCGAAAGCTTTGACATAAACGCATACAAAAAGACCTGCCTTACCAACGGCTACGATGACATTGACTACCTCATCAGCCTGCGGGATGAAATCAAACAGTTTGAATTAACGCACTAGAAGAATGAAGAAGAAGATTACGATACTCCCGGGCGATGGCATTGGCAAGGAAGTGACAACCTGCGGAAAAAAAGTGCTCGACCAGATTGCAGAATGCTTTGGCCACGAATTTGTTTACGATTACGGACAAATTGGGCATGATGCGATCGAGGCAACGGGCAATCCGCTGCCTGACGAAACGTTGACTAAACTGAAGAACTCAGACGCGATTCTCTTTGGCGCGGTAGGTCATCCGAAATACGACAACGATCCTTCTGCTCCCGTTCGTCCTGAGCAAGGCTTGTTGAAAATGCGTAAAGAGCTGGGCCTCTATGCGAACCTTCGGCCAATTAAACTGTTCGATGAACTGCTCGAAGCTTCCAGCATCAAACCTGAAATATTGAAAGGCGCAGATATCCTTTTCTTCCGTGAACTGACCGGTGACGTGTACTTTGGAGAACGCGGCAGAAAGAACAACAACGAAACTGCTTACGATACGATGATCTATTCGACCTACGAAGTTGAACGTATCGCGCACAAAGCATTTAAGGCCGCGCAAACGCGGAAGAAAAAGCTTACATCGGTCGACAAAGCAAACGTGTTGGAAAGTTCACGCCTCTGGAGATCAGTGGTTCAGGAGGTAGCAAAGCAATATCCTGACGTAGTGGTTGACCACATGTTCGTAGATGCTGCAGCGATGAAGCTCATCCAGGCTCCGCGGAGCTTCGATGTTGTACTGACGGGAAATCTTTTCGGAGATATACTCACGGATGAAGCCTCGCAGATCGCAGGGTCGATGGGCATGCTCGCTTCGGCTTCCGTTGGCGACAAAGTTGGTTTGTACGAACCGATTCACGGCAGCGCCCACGACATCACAGGAAAAGGCATCGCTAACCCTTTGGCTTCAATCCTGTCGGCAGCCTTGCTACTTGATATTTCCTTCGGGTTGAAAGAAGAATCAGAAATGGTCATCAAAGCTGTTGAAAAAACATTGAAGCAAGGCTATCGCACGAAAGACATAGCTGACGCCAATACAAGTCATGAAAAAGTATTAGGAACCGAAGTGATGGGTAATGTGGTGGCAAACCAGATCCGCATGATGAGTTCCGTGGTACTTGAAAAATAATAAGTCCCCTACTAACGAAAACACTATGAGCGAAAAAATTCAAATCTTCGACACCACCTTACGGGATGGCGAACAAGTGCCGGGGTGTCAGCTTTCAACTGACGAAAAGATAATCGTTGCGCGGGAACTGGAGCTTCTGGGTGTTGATGTGATCGAAGCTGGCTTCCCGATTTCATCGCCTGGAGATTTTCTTTCGGTGATTGAGATTTCAAAAGCTGTGAATGATCCGGTAGTGTGCGCACTTACACGGTCGAAGAAAGACGATATTGATGTTGCCGCAGAAGCACTCCGCTATGCCAAGCGTGGAAGAATTCACACGGGCATCGGATCCTCTGACGTTCACATCAAAACAAAATTTAACAGCACACGCGAGAAAGTTCTCGAGCAAGGCGTCTGGGCTGTGAAATATGCAAAAGCGAAAGGCGTTGAAGTCGAATTCTTTGCCGAAGATGCGGGTCGTGCTGACCTCGCGTTCCTGGCGCAGATGGTTGAAGCCGTTATTGCAGCGGGCGCTGACGTTGTCAATATCCCCGACACAACCGGCTACTGCCTGCCAGAATTGTATGGCAAGCGTATCAAGTATTTATACGAGAACGTGAGTAACATCCACAAGGCTGTCATCTCCGTTCATTGCCATAACGACCTGGGTATGGCGACTGCAAACACCATTGCCGGGATTACAAACGGTGCGCGTCAGGCAGAAGTGACCATCAATGGAATTGGCGAACGCGCGGGAAACACATCTCTTGAAGAGGTTGCCATGATCCTGAAGACGCATAAAGATTTGAATCTCCATACAAATATTAAGTCTGAACGCATTTATGGAATCAGCAAGCTGATTTCGGAATTGATGCGAATGCCAGTTCAGCCAAACAAAGCGATCGTGGGCGCGAATGCCTTTGCACACTCCTCGGGCATTCACCAGGACGGATTCCTCAAGAATTCCGAAAACTATGAAATCATCAACCCTGACGATGTTGGTGTTCCATGTTCTTCTATTGTGCTTACCGCCAGAAGCGGACGCGCAGCCTTGAAGCACAGACTCGAATTGTTAGGGTACCAGCCAGGCAAAGCAGAACTGGATTTGTTCTATGAACAATTCCTCATCGTTGCCGATGAAAAGAAGAAAGTAGAAGATGACGATCTCCACGCACTGGCTGCTCAAATGCCGATCCTCGTTGCAAAATAGAGTAGGGTCGTGAATCAGATGTAAACGGGCACTCTTCCAAGGGGTGCCTGTTTTTTTTGTGTTCGCTTTTCAGTGTACATTTGAGAAAATCTATCACGCATGAAAAGTCTTTTTGTTATGGCGCTAGCCGCCTCCCTTTCACTAGTGTCCTGTAATCAAAAATCGGAGCATGATGGTCATGAAGGCCACGATGCACACGCGCAGGACAAAACGGACATCAGCGAAAATCAAAAGTTGTACAACGAAGTGATGAAGATTCACGATGAAGTCATGCCGAAAATGAATGACATTCATAAGTTAAAAATGTCTATCCGTGAAAAGATTGAGAAAAATCCCAACCTGCCTCAGGTTGAGCGCATTAAGCTGGATGCCATGTATGCAAAACTCGATTCAGCAAACGAAGGTATGATGGTCTGGATGCGCGAGTTCAGACCTTTGCCAGATAGTGTAGGCGAGGAAAAGGCAAGACTGTATCTACAAAACGAAATGACCCGTGTCCAGAAGGTACGCGACAACATGCTGAAAGCCATCGAATCCGCTGAAAAGCAGTAAAAAGACAGCGTAACCGCGCAAAAGCGGAGTGGTGGTAAATCACTTCCTCCAATTTACCCTTCACGTTTAGCAAGCCCTTTCCGTATTTTTTGCGCCTCTAAGAACCTCTGCAGTGTTTAAAGAATTCTTTTACCTTTGTGGCCATCTAAAATGGCATTATGGAAGTAAAACAGATTCCCCTGAACGATCTTCATGTTAAACTTGGCGGCAAAATGGTCCCTTTTGCGGGATTCAACATGCCAGTCCGGTATTCCTCGGATATCGAGGAGCATATGGCCGTCAGAAATGGTGTTGGCGTTTTTGACGTCTCCCACATGGGCGAATTCACCGTAAAAGGTCCAAATGCTCTTGACCTCATTCAACGCGTAACGTCAAACGATGCCTCCAAACTCGTTGACGGCCAGGCGCAATATTCGTGCTTGCCCAATGAAAACGGAGGAATCGTTGATGACCTCATCGTCTATAAAATAAAGGACAATGACTATCTGCTCGTAGTCAATGCCGGCAACATCGATAAAGACTGGAACTGGATCAATAAATTCAACACCAAGAATGCCGAGCTGAAAAACATTTCAGACGACATTTGTCTGTTTGCCGTGCAGGGCCCAAAAGCCGTTGATGTTCTTCAAAAGCTTACCAAGACTGATCTTAAATCAATTAAATATTATCATTTCGCGATTGGTGAGTTTGCCGGAGTTCAGCATGTGATTATGTCGAACACCGGCTACACAGGCGCAGGTGGTTTCGAGATTTACGTCAACAAGCAAAGCGCAGAAAAAGTGTGGAATGCTATTTTTGAAGCTGGAAAAGATGTGAACATCAAACCGATCGGGCTCGGTGCGCGCGACACGCTGAGACTTGAAATGGGCTTCTGCCTCTATGGAAATGATATTGATGACACCACCTCTCCGCTCGAAGGCGGCTTGGGCTGGATCACAAAATTCACGAAAGATTTTACAAACTCGTCCAACCTCAAAAGACAAAAAGAGGTGGGTGTGAAAAAGAAACTTGTGGGATTCAAAATGATCGATAAAGGCATTCCACGTCACGACTACCAGATTAAGGATGCGCAGGGAACTGTGATCGGGAAGGTTACTTCCGGAACCATGTCTCCCATGATGAACGTTGGAATTGGTCTCGGTTATGTCGCTACGGAGCATGCCAACGTAGGCAGTGAAATATTCATCGATATTCGCGGCAAGCTCATTAAAGCCCAGGTTGCAAAACTTCCGTTAATCGGATAACGATGGCTGCGCAGGTAAAGCTCTTCCAGGTTGATGCCTTTACTGATTCACTGTTTGGCGGCAATCCGGCCGCGGTATGCGTCCTGGACACATGGCCATCGAAAGAAGTCCTGCAGCAAATTGCTTCCGAAAACTTTTTGCCGGAAACTGCATTCCTTGTACCACTCGAGGAGGAAGACCATTTCGACCTGAAATGGTTTACACCAGATATTGAAATGGACTTGTGTGGACACGCAACGCTGGCATCTGCACACGTGCTTTTCAATCACCTGGATTATAAGAACGAAAAAATCACCTTTCATTCGAACAGTGGCGAGCTTATCGTAACGAAAAAGGACGGCCGTATCGCGTTAGATTTCCCTTCGCGGATGCCGGTTCGCGCGGTACTTCCTGAGCTAATCGAAAGGGGACTTGGAGTAAAACCACTCGAGGTTTGGAAAGCCCGCGATTACATTGCCGTGTATGAACACGAAGATATCATTCGTGATTTTTCACCGGTTCGATCCATCCTCGACCAAATCAACCTCGACCCTGGAGGGATTATCATTACTGCCAAGGGACAACAGGAAGATTTCGTATCGCGATTTTTTACCCCACAAGCCAGCATCTTTGAAGATCCTGTTACCGGGTCAGCGCATTGTTCATTGATTCCCTTATGGAAAGAAAAAACCGGGAAACAAAAAATGATTGCCCGCCAGCTGTCGAAGCGTGGCGGCAAACTTTGGTGCGAAGACCATGGTGACCGCGTGTTGATTTCCGGGGAGGCCAGAACGTTTCTCGAAGGCCATATTGATTTAAACTTGTAGTAATGAGAACCATTGACGTTTGTCTTTCACCCGACATGATGCATTTGTATCCTGTGGTTGACCATGCTGTAGTAGTTGTGGATATTTTGCGTGCAACCTCGTGCATGACCACGGCTTTCGCGCATGGCATCGACACAATTGCTCCGTTTGCAAAGCTTGAAGACTGCCTGGCCATGAAAGTGAATGGATATTACACGGCAGGCGAGCGCGATGGAAAAAAAGTGGACGGCTTTGATTTCGGCAACTCCCCTTTTGAATACCAGGATCCAAAGCTGATCGGCTCCAAGATCGCTTTCACCACAACGAACGGAACGCAGGCTATTGTAAAGTCGCTTGGCGCCAGCGAAATTATCATCGGGTCGTTCCTCAATCTTACAGCGGTAGCAAATCATCTAAGAACGCTTCCTCAAAATATCCTGGTAGTATGTGCCGGCTGGAAAGGCAAGTTCAATCTTGAAGACACCTTATTCGCGGGTGCGTTAGTGGAGAAATTGAAAGACGAAGTGAGCCCTGCATGCGATGCACCCCTGGCAGCTCAGGCATTGTACAACCAGGCAAAAGGCAATATGGTAGAGTTCCTCAGCAACTCAAGCCATGTAAAACGTCTCGCAAAACTCAATATCCACAAGGACATTACATTCTGCCTGACGGAAGACACCTACTCGGTGGTGCCTGTGCTTCGCGACAACGTTCTCCGGAGCTTGAAGTAAAGATTTTCATTTGTAAATTGCTTCTCAAAGCCCCACCCATGAGAAGCCTATATTTTTTAGCGCTCTTTGCTACCATCTCGGTTGCCTGCAGCGCACAAACGGCAGAGCAGATTCTTCAAAAGTATTTTGAGGCTATTGGCGGCCAGCAGAATCTACGTAACATCACGGCTTCGTCTGGGGAAGCGTTTACAATCCAACATTATCCAAGGCTTGACACAACGATCAGCCGAAACATTTCAAAAGCTCCGTTCTCCTTCAACTATAAAACATATAAGAAAGACGAACTGCAGTTTGAAGTGTTTGGCAATGGAGAAGGAATAACGCACTACCTGTACAAGCCGTTCCCGATGAAAGTGGAGCGGGAAAAACAGAAAGTAGAGATCAGTGTTGCCCATAGTGTGCTGAATGGCCTGGAGAACCAGAAATTCAAACGGCTCGCAGATACTACAATTAACAACAACCCCGCTTTCGCGATAAAATTTAATGGATCGAAAAAATACGCATCGATCGGCCGAACATATTACTTCGACAAGAGTACCTACATACTCGTGGGCGTTTCAAGCGATGGACTCAACGGTGATCTTACTTTCTTTGAAGAATACAAGACCATTGGAAACCTGCGGATGCCAATGCGGATGCGGTATCAGCTTAACGGAACATTGATCAACGAAACTGAAGTTAAGAACCTCGACATTAACCCAACTTTGCCGGATTCATTGTTCGCGCCCAGGGAATATATTGCCCCGGCCAAAACAAAGTTCAGGCTCAACAACAAAATCGAATTTCTGAATGCCGAACTTGGTGATCTGTCTTTCGATGAATTTGTCAAGACGTTCAATGGAAAACCGATCCTTATCGATTTGTGGGCATCGTGGTGCGGACCGTGCAAGTATGAATTCGCAAAGTACGATGACGCATACTTTCATTTCCTCAAATCGAAAAATATCCAACCGGTTTATATTAGCGTTGACAAACCGGAAAAGGAAAAAGACTGGAAAAAGGTCATAGATCAGTTTGTGTTGAACGGCATGCATGTGCGTGCGGGCAAGAAATTGACTCACTCTATTCAAAAACAATTTTACAGTGGTGAGGGTATGTATATCCCCAGGTTAATACTGATCGGAAAAGACGGTAACGTGTTGTCTGCCGAACTTCCGAAACTATCTTCCGGAGTATTCTATACCACAGTGAACGAGCTGATCAAATAGCTACACCTTAATGTAGATCTTCTTCTTGTCAAGAAAATACCCAACGACCCAGTTGGTCAGCATAAAAAAGAATGCAAACAAGAACGAGGCGTTCACCGGACTCGCAAAGCTGCCGAATACATCATCATTCAACCATTGAGGCACACGCTTGTCGCCTACAGGGATGATATACAGACTGATCAGTAAAACTTCAGACAGGAGATAAATGAACAACGGATTGCGGCCAAACACAACGAAGAAGTAGGTCCACCGCTGGGAGTGATAAATCTCGATCACATAAATCAACACGGGAAGAATCAAAAGATCAAGGCCCACGGTCAACAACACAAATGAGCTCGTCCACAATTTCTTGTTGATTGGAAACGCCATGTCCCAGGTAAGCGCTACAAGAATCAAGACTGCCCCTGCGATCATGAGCTTCGAAATGGTTTCGTAGCTGTTCCCCATCCGCCTGATGAAATCCCCGGCAAGGTAGCCTGCGATCACGTTGACAATAGCCGGCAGCGTGCTCAGCAAACCTTCCGGATCGAAGGCGACTCCTTCGCCATGGTACAAGTGACCTTCACCTAATAGGAACAAATCAAGTTTAAGACCAGCGTTTCCTGCCAGGGTGTAATCTCCGAATGCATACGAGATCAGCCAGTAGCCGAGTAGTGCAAAGGCACTGAACCACACAGCAAACCTTTTCGTACCGAAATGCAAAATAATGGAAGCGAAGAAATAACAGAGGGCTATGCGCTGAAGCACCCCGGGAATGCGCGTGGTGCTGATCGGCCTGATTTCACTGAAGTTCAAGCCACCACCTTCTGCTTCGCGGAAGAATGGAAACCAGTACATCAGGTATCCGAAGAGGAAAATGAGAAATGTGCGTTTGAGAGTTTTTCTCCAAAATACACGGTTCGGCTGATTGTCGAACTTATACATCACAAAGGCCATAGCATTTCCGACAGCGAAAAGAAAAGAGGGAAACACAAGGTCTGTTGGGGTGAATCCATGCCAGGGCGCATGCAACAAAGGACCATATGCAATCTCCCAGCTACCGGGAGAATTAACGATGATCATGAAACAAATGGTCATGCCCCGAAACACATCAAGGGCGAGATAACGTGATTGCTGTTCAGCCATGGAGCCGGTTAGGTTTGGTTATCCTAAAATAACTTTGATCCACGACAATCAAAAATATCTGATGTGGTATTGATCTTGTGTCAAAACACACATGTTAACCCTCGACTTAAGTGGCTACGGTTAGGAGACATCCATCCCTTTGATTAAGCTTTGAAGTTTGTGACAAGCCCATCGCGAACCATAGCGTCCACTGCGCCATTGCGGTATAAACGCCTTGCCGGCAGATAACATGCAAGGAGAGCTGACAAATACAGAAGGAAGGTTTGGTCCTTAAAAATGATTGGTCGTTCCTAATCGCGTGTCCTAACCCTACGACTTAAGTCCTGTTAACGCAGCAAGCGGCTAAGCCGGGCTGATCCTGCACGTTACTTCAGCTTGGGATTGTTAGTGTGACGATCTTTGTCACGTAATGTCTTTTTCTCGAGGTTTTTCTGAAACGCCTCCGTAAGGTTCACCCCTGTCTGGTTAGCCAGGCACATCAGCACCCACAGCACGTCCGCCATCTCATCGCCCAGGTCCTTTGATTTGTCAGACTCCTTTTCTGATTGCTCGCCATATCGTCTGGCGATGATACGAGCCACCTCGCCCACTTCTTCAGTAAGGATGGCCATGTTTGTGAGCTCGCTGAAATACCGAACGCCATGGGTTTTGATCCACTGGTCTACCTGAAGTTGCGCATCGCTTATGGTCATGGAGGTCAATTTTAAATTTTAAAATTTAGAACTCAGGAGGAAGTCACTTCCACCGCTTCGGCCTTCTTACTTTTTGAGTTCTTCGAAGTCGATGTCGAGCACTTCGTAGTTCTTGTAGCCTTTGAAGTCAAAGTGCCACCATTCGGACCCATTCACTTTGAAGCCGTATCGCTCCATTATAGAAATCAGGAGCTCACGATTTTTCCGAATCACCGGATCAGCAACCGGAGTGCTTGGCCATGCCTCCTTTTTAAACGAGTCATATTCAGTTGGCATAGGAACATCTTTGCCGGTTTTCAAGTCCACGATCGTCATGTCGATGGCGCATCCACGATTGTGGCGACTTCCCCGGTATGGCGAAGCAACATAGGTAGTGTCTTTGTAAACTTCATAAAATTTTACAGTCGCCTTGTACGGCCTGTAACCATCGAACACCTTAATGCCATAACCCAGCGCATTGAAATCTTTCTGCGCTTTAAGCAACGATTCGGCTACTGGCTTACGCGCATAAGCTTTCGCCAGGTTATAGATCACCGTTCCGGTAAAGTTATTGGTAGTGGCATAGCGAATGTCCAGTACTAGTCCCGGGATAAATTTTTCCAGGTCGACTAATTCTTTTTCCGGATTCGACTTAATCGCGGTCTTATATTCGGGATAAGTCATTGGTTTCAGGCCGTACTTGTATTGGGCCTGCCCAGCACTGCTGACCACCAGCAGCAAAAAGAATAATATCCTCGCCATATTGTCAAACATTTGGTATTTCCATCAATTGCAGGGTTCCGACCCAATGGTTTTACATTTTATTTTTGGTATCGATCACTATCGTTACCGGTCCGTCATTCAGCAAACTCACTTTCATATCAGCACCAAAAATTCCTGACTGCACAGCTCTGCCCAATTCATTCGACACCGCAGTCTTAAATTGTTCGTAGACCGGAATGGCAACGTCAGGTTTTGCTGCTTTGATGTACGAGGGTCTGTTACCCTTCTTCGTGCTCGCATGCAGCGTGAACTGACTTACAACGATAATTTCACCGTTTGCATCTTTGACGCTTACGTTCATAACTCCATCAGCATCATTAAAGATCCGAAGGTTAACGACCTTGGTCGCAAGCCATGCAATGTCTTCGTTTGTGTCGGCTTCTTCAATGCCCACGAGGATCAAAAGTCCATGGCCAATGCTTGCGCAAAGCTTTTTCTCCACTTCAACACTTGCCGAGGTGACCCGTTGTATTACCGCAATCATAACCCAACTTAAAAAGAATTTCAGGATTGTGGCAACGAAAGATTGCCGGAAGGAAGATTTTGCATCTCTCGCGACTCATGAATGAACACACCTTTCTGGTCTCGCTCCGCGTAATACACCATCGCTTCAGCCACCTTGACTGCTTCGATCGCTTTATATTTGTCTGGGATGAGGAACCAGAAAATGCGATAAACAATTTTAGCGGCATCTTCCCCTGCGCGTTTCTCTTCGCGCAGTCCCAGCAAAAGCGAGGGCCGGAAAATATGAAGGGCCTGGAAATTCAACGGTTGAAGGGCATCTTCCAACTCGCCTTTCACCTGGTTGTAAAACACCGAAGAACGTTTATCGGCCCCAAGAGCTGACACTATGAGCAACTGCTCGGCACCGAGTTGCTTGACGATCTTCGCCAGCGACAAAGGATAAACAAAATCGATCTCGCGAAATTTCTTTTTTGACTTCGCTTTAGCCATGGTCGTTCCAAGACAGCAGAAGACGTCATCGGCCTGCAGTTCCGCTTTCGAATCTTCAAGCCGGGCGTAGTCTACTTTGATCACCTTCAATTTCGGATGCGTAACATCAAGTTGAGTGCGGGTCAGCGCCTTCACAACATCGTAGCGATCATTGCTTAACAGAATCTGAAGAAGCTGCTTCCCGATCAAACCGGTGCTTCCGGCAAGCAAGGCTGTTCTCATGAAGGTAGCTGGGTACGTTCCCACGAAAGAAATTTCTCAACTTCACCGCTCACGGCATTATACACCCACAGCAGCACGGCAAAGTCGTCTGCAAGGCCTGCAATTGGAATGAGATCAGGCACAAAGTCGAGCGGATTCACAAAATATATCACAGCTGCGACAATAATCAACAACGTTTTCCATGGAATTGCTTTGTATTTGCCCTGGGCGTATGCCTTGATGAGTCGGCCCAACACGAAAAACTTTTCCTTCGCATCCTCTTTTTTCAACTCCTTCCAATTCACCTCACGAAGTTTCATGGCGAGCTTTGACAAAAGCATGATCAAGCGGCCAGGTTTTCCTGCCATTTTTGCCGCTCTGTTCACGGCTAACTTAAAAAAGGCGTTTTTTATCATAATACAACAAATACAACAACGACCGTGCCCATCAGAACACCCTTTGAATCTCCTGCTTCAACTCGGACAACGCATTTGCAAGCGGATCCATCGGCTTATTAAGCGTCTTTTCAAAAATCTTCTTTGCGAGGTCAAGGCTGGTACCTTCCTGCGGAATTTCCAATGCTGCATCGTTGATCGTCACAATCAGGTCTTCCTTGGCGCTTTTGATTTTATCCCACACATCTTCGCTGATGTAAACCTGCTGCGATACATTATGGTTGTATTCATTTCGCACTTCCGCCAAAAGTTGTTGGTGAAACTCCCGCGCAGGCGTGGTGCCCGTGTTAAGTCTGACGAGCAGGTTCTGAGGCGCCATCCGTTCAAGAAACAACGTCATTCGTTCATAGGCATGCAGTCTGTTTGGAAGAACAGTTTCGATGGCCCTGCCGCGAACCTCCAGACGTTTGAGTTCAATTTCCTTTTGAGCGAATGACCTCACCATCAGATAGGCAGCGTAAAGCACAACCGAAGCCGGGATAAGAATTTTACCAAATTCAATCAGAACATCCATAGAATTTATTTAACCAGAATTGTGTTTGAAATTTAGATAATTTTGAGCCACAAATCTAGAAACATGTTCGACAACATCCAGCCTGTCACCATCTCTTCCCGGGCCGTTTCCGAGATCAAAAAGATTATGGAAACAAAAAACATCCCCCAGGACTACGGCTTACGGGTTGGCGTAAAAGGTGGCGGCTGCGGGGTCTCACTCATTATCGGCTTCGACAAGAAAAAAGAGTCCGACATGGCCTACCGCATCTCAGATATCCCCGTGTATGTCGATAAAAAACACACGATGTATATTATTGGCAAGCAGGTAGACTTTTACGAAGGAGAGGAAGGCAGGGGGTTTATGTTCACGGATGGAGTGAAATGACCAAGATCCAATCACCAAATTTCAAATGGTGTAACGGTAGGCCGATGGTGTGCTCCGCTTTACCGTGCTGCCCTGTAACAAATAGACAAGATCCAATGACCAAATTCCAAAGGGAGCAGCGTTAAATTTACTAGTTTGCTCCGCTTCAATTGATGGATAGCCAACAACGAATAACCATCGGGTGGATGTTTGTTATTGGTTATTGGACTTTTTTCTTTTCGATATCGTAATACTCGCCTTCCTGCACTTTCCCCCTATCGGTGGATTTATCTTTGAAATTTTTAGCTCAACAGATTGCACAGCGGGAAGCTGCTCGAGTACATCCCTGACAATTTTTTCAGCAACTGTCTCCAGGAGTTTGCTGGGCTCTTCCATCTCCGTTTTTACAATCTGGAAAAGCGTCTCATAGTTCACTGTTCCCGCCAGCTCATCGTTTTGTGCGGCTTCCGTAAAATCAGTTTCAACCGCAATGTCGACTTCAAACCAGTTTCCCGAATTCCGTTCGTGCGGGTACACACCATGAAATGCATGAAATTCCAATCCTTCGAGTGCTACCCGGCCTGTCATGAGAAGGAAATTTTTGAATTAAGATTTGTGATTTTAGATTTTGAGTGAATCACATGGATTGAAAACGAAGGGCGTGAACGCAAATGGTTGTAATGCATTAAATCTTAAATCTTAAATCTTAAATCTTAAATCTTAAATCTTAAATCTTAAATCAATTTAATTGATCTCGTCAAAGAAAGACTTCTGTGGCTTTCGGGTAGGAACGAACTCTGGTTCGATACTCGCTTCTTCAAGCACGATTTGCTCGCGCTGTTCGTTCTTTGGCTCTTCCCGGATGATCTTAGGCTCCACGCGTTCAACCTTCGGCTCTTCCTTCGATTTTACTTCCTCGCGGGAGGGTCGGTCGGTCTCATGCTGATTGGGGAACACTAATTTTTTAGCTTCTCTTTTTATGGCATTGAGATGTTTGTCGGCATCAAACTCTTTTGACGACTGCTTCATGCGGTCCACGCGATCCATCAAGTCAGATGCCATTCGTTTCAAGTCGCTCAGCAGGTCTTCGCGGTTTGAATCAAGTTTCTTGTATTGTTCAACCAGGGTCTTCAAGCGGTCTTCCATATCGCCAATGATCTGCTTGGCCCGGCTCTCCGACTCCTCAATAGTATCTTTTGCCTTGGATTTCGCCTCGTTCAGCATCGCATCCGCCTTAAGCTGCGATTCGCGCAAATGAAGATCGGCCGCCTTCTTGGCCTGGTCGATAACACTCGCCCCTGTATCTTCTGCAGTTTTCAAGGTCTTGAATAGCGAGCTCTCAACCTCGCGAAGCTTTGAAACTTCCCGTTCTGTTGTTTCGAGCTTAATGCGCAATTCCTTGTTTTCGTCCATGAGACGCTCCCATTCCTGAGACAGGGTTAGAAGAAAGGCATGAACCTCATCCTTTTCGTACCCGCGAAAATTCTTTTCGAAGGTCTTCTGACGTATTTCAAGTGGTGTGATCTTCATATATCGAATAGTTTAAAAAATGATTTCCCAAACTGAAATCCTGCGGTCATCGCTTGCACTGACCAACTGATTGTGATGACGGGTCCAGAGTACCTTATTCACCGAAGTACCATGCCCTGCGTGGCGAGCCCGGTCTATGACTTTTAACAGTTTCATCTCCCCGGTACTCCAGACCTTGATGGACTTATCCATGCTACAAGTTACAAAATGTTTGCCATCAGGGCTAAAATCGAGGTGATTTATTGCGTACATGTGGGCCACCACCTCCTCCACTTGCTTGTACCCCGCAGCTACATCCCACACCTTGAGCCTTGCGTCACGCGAGCCGCTGATCAAAAAACGCTGATCTGGCGTATACCGCAGTGTAAAAATCGAATTCCCATGAGCCGCCCACTCTAATTTCATACCCAGGTGCTCGTCAAACACGCGAATATAGCTATCACTATATCCCACTGCCAAATCGCCATTGCCCATGTTTCGAACGATGGTCCTCGCATTCCGCTCACTTGCTTTTACCTGTCGAATGATCCTGAAGTCACCTATGTCGGCCAGCGTTACCGTGCCATCGCCATCGGCAATCACAATTCCTCCCTCGACAGCCTGGATATCAAAAATGGCAGCCTTCGTTAATTGTAACGACCCAATTTCTGTTTTATTCTTCCAGTCGAGAACATGTATGCCATCATAGTTATGACCGGCAATCAGACGATCACAACTCTTGTCATACAACAAAGCGTAAACCGAATTGGGAAGGCGGGCTATCAGCTGTCCGTGTTCCGGGTCGTTCAAATTCCAAAGCACAACCATTCCATCACCTGCAGCCGAAAAGAATTTTGCCGGATCATCGGAAGGCTGAAGCGTATAGATTGCATCATTGTGACCTGTGAGACTGTGAAGTCGTTGTACTTGAACTTTGGACATGTTCGCTTATCTTTCCGAAAGTTATCAAATGCCGTTAGAAAATTTACATCGCGGAACAAACAACACCTGGGCGCTGTGGCGACTGGCCGAAGGCGAAGACGATCTCAAAGCGCTTGTTCCGAATCTTGAACCGATTCCTGATCAGATCACAAACCCGCAAAAGCGCCTCGAGTTCATCGGTGCCCGGGTCCTGGTAGCCGAATTACTGAAGCAGTGGGGACATCACTTCTATGGCCTCACCAAAGACGAGTTTGGAAAACCATATCCAAAAAACTACCCTTACCAGATTTCGCTCAGTCATTCGTATCCGTACGTTGCAGCGATTATTCAGAAGCACGGTCCCGTGGGTATCGACCTGGAACAACCTAAACCGAAATTGCTTCGCGTGGCTTCGCGCGTACTTCACACTGAAGAATTCAGAGATGCGAGCGACAATATTGTGAAACACTGCATTTACTGGAGCGCAAAAGAAGCGCTTGTAAAGATTCATGGAAAGAAAGATCTTGTGTTTGCGGAACACATCAGAATTAGCCCTTTTTCGCTTGAAAAAACCGGATATTTAACTGGCAGGCTTATTGTAAATACCAACGAAACGACTGTTCCGCTTCAGTACTTTGTTGAGGATAACTTTGTAGTCGTGTTAAATCGTTAATAAATGAAAACCATTTTTGCCATCGCACTCTCTTTGCTCAGCGTGATCACTTTCGGGCAACAGCTCGCTGGCTTCAAGCTTGTGAATGTAATGAACGACCAGGAGGTTTCTGCCGATACGTATCCTTCCTGCTCCGGACTTGTTATCATTTTCACCAGCAATACGTGTCCTTATGACGAATACTACCGCGGCCGCATTGCCAAACTAGCCAGCAGCTATACCGATAAGGTGCCTGTTCTCCTTGTAAACTCTCAGCCTGACCCAGCCGAGTCAAAAGAAAACATGCAAAAGAAAGCGAAGCAGGCAAATTTTTCTTTTCCTTACCTGGAAGACAAAAACCAAACGCTGATGACGGCCCTTGACGCCAAGAAGACCTCCGAAGCCTTCCTCCTAAAGAACGAAGGCGGCAAATTCGTGGTGGTTTATCGTGGCGCCATTGATGACAACGCGCAGGTGGAAGCCGATGTGCGGCACAACTACCTCCGCGATGCCATCGACATTATGTTGGCCAATCAAAAAATTGAAACTGCTGAAGTAAGACCTGTTGGGTGTAATCTGAAGAAAAAATAAACACCCTGCCGGGACGAGTGAAGGCCCTTATCAAGACTTGTGCACCGTTGAAAAAATGATGCCTCACACCAATGCACTGCCGTTCGGCTTAAGCGTTAGAATGAACCTACTTTGTGATAGGCATCATTATAATACTTGATAAGATTTGTCCAGTCGAAGGCCGATGAATAACGCTCGACAGTGCTTCGCTGAATGCTTCGCTCTTTCAGGTCCTGCTTAAGAAATTCATAAAGGAAATCAGAAAGCTGGTGGGCGCTGAAATCAAATGTTCTCTTGCCGCGCTCAACCACATACATTCCATTCTTGCCGTGATCGGGAAAATGACGAAGAAGGTAATCTCCAAAGCCGGAAAGATCACTCGTAACCGATGGAATTCCGCAGGCAAGGCATTCCAGTGGAGTGTATCCCCAAGGCTCGTAATAGCTTGGGAAAATTCCAAGGTTGCAGCCGCGAACAAAATGAAGATAGTCCATTCCCCACAAGGGGTTTGTAGAACTGATGAAGTCAGGGTGATACACAATTTTTACCCGGTCTTCTTTCGCGTTGAGCAACTTTCTTTCATTCACAAAATTTAGAATCTCGTCATTCTGTTCGTCAACGAGGCTGTGCGTCAATACCAGGGGCGCCTTGTTCGACTGCCAAGTCTGGAGCGTCCGCCTGTAGCGCAACTTCCAGTATTCATCAACGAATTCATTCAGGTTCGGAAGGCGATGGTCCTCGCGCATGGTGCTTTCACGAAACAATTTGTTGCCGATCTGCAGTTGTATGGCATCACACGTTTGTTTAATTTCTTCAAGTAAGCCGCGGGAATGAAGTACTTCTGGTTTAATACTGGTGAAATCGCGTTTGCTCACAAAGAACATCACCACCGTGACATCCGCGTTCTCCTGCTTAAGCCGTTCATTAAGATGAACGAGCGCTTCAAGCGTCAAATCGAAACCCTTATTCTTAAATTCAAATCGTCCAGACGTGAAGAAGTACATCGTCTTATCAAGATCAAATGAGTACGATGGAAAGAAATGACCCATCACAAAACGATGGATCGTCTCCTTATACTGGGAATGAAGATTTTGAAATTCGTACAGGTTTTCAAAGCGGTGAATGTTCAAACCGTTCGGCAGCACCGCATCGGGCTTTCGCTTCAGCAAATGTTTGCATTCCCTTGCGGTCACTTCACTTACCGTTGTAAAGACATCTGAATTTTGTGCGCAAGCAAACTCAATCCTTGCTTCCGACTCAATTCCGAATTTTTTTGCTTCATCTTCCCAGTTGAAAAAAGGAAGATGGGCGTAAAACAACGGGGAGTTTATAGCGAGATGCCGGCCAAGCTGGGTTGCATGTGTTGTGAAAACTGTTTTTACCGGCAATTTCTCTCGCTTAATGTCGAGAATCGGGAGACCCGCCATCCATTCGTGGAAATGCCCGATCAGTCGGTCGTCCTGGTTAGATAGCCGCGCAACTTCATCAATAAACAACTTTGTGAGAAACCCGAATGCGACTACCTGATTGATCAAGGGGTTGTCGGGCGGGATGGGAATGCCGTGGTTCTTCCAGAGTAAGTACTTGACAACATTGAGTGCCTTCTCTTCAATCACGTTCGGATTCAACAACACAACTTTCGGCTTTCCTGTCACCAGCCATACCGCGTACTGCACGTGATATCCTCGCTTGCGCAATACAGCCGCTGCCTGTCCGAAAATGTCTTCGACATCGTCAATGGGTTCAAGTTCAGCTCCTATGTTTTTGTGGACGTAGGGCCCCACCAGGCAATACCGGCCGGCCCATTGCTCCATGACGGCTGGTACTTTCGACCGGATCACGGTGTAAATTCCACCAACCTGGTTGCAAACCTCCCAGGCTACTTCCATTAACAAAGCATTTGGTAATACAGCGGAGGAAGTGCCAGACCTTTTTGACATATAATAAGCCATTTTGGCCACAATTGGCCTTTTTTAATTATTAAATCAATGCCAAACTTTCCTGAAATTGAGTGGCTGATGAGGTGGAGTACAATTTGATAAAAGGACCTCGAGAAACAACCATATGAACTTCGAAAAATTTACAATCAAATCACAGGAGGCTCTGCAAAAGTCGGCTGAGATTGCTATGGGCAATCAACAGCAGGCCATCGAGCCGGGTCATTTGCTGAAGGCCATTCTTGAAACTGATGAGAATGTTGTAAGCTATTTGATCAAAAAACTGAACGTGAATAAAAACCTCCTCGACACCAAACTCGAAGAGGTATTACATAGTTATCCAAAAGTAACCGGGCAACAGCCCTACTTGTCTCCAACCACGAATGGAGTGTTGCAGCAAGCGGAGAAAGAAATCAAGGAGTTTAAGGATGAGTATATCGCCATCGAGCATCTTCTGCTCGCGCTTCTGAACGCAAAAGATAAAGTTGCAGCCTTTTTGAAAGACACTGGCTTTACCCGTGCAGGCCTCATCAAAGCCATCAAAGAACTGCGCGGTGGTTCTACTGTAACCGATCAAAACGCAGAAGCAAAATACAAATCGCTGGAGCGCTACTCGAAAAACCTGAACGACCTGGCCAAGAAAGGCAAGATCGATCCGGTGATCGGGCGTGACGAAGAAATCAGGCGCGTCCTTCAGATTCTCTCAAGAAGAACTAAGAACAATCCGATCTTGCTGGGAGAACCCGGTGTCGGTAAAACCGCGATTGTCGAAGGCCTTGCACAACGCATCGTTGACGGAGACGTGCCTGAAAACCTAAAAGACAAGGTGCTTGTATCGCTGGACATGGGCTTATTGGTTGCGGGCGCCAAGTACAAAGGTGAATTTGAAGAGCGATTAAAATCGGTGATCAAAGAAGTAACGGATTCCAATGGGCAGCTCATCTTGTTTATTGACGAGATTCACACCCTGATTGGTGCCGGTGGCGGAGGTGAAGGAGCCATGGACGCTGCGAACCTCTTGAAGCCGGCCCTGGCACGTGGCGAACTGCATGCCATCGGTGCGACCACGCTCAAAGAATACCAGAAATACATTGAGAAAGACAAAGCGCTGGAAAGACGTTTTCAATCAGTAATGGTGGATGAACCTTCGGTTGAAGATTCAATTTCGATCTTGCGTGGTATTAAAGATAAGTATGAGCTTCACCACGGAGTGCGCATCAAAGACGATGCTGTTATCTCTGCTGTTGAGCTGTCGAGCCGTTATATCTCGGATCGTTTTCTGCCCGACAAGGCGATCGACCTGATGGACGAAGCTGCGGCACGGCTTCGTCTTGAGATGGATTCATTGCCAGAGGAGCTTGACGAACTGAATCGCAGGATCATGCAACTTGAAATCGAGCGTGAAGCGATCCGCAGGGAAAAAAATAAGGAGAAGGAAAGCCTTCTCACGAAAGACATTGCTGAGTTAGCCGAACAACGGAATTCACTAAAAGCAAAATGGGAAAGCGAAAAAGAAGTTGTTCACGGTATCCAGCGCGAGAAGGAAAATATCGACAAGCTTAAATTCGAAGCTGAGCAGGCCGAGAAATCGGGTGACTACGGAAAAGTTGCCGAGATCCGCTATGGAAAGATAACGGAAGCTGAAAAACGGCTGAACGAACTTCAGGGCAAGATGAAAGAAATGCAGGGTGAGAACTCTCTTCTGAAAGAGGAAGTGGACAGCGAAGACATTGCCGAGGTAGTTGCCAAGTGGACGGGCATCCCGGTTTCACGAATGGTGCAGAGTGAGCGTGAGAAACTGCTTCATCTTGAAGATGAATTGTCGAAGCGTGTTGCCGGCCAGGAAGAAGCTATCCGGTTGCTCAGTGACGCAGTCCGTAGAAGTCGTGCCGGCCTGCAGGATCCGAAGCGCCCAATCGGGTCGTTCATCTTTATGGGAACGACCGGTGTTGGTAAAACGGAGCTTTCAAAAGCTCTTGCAGATTACCTCTTCAATGACGACAACGCCATGGTAAGGATCGACATGAGTGAATACCAGGAGCGACATGCCGTCAGTCGTCTGATTGGCGCGCCCCCGGGCTACGTGGGTTATGACGAAGGCGGACAATTAACGGAGGCGGTTCGTAGAAAACCTTACTCAGTTATCCTTCTTGATGAAATCGAGAAAGCGCATCCAGACGTGTTTAACATCCTTCTTCAGGTGCTGGACGATGGCCGATTGACCGACAATAAGGGCCGGGTAGCGAACTTTAAGAATACGATCATCATCATGAC
>DASWTP010000091.1:0-3420 GCA_036402075.1 Chryseosolibacter sp. | reverse complement strand
AAATCTCCGACAAACAGGTCAAGCCACCCATCGTTGTTGAAATCCCAGAACCACGTAGGGAATGTCCTGCTAATTGTGTCTGGAAAGATCCCAGCCTCCTTTGTCACATCTTCAAACATCGGTGTCTTTCCGGAAACGCCTTTGTTCTTTAACAGGAACCGCTGACCGGACAACGAAGTTGCAAAAATATCTTTCCAACCATCGTTGTTGAAGTCTCCGGAGGCAACCCCTTTCACAAAACCTGTAAAGTCTACGCCAGACGGCTCCGCAACGTTGATGAACGTACCATCCTGGTTGCTAATAAATAATTCTGCCGGATGTTTTCCCGAGGATGCATTTCCTTCCCATGTCTCATTACCGATGAACACATCCAGCCATCCGTCATTGTTAAAATCATTCCATGTTGCCGTTTGCGTTGGATGAAAGGACAACAACCCGCTTGCTATCGTGACATCGGAGAATGTGCCATCGCCATTATTTTTTAAGAGTGAATTCGGCTGCAGTCCATAGCTTTCACGAAGCCAGGCGCCTCGCAGAACAAAAATGTCCTTGAATCCATCGTTGTTGTAATCCATTTGCATGAGGTTCAAACCGCCCGTGAGTTGCTCTAATTTTGATGAAGCCGATTGATCACTGAACGATCCGTCAGCATTGTTTCTAAAGAAATGCATTGCCTCCTCCGGTCCCCATGCGGAGGTTACAATATCGAGGTAGCCATCGTTGTCAAAATCATCGATGATGCAACCGCCAGCCATGTTATTAACATCCAGCGAAAGCTGAGCTGCCATATCCTGAAACGGTTTGACCAAAATACCAGAGTCAACTTCTGTTCTGGAGACGTTGAGGTTTGGAACAAGCATTTTTTCCGGAACCTTAGCGGGATATTCTCCGAGTGTCATGTAAGCGATATTCAGCAACCAACGATACTCGAGGTTTTGCAGATGATCGTTCAGCAGTTCTTCATACACTCGTGCAGCGTTGCGAGAACCGGTTGGCACTCGATGGATGCCTGCACCTTGGATGGGTAAAATGCAAGTCTCGGGTGTGTGGTTCCTGATGCAATTGGTCCGTTCTCCACCGCGCAGGTAGGCAAGACCGAGCAGCTCCTTCAAACGATCCATGCCTTGAATTTTTTCCGTGTTGATCTTTTCAATCTGAGGCTCTAATATTTCCACCGCCTCGTCTTCTCTTCCAAGCGCGATCAAGGCCCGCGCCTTGTCGTAGGTGTAACGCATTTTATCTTGTGCGCTATAGGAGTTATTGATCAACGAATCATAATAGGTCACATGAGCATCGGAGGCGTAAAAGTTATCAAAGCGATTATAGTTTTCCCGCTTCTGTTTTAGGATCGCCAACATCTGCTCGTGTGAAGAATCATGACCACAGGAAATAATGATCAAACAAAACACGACCAGGATAATGTTGAAGAGTTTTCTCATGACCGTCAGTACCGACCTTGCATTCACGGATTCGCTTTATTTCGAACTGCAACCTTTGAGACGCTTTTGTTTTTGATGATTGAATTCGATGATGAGGAAAGATATCCAGTTCCAAGATACAATTCGTGTTTCCTTTTCTTTCCGTTGGCGAGCTCAACGAACGCATACCCGTCATCGGGCGTCAATTTTATAACCGATTCAGCGGCCGCAGAGGCTTCGAGACGTCTCGCAAAAACTTTAAGGTTGTCGCGATTCTGAGTGACTACGAATAATTCGTTACCGCCAGCAGAAATTAGTCGGGCGAGCGCTTTCGCATCACCATCGACAAAAAAACCAGACTGGTTCACTGAAACCGCCTCGAAGTTGCCCTTGCCGTCACCACGCAGGAAATTTCCAATCCCGGCATCATAATACCCGGACAACACTTCACACGCATAGGAATTTCCGACTGCGAGCACATCCAGGTTTCCATCTTCGTCAACATCCGTAACCACGGTACCGAACATCGGAGAAAATTGGGCTTCCGTTGGCAACGGTTTAACTTCAAAATTATTATTACCGTTGTTTTGAATATAAGCAGAAGTCAACATCGTACTTTTCAAAACGATCGCATTTTCAAATCGGTCTTTCGGGAACAGGTCGTGCACGCCCATGCCGCCATACTTTGCGTAGCTGGTAACTACTCCACGAAGCATTGCCACCTGCGCGGTGAGCGCCTCTCTCGGATGCGTTGGATGTTCTTTACCCTGAATGTATCGGGTAAGAATCGGGTCGACTGATCCGTTGTTATCAAAGTCTTTTGCGTACACCGTTACCGGTTCATTCACCGAAGCTTTGTAAATTGAATTCAACCCGAGATTACCAGCGATGTAGTCGATGTCGCCATCATTGTCAAAATCTCCCCCGGAAATACTGTTCCACCATCCTGTCGAATTTCGAATCGTAACGGGTGCAAATGATTTTCCGTTGTCATTGATATAGAATGTTAACGGCATCCACTCTCCCACTACTGCAAGATCAATCCAACCATCGTTATTCACGTCAGTCCAGAGGGCGGATGTCACCATGCCAGCCATCGCTAAGGAGGAAGAAAACTTTGACGTTTGGTTCTCAAACTTACCTTCACCGTTGTTGACGAGAAGATCACTTTCGGGTGTTTCCGGATATCGCATCGGAACAACTCTTCCTCCCACAAAAAGATCCAGGTCGCCATCGCGATCAAAGTCATTCGCGACCACACAACTTCCACTACTTGTAATTTCCGGCAGTGCATTTGCGTCTAGTTCAAACTTTCCGTTTCCTACATTTCTGTAAAAACGATCTTGATAATTTGTTTTGTCATTTTTAAACTCAGAGCTTCCGCTGACGCAGTATAAGTCCTGATCACCGTCATTGTCGGCATCGAAGAGAAGGATGCCCATATCTTCTGACTCTTTTGCTGCGAGCGAGTCCCGTTTAAACGAACCATTCCTTTGCTGCAGGAAAACGGTAGCGCGTTTATTCGCAGAGCCGCCTACCACAAAATCTTCGAGACCATCACCATCGATATCACCAACGGTAATCCCGGGCGTGCCTTGTGAATGCTTGTGTGGCAGGAGGAATTGACCCTGGAGGAAATCAACAAACTCGTCTTCATTGTGCTTGAACTGAATTCCGAACTTGTCATGCGATTCTACCAGTAATACTGTCGAAGATGGATTTGAATTTTTTTTCGCTACAGCATCGCTGCTATTCAGCGTAATAGTCTGGTTTACCTGCACGTCACGCAACACCTGAGTCTTCCCTCCCAGCCACGTAACTCTAAGTGAATCAATTGTTTCCTTACTTACTTTCCCCAAGCCAAACTGCTCAATGTTCTCCACGGTCGATTTATATCCTCTGACGGTTTCATGCTCCGCGTAATAACGTTTGCCATCAGTGAAAAGCTCTATGGTAGTTCCGTATCCATGATTGTTTCCAGGTCCACCTTTAAGTTTCACTC
>DASWTP010000090.1:0-3875 GCA_036402075.1 Chryseosolibacter sp. | reverse complement strand
ATTTCGTATGGTGCGTTTGACTAACATCGAGAATGGGATATAACCCGAAACGGCTTCAGAATATGAACATTTCTAACTTTGGATCTAATTTAACATAATATAAATTATGTAACACTTAATGAAAACAGCCCTGAATCAATCCCACATTATCTGCCAACCGGCCATAGAAACTAACCCAGATGCCGGCATCGAAGGCTTTAGAACCGGAAGTTGCCAGTAACTCCACATGAATCAACACGTTATGAGTAACCTGTTAATTCCGATTCTAACGGAAATTTGAAACGGTGTTTGGCAGGCGTTCAGCTGGGTTCAGATCGAACTTAATTTCAAATCATGGGAGATTAGAGGTGAAAAATCCACTTCGAATCGGGAGCGAAGCACAGAAAAAAAGGACCCCGCTTCCCTGTTGTTAAATGCCAAATCCATGGAGCCTTTAAGGTGATGCTCAGTCTTTTTGCTTCGCACGATTATATTCCTGCACGATCTCCTGGATGTCTCTACGCTTGTAAACGCCTTCTTTGATCTTGTTGGCGATCTCCTCGTTATCCGATAAATACTCAGCAATGAGTTTTTTAAAAGAACCACTCACAGCAAATACATCATATGCACCTTCCCGCAACAAATAATAATTGGATACGTCTGCCGAACCTCCGTTTTGAGGCACGCCAAGCTTTGTTTCACTGTATTCATACAGCTTTAAAGGTCCATCAATGATCAACTCCATAAAATACCTCGCACCATCCGACCTGCAGGAATGAAAAACTTTGTCGCCCGCACCAAAGGCTTTATTTTCTTCCGGTGGAAATATTTTCACCTTGGCATCCTCGTTCTCTTTAAATTTGATTTTCTGTAGTCTGCGGTAGGGCGCTGCGTTTGCATACTTCACTAATCCCCTGATCGTATCGTTTTTGTTCGTCACACATAACCGGGCACGTATCCCAGGTCTTGCCCGAACACGCTGCAAGTTGACACAAAACAAAAAATGGCTCCTGAAGCCACCACAAATCGAAGAAATCGAAGCATAGATGAAGGGTTTTATCGGTCACCAATTAAAGCTATTTTATTTGAATTTCGAAGAGCATTCTTTAATGGCAATCCAATACGGCAATGAAGATCCACACAATCTTTAAGACCTGGCAGGGAACCCTTTATTCATCTTACACAGAGATTTTTTGCACAACGCTGAACAATAACAGCCATGTGCTACAGTTAATACGCTGCCAGCTTCTCCCCTTTTTGCCAATGAATCTCCGCCCGACATGTAATATTCTGTTCTTCCTCGCGGTCTGTTGCACTAATTGCCTTGCGCAATACCCATTTGAACAATACCCCGCGCTCATGTGGAACCGTTCCGGTGGTTGGACGGAATACAATAGGCTCGAAAATGAAGGAAAGATCCATTGGACCAAAAGCATGCGTGACTTCTACGACAACGGAGATTCTTTGACGATCCAGGTTACTACTATTGTGGGCGAAAAAGAGTATTCGCTGATCCGAACATTTCGCAACAAAAAGCAACAACAGATCATGCATGAGAAACATGCCATAGCCGGGAACTTTGGGTTCCTCATAGATTCACTCTACACTGCTGATGTGAATGGAGACTCGCTCACGGATTTGAAATTGCTTGCCTCGTACGGGGGGAACGGCACTGCCAGCTTAAACGTACGCGTGATCTACCTCTTCCAACAACCCGACCACAGCTTTGTAAAAGTATCTTACCTGGACAAAGGACCACCAACAGAACGCGACTTCAACAACGATGGAAATTATGAGATCATCACGATGACGCTCAACCATCACGAAAACCACAGCTACTGGACTTTCAATCTTTACAATTATAAAGACAACACATTTCAATCGGCCAACACGTTATACGACTACCCGATCATGATCCAGTATCTCTACCGGCCGAACTATCAGATCACGAAAAAACTTACTCGCGCGGAAATGAGAATGTATTCACAGAAAGAGCCAATTGATTTTACTATTGAGTGCGATAAAGTAACAGGTTGCCGGTAGGCGATCTCCGGTTGCCAGCGTACCTATTATTTATCTATGATTACCTTGATCACACGCACGGCAACGGGCAACCGGATGCCGGCACCTTTTCAGCCCTTGACCTGGCCAACGCTCAAGGCTGACCTACAACTTCATCCCGTTATTCACTTCGTAAACTCTTCACTGGATTGGCACTAGCCGCCTTCAACGATTGCCAGCTCACGGTAGCAATAGAGATGACCAATGCAATTATCCCAGACAGTGCAAAAATACCTACGCCAATATCTATGTGGTATGCAAAGTTAGACAGCCATTGATTCATCGCATAGAATGTAACGGGAACCGCCAGCACAAACCCTATCACAACAAGCTTTAAAAAATCCTTGCTCAACAGTGCCACAATGCCTGGCACCGTTGCTCCCAAAACTTTACGCATACCAATTTCCTTTGTTCGTTGTTGCGCGGTGAAGGCTACCAGACCAAACAAGCCAAGACATGCAATGAAGATGGTCATACCTGCGAAAATGCTGAACAGTTTTGCGAATCGCTGATCGTTCTTATACTGTAAATCAAAGACATCGTCAACGAAGTTGTAAGCAAACACATTGCCTGGAAACAACTGATTGAATGTTGCCTGGATCTTATCCAGCACCGGTTTATAGTCGTTGGTGGCGAGGCGTACGGATACCATGCGACCTACACTCGTGTTTCCAAAAACAATGTTCATTTGTCCCTGATGGGCAGATGACCAACTAAAATCTTTGTATACTCCAATCACGCGGGCTGCGTTGCCGCCAATATCCAGCGCCTCATCAACTGCTGCAGACGGATTCCCGTAGCCAAGGTTCTTTGCAGCGGTCTCATTGATCATCACCAGCCAGGGCCCATTTTCCTCTTGCTCGGCACTGATCTCTTTGAATTCTTTTCCGGCAACAAGCTTAAGATCATAAATGGCGGCAAATGCTGAATCGATACTGGTTGCAACTCCCTCCAATGCTTTTGCCGGATCGTCAGACTGTTTTCTGATCCGGGCTCCGTTCCAGTTGAAGCCCTTGCCTGGAATGCTTGATGACAGCGCTGCACCCTGCACTCCCGGTATTTTGTTTATCTCGGTGACGAAAGAGTGCAAAACGGTTGCACGATCAACTCCTTCGGCCAACGATCTTGGGTGCGGAATCGCCACCACCTGCTCAAGATTGAGCCCAAGATTGAGGTTGCGCATGTAGTTCAATTGATTGTAGACAATAGCAGTGCCACCAATCAGCACGATACATGCGGTGAACTGGACCACCACCAAACCTTTTCTAAGCCACACGTGCGATGCCATGGCGGAACCTCGTCCTTTGAGAACGGAAGCCGGCCGAAACGATGACAAAACAAACGCAGGGTACAAACCAGCAAGCAAAGTGCCTGTCAGCAGCGTTCCTCCCAATGCTAGAAGAAAACGCGGGTCAAGCCATTGCTTTACATCCAGCTGAGTTTCGGCAACTTCGTTCACAGTGGGAAGCAATGCAGCGGTGAGTGCTAAAGCGATTACGAACGCTGCTACATTCGTCAGCGCAGATTCATATAAAAATTGAATGACAAGCTGTCCGCGGTTTGCTCCCACTACTTTTCTGACACCAACTTCGCGTGAACGATTCAGCCCGCGGGCCGTTGCCAGATTGATATAGTTAACCAGCGCAATAATAAGCGTGATAAGACCGATCACAAGGAAAAAATAAAGCGTCTTGTAGCTTCCTGAAACAATGCTTCCTGCACCAAAGATCTCGGGATTCAGGTGCACGTCATAAAGGGGTTGCACATGGAGTGCAGCATTACCACCTTGTTGTTTAAAGATCTGTCCACGATGCTTCAATAAAACTGCGGTCATC
>DASWTP010000089.1:0-34441 GCA_036402075.1 Chryseosolibacter sp. | reverse complement strand
TCAGCTTTGAATGAGAACCGGATTTCGCTGCCGAGCTTGATGTGCGTTTGCTGGGTGTTGCTGAACTTGCCAAACTTCAGGCTATACAATTCCGGCCACTGCTGAAGCTTCGGCCACATCGGGCGCAACAGGTCCAGGTAATGTTTCCGCAGGTTTTGAAGTTCGCGCGCTGACACGTGTGCCCATGAACCGGAATGATTGCGAATAAAGCGGTTCCCTGTTCGGGTCATCCACTCAAGGATCTTGTTGTCAGAAAACTCGAGAAGTTGCCGGTAGAATTCGTCATCGAAACGGTGAAGAAAAGCAAGACCCTTTTCAACGCTCAATGAAATCCGCTTGTACTCTTTTTTGCCCTCGGTGGTAAGGATCAGCACTGGCTCGAGGTCAAACCGCGTTGATTTGCTGGACGAAAAATTGAAGAGAAAACCGATTTCAAAGTCCAGCTTAAAATCTTTGGGAAAAGCAGGCCGAACTTCTTCTTTCGGTGTATTGGTTGGCTGATCAAAAAGCATGAGCGCACATCCGGGTCAAAATTGTGAAAAATGCTAGTCGGGAGAGCTGTTTTGGCTAATACCTGCTCGCCTGAAACCGCATCGCAGCTTGCAAGATACAATTCCCGGCAAATCTGAAAATGAGAACCTCTGACTGTTTAAAAAAAGATATAATTTGGTAGTTGCTTTGATTTTTTGAAAAGCAAATTGCTGCGAAAAATTTTGGTCTCCTTCGCCTAACGTGCTATCAATCAGGCGGGGAAAATTGCTGAACTCGTGCATAAATTGTTTAAATTGCGCTATCGGCCCCCAACGCTGAATCCACTTGCTATCTTTGTTACTCAATGCCGGAGTTTCCCGGCAATCGATCCCATCTGAGGCACGAAATGTTAAGGCGGCCAATGCCATTGCTTTGACTCTTTTTGCTGCGATTTTTTTCGCTGACACATTAAATCTTGTCGAAGCAGGAAATTCAAATGTGCTGTTGCTCATGCTGCTGACTCATGCTGCTGTTTTTGCACTGCTCATTTTTCTGAATTTTCTGGGTCGTGATCTGCTTGCCCGGGTGTTGCTTGCCTGGGCTCCAGCCGTGGTTGTGGTGGCGTCACTGGTCTTTCCTGAAAACATGTATACGGGAGTTCAGCCGCTAACCGTGGTTTTCGTAGCCAAACTTATCACGATAAGCGCGTGCTGCATTCCACTGCTCGTCTTGAATCCGTCTGACTGGACGAAAATACTCGCGGCAGGGTCAGTTCCATTGATTGCATTTTTCTCAATTGATAAACTTGTTATTAACTCTACCGGCACCGATGCAACAGTGGTGACCCTCGTGCTTACAATGGTATTTGGACTGATAGCCTGGACCCTTATCCATTTTCGAAGAATTGCCGAAGCCCAGGAACAGATGGCATTGAATTCTTCTTCATCGCTGTCCAGAAACTACCAGGCGGTATTCGAGCAGGCATCGGATGCTATCATGATCACCGACCTTTCTGGAAAGTTCGTTGATATTAACCCCGGATTTTCAAAAATGCTTGGATACACAAAGGAGGAAATTATCAACTATAGGATTTCAGACATCATCGATCCAGACCAACTTCGCGCGCACCCAATTCGCTTCAAAGACCTGGAGGCAGGTGAGCGGATCGTCAATGAACGGACAATGATTCATAAAGATGGCTCGCGGGTTGATGTTGAGGCCGATGTAAAAAAATTTGACGACAAGCACTTCATGGCTATTAGTCGCGATATCCGTGAACGAAAGAACACAGCCAATAAACTGTTGCGCTATATCAATGAACAGAAGGCTACTAACCATTCGCTGAATGAGCGCATCAAAGAGTTGACAACGCTGTATAAGATAAGTGAATTGCTGGGCTCGGTGGAAAAAACGGAAGAGCAGGTCTTTGCAGAAATCCCAAAGATTCTACCACCTGGATGGCAGTATCCTGAGATCTGTGCGGCCCGTCTCATAATTTTTAATAAAGAATATGCATCAACGAATTTCGCGGAGTCTCGCTACAAACAAAAAGTGGTCTTTGAGGTTGACCGCTCGGAGGCTTCGATTGAGATCGTCTATCTCGAGGAGCGCCCTGATGAGTTTGAGGGTCCGTTTTTCAAGGAAGAGCGCAACCTGCTGAATGTAGTCGGTGAGATGCTGAGGATTTATGTCATCACCCGCCTGGAACAACGCGAGCTAAACAAAACTCAGGCGAACCTCTCGGCAACGATCAACAACACCGATGTGATGATCTGGTCAGTAGATAGTGATTTTAACCTGCTGTTCTACAATGAATCGTTCCGGAAATTCAATCGGAAATATCTAAACATTGAAGTGCATCAGGGTATTAATCTCCGTGGAAGAGTAGACGATAAGATAGCTGCAAAATGGGAAGAACGGTATCAACGTGTCTTGAAGGGCGAGCAGATCATATTTGAAGAATCAGTAGGACAGTTTGACTTCCGCTATTCACTTAGCCCAATTATTGAGCCTGATGGAATAACCGGGGTGAGTGTTTTTGGTGATGACGTCACAGAGAGAAACATACAAACGCGAAACCTGACCGAGGCAAACCGGAAAATCAATGACTTGAAGTTAATGGCGTTGCGTTCGGTTATGAACCCTCACTTTATCTTCAACGTCCTTAGCTCGATCCAGTTTTTCATTACGCGCAACGATCGGCTTAATGCGATCAACTACCTTACCTCGTTTTCAAAACTCATGCGCAAAGTATTGACCCGATCGGTTGCAGATGCTGTCAGTCTCAAGGAAGAGCTCGATTTGCTGCAGGACTATGTTAAGCTCGAAAAGCTTCGGTTTGAGGAGAAATTCGATTTCTTTTTTGAATATGATGAAAACCTGAACCTTGAATCCATACGTATTCCAACGCTATTGGTTCAACCATATGTTGAGAATGCGATCCTTCATGGGTTGTATAATAAGGAAGGCCACGGCAACCTCTTTATCCGAATTAAGGTGGCTGAAGAGTATGTAATTTTTGAGGTCGAAGACGATGGCGTAGGGAGGGAGGCTGCTTCAAAACTTCAGGGCCTCACTAAGCATGGAAAAACCTCAATGGGTACGAAAATCACCGAAGACCGACTCAGGCTTATCAATGCTGATTCAGAGATGGCAGTTACATACACCGACCTTGGTACCAACGGTACGGGTGCCGGTACCCTGGTAAGAATCAGGATCAGGCCCTTTTCGGATGTGGTTAACTGACACCGCAGCTTCCGCAGCTGCCGTCCGTTATTGATGGCATTCAGCAATCATTTAACGTTCTCTTAACGTAACGGATAACACCGTTTTGGCAGCAATGTAGTAATGTTGCGTTTTCAACTGATGTTCCGAACACCTTCGATCAAGCAGCGCCTTTTTTTCTCCTATGGAATCCTCGTGATTAACATTGTCATCATCACGCTGTTGGCGCTTTATTTTCTCGACCGCTCCAACGAAGCAAATCGCCTTGGTCAGGATTTTGCCAATCAACGGCTGCAGATCATCAACCTCATCAGCACCGACCTCGATTTCCTTCGATTCGAAACACTGAACGTCAACTATTTCGGGACTCATCAGAGCGGCCTGCTCACCAGGCGTCAACGCCTTCTTGCCGAGATTACGTCCAGGCAGAGAAGTCTTGGGCACGATATGAAGCGCTGGAAATTTATGCAGGGAGTTGAGCTTGACAGCATCAACCGGTCACTGGTCCGGTATGACAGCACTTTTCAAATTCTTGTGGACAAGATTAATGTGCGAGGCTTTAAGGATTTCGGGCTGGAGGGTTTAATGCGTGAGCAGGCGCACCGTCTCGAACAACAACCTGGTCTTCAGTTAGCGGACGTACTTTTCTTAAGACGCCACGAAAAGGATTTTTTATTGCGCAAAGAGAAGCAATACATCGACAAGTTTAATCAACTGTGCGCCAAACTGTCAATACAACTAACGGCATCCGGTCGATCTTCCACGGATTTAATCCTCCGGAAATACCAGGATGAATTCAATCGGCTGACCGAACTGACGTTCGAAATTGGTATTACGCCCCAAGCCGGGTACCTGGGAACACTCAACACAGAGACGATTTCTATTTTCGATACCCTCACCTTGCTGGACGAGTCGGTCAACAAGCGAAAAGAAGAGATCATAACCGAAAGCGCGATTTGGTTTTCGGTGATTTCACTCGCCTTGATCATTCCATCTTGCCTGCTCACATACTTCACATCAACCCGGCTTGCACGACCTATCAAAAAGCTGTCGCAAAGCATGGGTAAGTTTATGATCAGTGAAGGTCTCAATGAGCATGAGCTTGAAATGACCCTAACCAATGATGAGATCAGCACGCTTTCAAGCTCGTTCATTAAGATGAGCCGCAAGCTAAAATCCCAATTCAATGAGATACTGAAGCAGAACAACGAGCTGAAAACCCTCAATGAAGAATTAGACCGCTTCATCTACAGCGCTGCCCATGATCTTAAATCACCACTGGCATCGCTCGATGGACTCGTCCACCTCGCGGAGAAGGAAATAGACAGCCCTCAGCATGGTCACTATTTTCATATGATGAGTGCTTCCGTGCGCAAACTGAATGGTTTTATCAATGACATTACGGACTACGCTAAGAACAAAAGGCAGACGTTGGTCATCGAAAGGGTAGATCTTGAAAGCATCGTTCGTGCCTGCATCGACTCCCTGCAGTTTTTGCCGAACGCTGATCGGGTGCACGTCTCACTAAGCATCTCAGGGGATGATTTTTACACCGACAAAACAAGACTCGAGATCATCATTAAGAACTTGGTCAGCAACTCATTTCGCTACCTCGATATCTCAAAACCAAAATGTTATGTGAAGATTGAAGGGGCTATCCTAGACAATTGCCTGAAGCTGTCGATTGAAGACAATGGAATCGGCATCGGCAAACAGCACCTTGGCAAAATATTTCAAATGTTCTATCGGGCAGTAGAACATTCGAAGGGCACAGGCATTGGGTTATTCCTGGTAAAAGAGTCGGTGAAAATGCTTCGCGGAAAAATTGCAGTGAAGTCAGTGCTTGGTGAATGGACCGTTTTTTATCTCAGACTCACAAATTTTAAACACGGCCATCAAGCCGTCCCCGAATCTATCGATGTAGTTCATACGGAAACCGCGGAAATATTTAGCTGATTGGCAGAACTACTTCCAGCCATTTGAAAAAATCTGACTTGTCTAAAACCAAAGACCTTGAAGCAAACGCAACCCGTTGCTCCAAGGCCCTATGGTGGTGTCGGTCAATCTGTTTTTCCCATAAGCTCGAATAACCGAATACGTGTGGTCAGGTAATCGTAAATCGCCTCCAGGTAGTTTGACTGCGCCTGTGTGAGTGCGAGTTCGGAATCTGTCAGCTCGAGGCGTGACGAAACTCCGTTCTTGTATCGGTATTGAACAATGTCGAATGTTAATTTTGCGGTTTCGCTGACGGTTTTGGCGATGGTAATTCGGGATAATGTTTCATTGTATGCTGATACAAGCTGGTGAACGTCCGACCGCAGATTTTCTTCAGCATTTTTCAATAAGAGTGAAGACTGGCGCTCCTGCAGCATGGATTGCTGGCCGCGTGCATGAACGGAAAGTCCGTTAAACAACGGCAACGCTATCCGTATGCCGAGGTACGATGTAGCCGGCAAAGGCATGTTACCATAGTCGAAGTTGTTTGTTTGCGACTGCACGAAGTATTGTCCCGTCAGGGCAAGCACAGGAAGACGTTGCGCCTGAATTTGTCGGGATGATTGCTCATGGATCGACTCCTGCAGGGCGAGTCGCCTGACTGCCGGATTGGAGGCAAGGGTGATCAAATATACTTCCGATTCATCCGGAAGGTTTTTTGGTACAGGGATGATCAGCGAGTCTGCCGGACTTATGTCTCGCAGGGAGTCGATCCCGATCAGTGCCGCTAGCCGAAGCCTTGCTGTTGCCAGTTCGTTCTGCAACTTTAGATGTTCAGGCTCCAGGTTTTTCATGGACGTATAGGCACGAAGGGTGTCGATGCGAAGGGCTTTCCCCTGTGCCAGCAAAATTCGTGAATCCTGCAGCACCTTTCTGTTCCGGTCAAGATTTTGCTGCTTGAGCTTGATACGTTCGGTAAGGATGAGCAGTTGAAGGTACGTTTGCTTCACCTGCGCCACAATCTTCACTTGCTCTTCCTGCAGTAGAAGATCAGCTTCTTTTTCCCGCAGTGTTGCCTGTCGTATTATAGGAAATGCCTGTGGATTCCAAAGGGCCTGTTCAAAAACGATTCCGCCAGCCAATTGATCTTCGCCCCCAAACCTTCCATATGAAATTTGATCTTGATTCGATTGTTCGCCAAAGCCGAAGAATACGGGTCGCTGGAAATAATGGTTTGCGCTTGCGGCAAGTGACACACTTGGTAAATAAAGTGCGCGGGCGATTGTGCTTTGCTGCTTACTTTTTGCTGTTTCAAGTGTTATTGCCTTCACACGTGGATTATTGGCGAGCGTGAGGGACACGGACTCTTCGAGCGTGAGTGTCTGAGCGGACGCGGCAAAGACCAACGCGGAGAGCAAAATCAAATATAGAAATACAAGTAAAAAAAAGTTCTTCATTGTTTTGATGTTTGAAATGATGAGGCTGATCACGCGTGCGCGATTTGCGGTGCAGTTGTTGTGTCAGTCGTTGCCGTTTTTCGATACGGTATCGAGAAATAGGAGTAGACCGCTGGGATTACAAACAGCGTGAGGATGCCCGCGAAGACAAGCCCGCCCACTACCGCGATTCCAAGGGAGCTTCTGCTTCCTGAAGAGTTTCCGAGAGACAATGCGATCGGCAACGTTCCGAAGATCATGGCAAGTGTAGTCATCAAGATCGGCCGGAAGCGTGACGAGGCCGCAGCGAGCACTGCATCGCGTACACCATAGCCTTGCTGCTTGTATTGATTGGCAAACTCCACGATGAGAATTCCATTTTTGGTGATCAGACCAATGAGCATGATGATTCCAATCTGGCTGAAAATATTGATCGACTGCCCCGTGATCCACAAGGTGATCAGCGCGCCCGTCACTGCCATCGGCACTGTGAGCAGGATGATGAATGGATCGATGAGGCTTTCAAACTGAGCTGCGAGCACCAGGTAAATCAACAGGATAGCGAAGATGAAGGCGAAGATTAAACTTTCGCTGCTTTCTGCGTAGTCGCGACTCTGCCCGGCAAGCTCGGTACGGAAGTTGGAGGGAAGCGTTCTCTTTGCAATCACGTTCATTTCATCGATCGCTTCACCCAGGCTTACACCGGTTGCCGGAGTTGCCGAGATGGTCGCGCTGTATGACTGGTTGTACCGGTAGATCGCGGGAGGACTCACAGACTCACGCAGATTCACAACATTGTCAAGTGAAACCATTTCTCCGCTCTCAGATTTGACAAAAACAGAGCGTAAATCTGAAGGGGCCGATCTGTCTGATCGCTCGAGCTGTCCAATCACTTCGTATTGTCTGTCGTTATAAATGAAGTAACCGTACCTGCGACCACTGAGCGCAAGCTGTAAGGTTCGCCCGATTGCCTCGCTGGAGATGCCACTCTGTGCGGCCTTTTGACGGTCGATGCTGATACCAATCTCCGGCCTGTTGATCTTAAAATCAGGATCGGCAAAATTGAATTTTCCATTTTTCTGAACCTCGGCCATCATCTTAGGAAGCGCTTCTGAAAGTGACTTCAAGTCAGGTGACTGGATCACGTACTGCAGGGGCTGGCCATCCGAGTTTCCAATAGTGGGGAACTGGATAGGGATGCAAATTACATTTCTGAATTTGGAAGTCGCTGCAGCGATCTTATTGAAGATCTGCTGTTGTGTTAATCCGCTCTTCCGGTCTTTGGGTTCCACGAGAAAGACCCATTGGAATGCGCTGTTCACCGGAAGCACGAGGTTGCCAAGTCCTGCGGAGACCGCTGCGTACGTTCGGTCACCATCCATGTCGGGGATTGAGTCACTGATATATTGGTTGATCTCTTTCATGGTGGCCTCCATATTTTCGAAAGACGTTCCTTCGGGAGCAATGACAGCAATTCCGATTTGCGACCGGTCTTCGAGTGGAGCGAGCTCTGAAGGAAGGCTTCCTGCCAGCAGCCAGGCAATGCCGAATGAAAGTGCCAGCACAACAAAGCTGACCCATTTGGCGCGGAAGAAGAGCTTCAGCAGTTGATCGTATTTTGTGTTCAAGGCCTGGAACCATGGCTCAGTCTTCCGATAAAGCCAACCTTGCGTGGCATTCGCTTTAAGGAGATACGCGCTCATCATCGGTGACAGTGTCAAGGCAACAAAGGCCGAGATCAGCACGGAGCCGGCAACAACGATGGCGAATTCGCGGAACAACTGACCGGTAATCCCACCGAGGAAAAGAATAGGAAGAAATACTGCGGCAAGTGTCACAGTGGTTGAGATAACGGCAAAATAGATCTCATCGGAGCCTTTTCGGGCTGCTTCCAGGGGGGCCATGCCGTTTTCAATCTTGTGAAAAATATTTTCGAGCACCACAATGGCGTCATCAACCACCAAACCAATGGCGAGCACCAGCCCCAACAACGTAAGAACGTTGATCGAGAAGTCAGCGATATACATGATAAAGAATGCCGAGATTATCGATACTGGAATTGCGACAAGCGGAATGATGGTACTTCGCCAGTCACGCAGAAAGATAAAGATGATGATCGCGACCAGGGCAAAAGCGAGGATGAGCGTTTCCTCAACTTCGGCCAGCGAGTTTCGGACGGGAATCGTAAAATCCTTTCCCATGTGGATGATATAATCCTTCGGTGCGCTGGCAACGATCTCCTCGTAGCGTTTCTTAAATTCATCTACAATTTCGAGGGAATTTGCCCCACGCTGGGGTTGCACTGCTGTGCCAACTCCGTACCGGGCGGAATTGCCTTCACCAATGATCATCGCGGTGCGTTCATTTTGTGACGACATCACTGCCGTACCAATGTCGCTGAACCGGATGATTGCTCCATCTTGTTCGGCCACGATCATGTTGTTGAAATCGTCCTCGGTGACCAGGCGGCCTTCGGTTCGCAGGGAGATCTCGGTGTTTGCTCCTTCAATTCTTCCACTTGGCAGGTCTACGTTCTCGCGCTGAAGGGCGGCCTGCACATCTTCCGGTGTGAGATTGTAGGACGCGAGCTTCACAGGATCCATTCGCAATCGCATCGCCCTTTTTCGGCCTGCATACGATTCTACGAGACGAACTCCAGGGATCGATTGCAAACGTTCTTTGATATTGATGTTGACAAAATCGGTAACATCTTCCAGGCTTCGCGTGTCACTTTGAACGGTCAGGAATACCAGGAAATCCTGCGGCCCCATTTTTTCCACGATTGTGGGTTCGATGTCTGAGGGCAGCTGCTGTCGCGATTTTGAAACCTTGTCCCGCACATCATTGGCAGCAGCTTCAAGATCGGCATCAAGATTAAATTCGGCTTTAATAATACTAACCTGCTCCCGCGAAATCGAGGTTAACGCGCGAATGCCATTCGCTTCCGCTACCGCCTCTTCCAAAGGTTTCGTTACCTGTGACGCGATAATGTCGGCACTGGCGCCTGGATATACCGTTGTGATCGTCACAATCGGTGAATCGGTAATCGGATATTCGCGCGTTCCAAGATAGAAGTACCCGACTATGCCAAACAGCATAAGCAAGACCGACATCACCCCGGCCAGAACCGGACGTGAAATACTGATTTGAGAAATTGCACTCATTATTGAACAGAAATTTATGCGTTAGATTACTTATTGAGCGTAACGATATGGATCGGTGATCCTGATCCGATGCGCAGGAGGTTGCTGACAATTACGGTATCGCCTGCTGTGAGACCATTTTTGATCTCAACGCTTTTCAGCTTGCGAAGCCCGATTTCGACTGGTTGCAGCTGTGCAATGCCATGCGTTGCTTTCAAAACACTGTAGCCTTCCGGAGAGGGGATGAGGGCATGCGATGGAACCAGCACCGCGTCAGTGCCAGCACCAAGTGTTAAACTGACGCGTGCGGACTGACCCGGAAGCAGGCGCTGATTTGGATTTGTCGCATGCGCTCGGATCTTGAGGTTCCGCGTTTCGCTGTTAAGTCCAGGGGATTTGGCATAAACCGTTGCGTGGTATCTTTGTTCATCAGATGCAATCCGAAATTCCTGTTTACTTCCCAGGGCGATTTTATGTGCATACTTCTCGGGAACTGAAAATTCGAGTTTCAGGATGCTGTTGTCTTCGATGTCTGTTAGGGTTGTATTGACCGATACAACAGCTCCGCGGTGCGTGTTGATCATCCCTACCTGCCCGTCAAACGGAGCAACGATACGCGTTTTGTCGAGCGTCACCAGCAGCTCATCAATTTGAGCCTGGAGCACTTTCAGGTTCGTGAACGCCTCATCGTAATCTTGTTGAACAATCGCGTCATTTTGTATCAGGTCTTTCATTCGCGTTTCGTTGAGCGATGCGAGTTTCTCCTGCTGCCGCAAGCGTTGGAGCTGGGCCTGCAGGTCTGCGTCATCAAGCTGGAAGAGGAGCTCGTTCTTTCTCACATGGCTTCCTTCGCGCACATGCACCTGGGTGACTTTGCGTGTTAATTCACTGACAATTTCAACGTGCTGGTTTGCGAGCAGATTGCCAGTGACTTCAAGTTCTTCGTTCAGCGCTTCCGGCTGGAGCACAACGGCATCCACCGGGGTCGCAGGTGGTAGGGAAGACACAGATGTATTGCTATCGTTTTCTTTTGCCTGAATGTAGCATCCTTGCACAATGGCGCCTGCTGCGATGATTCCAGCGAGAACGAGTCCTTTCGAGATCGTGAGGGCTTTGGATAATTGCTTCATAGTTACGTGTTTGTATGTTTTTTGGATATGGGTAAAAAAATGACGTAAGCCGGGTGGTAAAAAACCCGTGTTAGAACATTTAAAATCGATTAACTTAAATATTTATATATTTAAATTTTTCGATGTATTCACTACAAAAAAAAGGTTCTAATCGTTCTGTAAATCCTTTAAAAATTTTGTGTACTGGTCTAACACTTTGGTATTAAGCGTATAAGAAAAGTTTCGACCACTCTTTTCGGCTTCGATGAGCCCTGCTTCGGTTAGAATTTTGATGTGGTGGGAAACGGAAGGCTGTGAAAGGTCGATGATCTCGTGGAGATCGGAACACTGAGCACAGCCGCCCTTGCGGGTGATATAGTTCAGGATATTCAGCCTATGCCTGTCGCCAAGGGCTTTGGAGATCTTCTCCACGGCTTTTAAATCAATGGTCTTGGGTGCCATAACTTCAATTATAACACTAATAAGTGTTTAAACAGTGGAAAAGTTCAGAAGTTTTGGTGACGTTATGGAAAACCGGCTGTACCGCCACGCTAAACTTCTAAACCCTTAGCATTCCCCTGAAACCACGGGCCGCATAATAGGATTCCGCTCCGTTGTGATAAACAAATACATGGCCATAGCGCCAATCACAAAACAACGCGCCACCCAGCTTCCGAATATCTGCAGGCGTCCGCACCCAGCTCGATGTCTTCGCATCAAACTTTCCAAGCTTTTGAAGTTCCCGATACTGTTCTTCGTTGAGCATATCGATACCCATGTCTTCTGCCATCTGAATGGCGCTATTTTCCGGTTTGTGTTCTTTTCTCGATTCCAGAGCCTCATGATCATAACAGATGCTCCTGCGGCCCTTTGGACTTTCCGGGGCGCAATCGGCAAAAATTACTTCGCCTGATTTCTTGTCAAGGCCTATCACGTCCGGCTCGCCCTCTGTTCTTTCCATTTCATTCAGCGACCAGAGTTTTTCGGGATTTTCGTGCAATCGAGATTCAACGCTTTCCCAATCGATGCCTTTATGCCGGCTCATGTTTTTCTCAAAACGTCTTTTCAAAATATCAATCAGCTCGTCACGTTGGTGGGCTGATAACTTTTTCTTAGCGCTTTTCATTGGATTCGGTTTTGTAACTAATCTTCCAGGCCTTTTCCCTTAAGAATCAGCGGGATATATTTTTCGATCCGCGACTCGCGTGTTTTCGCTTGCTTGGCGGATGAGAAATAGAGGAGGTAGCCTCGCTGCCTCCCAGGTGTCAGCGCACCGAATGCTTTCTTCAGTGCGGGAGTGGCGTTCAGTACATTTCGAAACTCGTCTGGCATGTCGAACTCTTTTGTTTTTTTCATCTCCACTTTCAAACCTGCCTTCTCGATCTTGATCGCCTCTTTAATATACGATTTCAGAATCTTTTCCATATCCGTGATCTCGTCCACGTGCTTGAAGCGGATCTGACGCGCAGATTGAACATTTTTTGTTTGCTGTATGAGGATGCCTTTCGGATCTTTCATTAATGCGCCCTTCATGAACAAATAAGCACAATAGTCTTTAAACCCATGGATCAATACAACATTCGCATCGTCAACGGTGTAGCAGGGGCAACCCCATTTCAATTCTTCGTTGAGGCCGCAGTCGAGGGCGATCATCCGCATGCGTTCGTAGGCATCGTGCCAGGCACCATCTTTCTTGAAGAACCAGTCAACCTTTGGATTCATCTTGTTCATATTTTTATGCGTTAGCCTTCGCGATGGTTGTTACCAGCGTTCTTTCTTCAGGTCGGAAATACCACGACACTACGGTCAAAAGTAAAAGCAATCCGGGACCGAACAAATCTTTGGCAGGGTCACCAACCGCGATATGGGAAAAGATTGCACCCGACATGGCAAGGAAAAATCCGGCATACGCCCATTCTTTCACCACAGGAAATCGTGGAGCCAAAACTGCTACCACGCCAAGAATCTTCCAAACGCCAATGATGGTCAAGAAATACAAAGGATAACCGAGACGTGCCATCATATCGGCTTCTTCTTTCATTTTCATCAGTTGAACGATTGCCGTTGAGGTCATGCCGAGACAAAGCCAGATCGTAGCAATCCAGTAAATGATCTTGTTTCTTTTTTTCATAGCGATTATTTTTTAAAGGTGTTAAGGATGTTTTGCAAGAGGTCGTGTGCCATGTTCATGCCCTGCGCGAATGGCAACTTGAGCATCTGGTCCCGCATGGCCACGGAGCGGTAAACAATCTGCATGGTAAGCTTGCTGGTGTTGTCCGTGAGCTTTTCAAATTCCAGGAATTCAAGCTGGGCAGGGAAGGGTGTATTCTCCATCTGGAATGTACGCACGATAAGTGAATTGTGGACGAAATCATGAATGGTTCCGTGAGCTGCAAATACCACATTGCCATCTGCATCTTTCTTTTGCAGCTGCCAGCCGCCATGCTTCCTGTTTTCAAGTTTCAGCACCTTCGATCCCATCCATTGTTCGTAGATATCCGCGTCCTCATAGGCCCGGAAGAGCAGGTCAAGTGGTAGATCAAACTCTCGGGTAATGACGAGGTCGTGTCTGTCGGGCTCAGCGCTGATTTTCGTTTTTCGTTCCATCGGTCTTTATTTTTTATATTTTTTCATGATGTTTTCGAGCTTGTTAAACCGATCGTCCCACATGTTCCGGAACGGCTCAATGAAGTCTGCGATCTCTTTCATTTTCCTGGCGTTTAAGTGATAAAATATTGCTCTTCCGCTTTGTTCCTGGCGGAGGAGCTCACATTCGGTGAGGATCTGGATATGTTTTGAAATGGTTTGCCGCGAGGAATCAAACTTCTCCGCGATCGCGCTTGGCGTCATAGCATGGACAGCCAGCAACGTGATAATGGCCCTCCGTGTGGGGTCAGCAATGGCCTGAAAAACGTCTCTTCGTAGATCCATAATATGCAGCTATTTGACTGCAAATATATATGCAGTCATTTGACTGCGCAAACTTTTTCTTCTTTTTTTTCAGGGAAGGGGAGTCCGGTACAATGGAGGCCGGATTCTATCATTCGGACTATCATGTGGTACATATAATAGAGAGGTCTGCCAACCAGCCGCTTACCTTCTGGCGGGATGAGGAATGAACAAAATAGAATGCGCTTGCCTGAACAATTACCAGCGCTTATCGTTCAACTACCCCATTGGTGATGTCCGTGATGTTCGGGCAATAGAATTAGCGCAATCGTTGGAGGAGCTTCCGTTCTATGTCACCAGTAACGGTTAAATGTGAGTCCTTTTTTATGTGGTCAGAATGTGCTTAAATTTGCCAGCTCATGAAGCGCTTAAATAGCATTCGCGGAATCAGGAAAAGGCGGCATTCTCTGTCGGATGGCACTTCGAGCGCTATCCTTGCCATCTTCTTCAGTTTCTTCTTCGTTTTCGCGCAGGCGGCTGACTTCGTAGCGCCCGGTGTAGAGCACGGGCCGATTGATCGAAAGGCGCCCTTTTATGGAACACATTTCCTCAAAAGTCATAACCAGTCTCATCATGCTCCTTTTGGTTCCGTCCCCATCCCAGCGGAATCTGAATCAAAAGACGAACGCGAGAAAAACCATGAGTCGGACGAGGACTCTGAAAAGCTATTCGCCATCCTGTCTCTTAAAGAGCGGTTCCAGGTAAGCTCAGACTCACGCCTCCTGGCGCAGTTGCTCAGTTCGCGGCAAAACCGGAAAGAATTATCGCTGGTTGTTCTGCATCATTCCTGGAAAAGTTTTCTCTCCTGATTCTCATCAGACCCTAACCCTTAGACGCACACGTCCAAAGGCAACTGGTGCTACAGCCCTCAGAATTTTCCTGCAGGCAATGCACTTCTCTTTACCATTTTGACTAATAAAACTTTTATGATGAGAATTTCAATTCTCACGTGCCTGGTTGCAGTATTGATTACTGGTTGCGGGCATCGTGAGCACGAAAAACATGAAGACGCAAAATTCATTGTTACTAAACCCATACGCAAAGACACCCTCGTATTTCATGAATATGTATGCCAGATCCGCTCCATGCAGCATATTGAACTTAGGGCCCTGGAGCGTGGCTATTTGCAAAATATCTACGTTGACGAAGGTCAATCCGTAAAAAAAGGACAGCTGATGTTTCAGATCATGCCGCTGATCTATGAAGCTGAAATGCAAAAGGCAAAAGCAGAAGTGAATTTTGCCGAAATAGAATACGCCAACACCAAACGGCTTGCCGACAGCAGCATCGTTTCTCCAAATGAACTGGCGCTGTCGAATGCCCGTCTCAACAAGGCAAAAGCAGATCTTTCCCTGGCACAGGCACACCTGGCTTTCACAACCATCCGCGCTCCCTTTGACGGGATCATGGATCGCTTCCATGTGAGACTCGGCAGCCTGCTCGAAGAAGGAGAACTATTGTCGACACTCTCGGACAACAGCAGGATGTGGGTATACTTCAACGTACCGGAAGCTGAATACCTCGACTACGCAACCAAAGCAAAATCGGCAACACCCCTCGAAGTGAAATTGCAGATGGCCAATAACCAGTTGTTCGATCAGACAGGTGTGGTGGAAACGATAGAGGCTGACTTCAACAACGAGACAGGGAACATCGCCTTCCGGGCAACATTCCCAAATCCCAAGGGAATTCTGCGTCATGGCGAGACCGGAAATATACTGATGCCGACATCCTTGAAGGGTGCGTTGCTTATCCCGCAGAAAGCCACCTTTGAAATTCTTGACAAAAAATATGTTTTCGTGGTCGATAAGGACAACGTTGTTCGATCACGGCATATTACCGTGGGAACAGAGATCCCGCATCTTTATGCGATCACGGACGGCCTCGATGAGAATGACCGAATTCTTGTGGAAGGCCTGCGAAAGGTGAGAAACAACCAGAAGATCAAGTTTGATTTCATGGCGCAGAAACAGATCCTTGCAGATTTAGACCAGTTGCATGCTGAATAATCTAAACGAGACAGAACCATGTTTAGTAAATTCATACAACGACCGGTCTTGGCCATTGCCATATCGCTCGCCATTATTTTCCTGGGGGTTCTTGCGATTAAGACAAGACCCATTTCGCAGTTTCCGGAGATTGCTCCACCACGCGTGAATATCTTCATTGCGTACCCCGGGTCAAGTGCCGATGTGCTTGTGCAGTCGACTTTGATTCCGCTCGAACGAGCCATTAACGGTGTTCAGGGAATGCAGTATATCATTTCGGATGCCACCAGCGCTGGAGAAGCTACGATTCAGATCGTTTTTGAACCCGGTACAGATCCCAATGCTGCCGTAGTGAATGTGAAAACCCGTGTCGACCAGGTGATGAATAACCTGCCTCCGCTGGTTCAGCGCGAAGGCGTCATCATTACTCCGATTCAACCGAGCATGCTGATGTACGTGAACCTCTACAGCACGGATAAGAATGCCGATGAAAAGTTCTTGTACAATTATTCAAGCGTACACATTCTCCCGGAACTTCAACGCATTAGCGGTATGGGCCGCGCACAGATCCTCGGAAGCCGTCAATACGCCATGCGGATATGGTTAAAGCCAGACCGGATGCGGGCGTACAATGTCTCGACAGATGAGGTGATGCACGCCATCAATGAGCAGAGCGTCATCGGCAGACCGGGCAGGCTTGGACAGGCATCCGGAAAATCCCCGCAATCGCTGGAGTATGTGCTGACGTATAAAGGACGATTCAATCAGCCCGATGAATACGAGGACATCATCGTTAAGGCCACGCCCGAAGGAGAGATTCTCAAGCTGAAAGACGTAGCAGAGGTCGAGCTGGGAAGTGAGTTCTTCGACATTTATTCGAACAAGGATGGTTATCCTGCCGCATCGATCGTGTTAAAACAAAACTTTGGCAGTAACGCCACAAAAGTAATCGATGGCGTGAAGGAAAAGCTGAAAGAACTTGAAACGGATTTTCCTCCGGGCATGAAATACGAGATCAACTACGATGTTTCAAAGTTTGTTGACGCATCTATCGACAAGGTAATGCACACGCTGGTTGAGGCCTTCGTACTGGTTGCCCTCGTGGTGTTTATCTTTCTTGGCGACTGGCGGTCTACGCTTATCCCTACGATCGCGGTGCCGGTTTCGCTGGTGGGCGCATTTGTGTTTATGCAAATGTTTGGCCTGACAATCAACCTCATCACCTTGTTTGCGCTGGTGCTGGCGATCGGTATCGTGGTCGATGACGCCATCGTTGTTGTCGAGGCCGTGCACGCGAAGATGGAAGAAGAACACCTATCGCCTTACCAGGCAGTGAAGAAAGTACTGGGAGAAATCAGTGGTGCCATTATTGCCATCACGCTGATCATGACGGCAGTCTTTGTTCCTGTTGCGTTTATGACCGGTCCGGTAGGAATTTTCTACCGCCAGTTCTCGATCACCATGGCCAGCGCAATTATCCTTTCGGGAGTCGTGGCATTAACTCTTACCCCCGTGCTGTGCGCTATCATTCTGAAAAACAATCACGGTAAGCCAAAGCGTAAGACACCGGTGGATCTCTTCATCAGCTGGTTTAACAGGAAGTTTGAACGGGTAACAGGCAAGTATACGGGCCTCCTCACAAAAATTGTCGACCGCAGACTTGTCACGTATGGTATGCTGGCCCTCTTCGCCTTTGGAATTTTTGCAGTAAACGATTCTCTTCCGGCTGGATTTATTCCGAACGAAGATCAAGGCATGATCTACGCGATCATTCAAACACCTCCCGGCAGTACGTTGGAGAGGACAAACGATGTTTCCCGGAAACTCCAGCAGATCGCGGAAGAAGTTGATGGAATCCAATCGGTATCATCGCTGGCGGGTTATGAAATTCTCACAGAAGGTCGCGGGTCAAACGCGGGCACGTGTATCATTAACCTGAAAGACTGGTCAGAACGCCATCATTCTGTTACAGAGATCATCGAAGAACTGGAAGAGAAGACGAAGGACATTGGTGCCGTGATTGAATATTTCGAGCCCCCGGCAGTTCCAGGTTATGGATCGTCAGATGGTTTCTCGCTGCGCCTCCTGGATAAGAGTGCCACCATCGACTACCAGGAATTTGACAGGGTGAACACGGAGTTCATGGATGCGCTGGGGAAACGAAAAGAGCTGACCGGGTTGTTTACTTTCTTCGCGGCAAACTATCCGCAGTACGAACTGGTTATCGACAACGAGCTGGCGATGCAGAAGGGCGTTTCGATCGGCAAGGCAATGGAGAACCTCGATATCCTGATCGGAAGCACATATGAACAGGGATTTGTAAGATTTCGTACGTTTTACAAAGTGTACACGCAAGCTGCGCCTGAATACCGTAAGCTTCCGACTGACATCCTGGATCTGTTCATTAAGAATGATCGGGGGGAGATGGTGCCTTATTCTTCATTCATGAAGATGAAGAAAACGCAGGGACCAAATGAGATTACGCGATTCAACCTTTACACATCGTCATCGATCCGCGGGATTCCGGCACCCGGCTACACCAGTGGCGATGCTATCAAAGCGATCCAGGAGGTAGCGCAGCAGACACTGCCGCGTGGTTATGATATTGCCTGGGAGGGATTGTCTTTTGATGAGGCTAACCGCGGAAATGAAGCTCTTTACATTTTCATCGTAGTGCTCATTTTCGTATACCTGGTGCTGGCAGCGCAGTACGAGAGCTTCATCATTCCGCTGGCGGTTGTTTTCTCTCTCCCAGCAGGAATTTTCGGTTCATTCCTGCTGCTCAAGGGAATGGGTCTTGCGAATGACATCTACGCGCAGATCGGGCTGATCATGCTTGTTGGACTCCTTGGAAAGAACGCGGTGCTCATCGTTGAGTTTGCCGTGCAGAAGCATCAGCAGGGCGCCAGGGTAATCGATGCCGCGATCGAAGGTGCGAAGGTGCGATTCCGTCCGATTCTCATGACTTCATTTGCATTCATTGCAGGCTTGATTCCGCTGGTCATCGCCACGGGGCCGGGAGCGATCGGAAATCATACTATCGGTGCATCCGCACTTGGCGGAATGCTCTTTGGAACGGTCTTCGGTGTCATCATTGTGCCCGGTCTGTACTTCATCTTTGGAACGTTGGCAGAAGGAAAGAAACTGATCAAAGACCAGGATGAAGTTCCCCTGAGCGAAGAATTCATCGAGCGCGACTCGCAAGCTTCGCTCATTAAACGAATCCTCAAAAAAATGCGAATTAAAAATGAGACGAACGATAATTAGAACACTGATTGCAGCCTTTATCCTCGGATCATGTTGGGGATGCAAGCCGCTAAAAAGCACTGTAAGGAGTGAAAATAGGGAAGTGCCACCTGCATTTGCGACATCAACCGATTCAAGCAATAGTGCGCACATCAACTGGAGGCAGTACTTCGCTGATCAATACCTGGTCGCGTTGATTGACAGCGCCTTGAAAAAAAATCAGGAGCTTAATATTACGCTTCAGGAGATCGAGGTACGGAAGAACGAAGTGCGTGCACGAAAAGGCGAGTATCTTCCGTTCGTAAATGCGCTGGGCGCTGCCGAGGTGGCAAAAGAAGGACGCTACACGCGCGTTGGAGCCGTAGACGAGAATCTGGACATCATGCCAGGCAAGCGTTTTCCTGATCCGTTGCAGAACTACGTAGTGGGCGCTTTTGCTTCATGGGAAATCGACATCTGGAGAAAGCTTCGCAACGCCAAAAAATCTGCGGCCTTGCGCTACCTCTCCAGCGTAGAGGGGAAAAACTTCATGGTCACCAACCTGATCTCAGAAATCGCCAGTTCATACTATGAGCTGATGGCGCTCGACAATCAATTGGAGATCATTCAGCGGAACATCGAATTGCAGACCGATGCGCTTCAGATTGTGAAGCAACAAAAAGACGCAGCCAAGCTGACGCAGCTTGCAGTGAACCGGTTCGAGGCGCAATTGCTGAACACCACCAACAGGCAATTTGAGATCCGTCAGCGCATCATTGAGACTGAAAATCGCTTGAGCTTCCTGACAGCTGGTTTTCCGAATGGAATTCCGAGGAGCTCGGCAATTTTTAACACGCTGGCTGTTGACTCGATAGCAGTCGGAGTGCCATCGCAGTTGCTCGCCAATCGGCCCGATATTCGACAGGCAGAGCTGGAACTCGAAGCTGCCAGGCTGGATGTAAAGGTGGCGCGCGCTAACTTTTATCCTTCGCTGCGAATAACCGGAGGCTTGGGCTTTCAGGCTTTCAATCCGTCATACCTGGTCAATCCCGAATCGGTGCTATTAAATCTTGCCGGTGACCTGGTTGCGCCACTCGTTAATAGAAATGGCATCAAAGCGCAATACAACAGTGCGAATGCAAGGCAACTCCAGGCAGTGTACGATTACGAGCGCACGATTCTCAACGCATACGTTGATGTGGTGAATGAGCTTTCGAGCGTACGGAATTTCACCCGAAGCTACCAGACAAAGTCGAAGGAAGTAGAGATTCTCATGCAATCCATTACCATCGCTAACAGCCTGTTCCGTTCAGCCCGGGCGGATTACCTGGAAGTGCTGCTGACACAACGGGAAGCGCTGGAATCGAAGATGGAACTTGTGGAAATCAAACAACGTCAGATAAACGCGAAGGTAAACGTTTACCGCGCGCTGGGCGGAGGTTGGAAATAAGTTTTTGTAGTTTAGGTTAGGTCCCTGTTCGCTGCAACGCGGCAGGGACTTCTTTTCTAATCGTGACGCAGCACATCGATAGGGTTGCACATGGCTCCGCGCCAGGTTTTGTAGCCAACAATCATCACCGAAATTAACGACAGGCACAGCACAGGAATTGCAACAAGTGCAATACCTGGTTCGATATGGTACGCAAAATTGCTGAGCCATTCTCTTGCTGATACGTATCCCGCGACTGCACCGAGACTGATCCCCGCGGCAACGATCGGAACAAATCGCTGCGACTGCCATTGAACAAGGGACAGGATCCCGGCACCAAATACTTTCCGGATACTGGTCTCTTTCGTCTTCATTTCAACGTGATGTATGGTGAGTGCTAGCAGCCCGGACGCGCACACCATGATCGTAAGTAAGGTGAAATACAGGAACAACAGGCGCAGGTTTTCATCCGCTTTGTACTGTGCATCGAAAAATTCATTGAGGAAGAAATAGTCGAATTCGTGAGCAGGGAATAGTTTTCTCCAAAGCACTTTGATTTCGTCCAGGTTCTTTGCTGAAGTCTTCAGGTAGAAGTAGCGCGCGTCAGGCGTTTTTGGATTCATTCCCATGATAGCAATCGGCTCAATTCGTTTGTGTAGCGATTGAAAGTGAAAGTCTGCTACAACGCCAGTCACCAATGCTTCTCCACCATAAGTCCTGATCTTTTTTCCGATCGGATCCGCCCAGCCTGCCAGTTTCACAAACGATTGATTAACCAGGGCACTTCGTCCAATGTCTTCCGACTCCATTTCTGAAAATGCCTTGCCGTGCTGCACTTTCAGCTGGAGCATACCTGGATAGTCTTTATCGACCACGATGTTCGGTACGATGAGTTGTCGTTCTTCGGCACCGGTTGAAATAAAGATAGGCGATGCAAAAGGCTCGTGCGTTCCGAGATTGGATGCAAACCCGCCCACGCTTACCTGTTCTACGGCTTTATTTTTCAGGAATTCGTTCTTATAATAGGCGAGGTTGGTGCTGACCAGCGAATCCTCGGGAGCTTTTAACACCAGTATCTCTTCCTTAGTGAAGCCGAGGTCGGCCGAATGCATAAAATCCATTTGAAGGAGGATCGCAGTCAGGAAAAGCATCAACGCTGTGCTTAACGCGAACTGTCCAACGGTGAAAGTTTTTCGGATAGATCCGCCCCCTACGTGGCCGGCATTCTTTCCGCGAAGAACCTGGATGGGATGATAGGATGAAAGTATCCACGCAGGATAGAACGAGGAGCACACCACGATGAGGATCAGCAACAGCAGGGTTGTTCCCAGGATCGTAAGGTCATGCGGATTCGAAAGGGCGATCGTTTTTCCAGAGATTGATTCGAAGATCAGCTTGAAGACGTTGATGATAACCACCGCGATGCAGCCGGCTGCGCTGACGGCAAGAAGTGACTCGCTGAGAAACTGGCGCACAAGCTGGCTTCGTTGGGCACCGGAAGTCTTCCGGATACCAACTTCCTTTGCGCGGTCGAGCGCGCGCATCGTTGTGAGGTTGATGAAATTGAAAACAGAGACCACCAGGAGAACCAATGCCACCAGGGCGAAAATGTAAACGTTCGTCTTGTTCCCTTTCGGATTGTCCATCTCCGTTCCATGGAAAAAATGGAGGCTGGTGAGCGCCTGCATCTCATAGCCCATTCTAACCGGTTGACTCTGATCGTGGAGGGCTGCTGCCACCGAAGCTAAATTTTTCCGGATGAATACAGCATCCTCGGGCTTCCGTAACAACAGGTAAGTGTCATAGGTGAAATACAGGTTTGAAATCTCTTCACCTTCAAACTCGCCATGAATCAGCGCGCTTACCCATTTGTCGCTGTTGGATGGCACATCCTGCATAATGCCCGTCACCGTATGGGGTTCTCCTTCAACCTCGAGCGTGGAGCCTATCGGGTCACCGTCAAAGTACTTTTCGGCAAGGCTTTCAGAAAGGACAATCGAGTGTGGTTGTGCCAAGGCAGTCTGTGGATTCCCTTTAATGAGCGGGTAGCTGAAAACTTCGAAGACGGTTGGATCCGTTCGAAATGCACCTTTCTCTTTGATCTTCGATTTTCCCAGCCGGAGCTCACCATCTTCGAAACGCACATAGTTCTCTACCTGGGGGTAAACCCGATGCAGGTGCAGCCCGACCTTTTGGTTGGTGAACCGAATGTTCTGCGTGCTCTCAGGTGTTGTAAACGTTTGGGTGATGCGCACGATGCGGCCAGCCTTCTCATGAAAGCGATCATATGTGAATTCGTCATAAACGTAATAGAAAATAAACAGGCAGCTGGCGAGACTGACAGCCAGTCCCCCGATGTTGATGAGTGAAAATGTTTTGTGCCTGGCCAGGTTCCGGACCGCAATTACCAGATAATGTTGCAGCATGCGCGGGGGGTTAGGGAAGTAGTAAGATAAAAAGAAAAAGTTTTCAACTCAACGGCAGGTAGGCGAAACATCTCCGTCTGCGTCACACTTCAATTTACTTCCGCCTTCATAACGGCACGAATCTCATAACGTTGACGGACTGGTTAGGTTACATCCGCTGACACCAATTTGCTCTGATGGATCAAGGCCGTGGGCTGGGTTTAGGTTAGATAGGGGAGATATATCATGAGGCCGCAAATGACCGCCACAATGCAGACGATCAGAACCGCCCCCGCAGCGAGGTCTTTCACGGCCCCGATGAGCGGATCTCGCTCTTTTGTAACGCGATCGGCTAGTTTCTCGACAGCCGTATTGAAAATTTCTGACATCCAGACAATGCCAATCAGCATGAGTGTGATCAGCCATTCAGTAACCGTAACATCGAGCGAATAGTTGATAGCGACAACCGCAATGGCAGCCGCAAGGTGAATTCGCATGTTGGGTTCATAGCGGAATGCGAGCCAGATTCCGCGCAGCGCGTACTGATAGCTAAGTAAATGCCTTTTGATCATCGCCCTTTCTCATTAGTGAAGTCCCTTTTACTGATTCACATGTGCGAGGTAAACTGACAGAAAACACGCCACGCAAATAAAACCATGAAGGGTAAAAGGTGAAGCAATGTTTTGTTGTGTAACCCGCGATTGAAATCCAAACGATGCAAGCAACCAAAACAATCCATAGAATGCAATATCCAACACGTCAAATCTTCCATTGGTCAGCTGGAGGAGCTGGCAAACCTCCAGGCCGACACAGAATATGATCGGAACAACACTCAACAGTATCCTTTTACTTCGAATCTTTAAATAGAAGTTCTGCGAGAGCGCAGTGACGCAGAAGATCCAAAGACCGCCCGGTAACGAAAAAATAATTGGCCCCGGCAAAGGTAATGCTCGAACGATACATGCCTTTGCTGCTGCATAGTACTCCAGCGATATCAAAGCAACGATCAATTCATTGATCAACGTCTTCTCAGAACGATAGAACACATAGATGAACAAACTGACAGCTAACGCCATTCCGATGCTACAGGCTTTTTTCATAGACGAGGATTTTGAAATAGGAAAACAAGGATGCGTCAGAAGAGCTTACCAGTGTGAAGCGTTGCAGGCCAGGCACAGTCTCAAGCGTGAATAGCGACTTGAGATGTAAGAACCTGGAGACCATTTGCACGGCCTGATCGAGGTACTTCAGGCCGTTGTGGGGCGTGAAATGATTCAGGACAAAAACTTTTCCCCCGGGTTTAAGAACGCGGTGCACTTCCGCCAACAGGTTCCCGGGAGTATCTACCACAGCGAGCACATGGGAAAGGACGACATAGTCAAAGCTTTCGTTGGAAAAGAAAAGCTTCTCTCCATTCATGTGAAAAAGTTCAACATTTGTTCCAGCTTGCTTACGAGCCTGCGTCAGCATACGCCTCGATGTGTCGATGCCAGTAACGCGGTGGGAGCGATAGTATTTCAGGTTGGAGCCGTTGCCGATTCCGATCTCAAGTAATTGTCCGCACGGACATGCATTGATCTTTTCGAACAGTTTCTTTTTCTGTGGCTTTAAAATCCAATCGATTGCCGGGTACAGGAAGGAGAACTGGTCATAGAATTTTTCGGAGGAGCTTTTCATCTGTGGGTACAAAAGGTCTGCGGTAAAAATATTTAAAAGTACTTTGCAAGACAAAGTGGAATTCAAAAATCCTCAACCTCTCTGACTGGTCTCGTCCACCGCCCAGGGATAACAGGCATCGCAACGCTGGTTTTCACACGTTTGCATTGCCATGGCAGGTGTTTTATTATTTAGAATTATTCCAAATAGTTTGCTTTTTCTCCCATCGTGAGGTAGGATTGCATCTTATTTAGACTAAATCTAAACAATGAAAAACCTATACACATTCGTTTTCGCACTGTTTTCGGGCATTTCGCTAATGGCCCAAACAGGCACCGTTCAGGGAAACATCAAAACCTCCGATGGCGATCCTGCGGAATACGTCAACGTCAGCATCGAAGGTACTTCAAGGGGCACGGTGGCCGACCGCAACGGTTTTTTCGAAATCAAAAATCTGAAGCCTGGCAGTTACAACCTCGTTGCAGCGTTCATGGGGCTTGAAAGTCAGAAGCAACCGATCGAGATCAGGAGCGGGGAAGTAACGAACGTTGACTTCACTATAAAGGAGAGTGCTAAGCAATTAGAAGAAATTGTGATTTCAGGCAACGCTGACCGCTATACGAGTGATCGGGTCTCGAGTTCACTTCGTTTGACGACACCCCTGATCGAAACTCCACAAAATATTCAGGTGGTGACCAGTGAGATGCTGAAAGATCAGCAGGTCGTCAGCATGAGCGATGGATTGATCCGCAATGTAAGCGGGGCAGTTCGACAGGAACACTGGGGCGACCTCTATACAAACATTGTCGCGCGTGGTTCGCAGATCCAGGCGTTTCGAAACGGTTTTAACGTAGTAAACTCTTATTGGGGACCACTCACCGAAGACATGAGTTTTGTTGACCATGTTGAATTCGTTAAAGGCCCGGCCGGCTTCATGCTGTCGAGCGGAGACCCGTCAGGGTTGTACAATGTGGTTACGAAAAAACCTACGGGTGTGAGCAGAGGTGAACTGGCGCTCACGGGCGGAAGCTTCGGCCTGCTGCGCGGCTCGCTCGACCTGGACGGCAAGTTTTCCAAGGATGGCAAGTTGCTTTATCGCGTCAACGTCTCAGCGCAAAATAAGAACTCCTTCCGCGCCAACGAATACAACGACCGGTATGTGCTTGCCCCGGTGATCGCTTACCAACTTGGAAAGAGCACACGCATCACGCTTGAATACAATTACCAGCGCGCGAATATGAGCAACGTTGGTTCATACTATATCTTTTCAAAGAATCAATTCGCAGACTTCGATGCCGACTTCACTACACTGCCAGCCGGAACGCCTGGTGTGAAGATCGATGATCACGGTCTCTATGCGAACATTCAGCACAACTTCAATTCAAACTGGAAAGTCACGGGACAAGTCTCCCATTTCATTTATGACCAGATCGGACACTCAATGTGGCCATCTGCGGTAAACCAGGACGGCACCTACATCCGCAACATCGGAATCTGGGATGCAAAAAGCCTTATGACTATGGGACAGGTTTTCGTAAATGGCGAAGTGCAGACGGGCGCAATACGTCACCGCCTACTGGCCGGACTTGACATGGCAAAGAAAGACTATCAGGCTGACTGGGGACAATCGCACGACCTTGACACTGAAGCAAATCCGTTCGATCCGCTAAACCCGGATCTTGGCGCTCCGGCCAACGGCAATCCAACATTTGATCGTGAAACTTCTCTCGAAGATCGTGCAAAGGCTGCCGGTGGCCTTATGGATCAGCAATACACAAGCTTCTACCTGCAGGATGAGTTAGGCTTTTTTAATAACCTCATTCGACTGACGCTTGCTGGCCGTTACACCAACCTTGAGCAATCCGCATGGGGCGGTACACCTGATAGAGCAAAGCACTTTACCCCGCGCCTTGGATTGAGCGCATCCATCACGAAACAATTTTCCGCTTATGCGCTTTATGACCAGGCGTTCATCCCTCAAACCGGCATTATGGCCGATGGAAGCAAAGTACAGCCCATCACCGGAAACAACATGGAGCTGGGAGTGAAGAAGGAGTGGTTTGGCAGCTCATGGGCAACCACCTTTGCCGTCTACCAGATTCTGAAAAATAATGAGCTTACTGCGGATCCAACCAATCCTACATCGGGCCGGAGTATCGAGCTCGGGCGGAAAAAAGCAAAAGGCTTTGAGTTCGATCTTCACGGAACGATCGTCAGCGGATTGAATCTCGTTGCGAACTATGCTTACACAGATTCGCGCGTTGTTGAAGTAGCGGATGGAGTCACGTATCCGGAGGAAGGCTCATTGGTGCCAGGATTTGCAAAGCACACCATCAACACTTGGGTTAACTACAAATTCCAGAAGGGGGTTCTGAAAGGATTCGGTGCATCCGCGGGCTTTACCTATCTCGCGGACCGTGCGACCTATTGGGAAGCATCACCTGATCCCGACAAGGAAATGGAAAACTACTTCAAGCTTGATGGTGGTTTATTCTGGGAGAAGAACAGATTAAAAGTCACAGGCAATGTCTTCAACGTGTTGAATGCCTATCTCTACAGCGGATCGTATGAATCATGGATGAGCGATTCAGAAGGTAATCCATCACCCGTATATAGCTACCAGGCTGAGGCACCAAGAAATATCAGGCTGAGTGTTGCCTGCAAATTTTAATACGCGCTGGATGACCATTGCACAAACACGATATGGCCTGGCTGTCTTGCACGTTGCGATCAGCACCTGGGGAAACAAATGCAGCTCGATATGAAGAAGATTATTGGAAAAGTACACCTCTGGCTGGGACTCGCATCGGGAATTCTTGTGTTCATCATCGCGATCACAGGCTGCATCTACGCGTTTGAACGGGAAATCCGCGACCTGACCCAGCCTTTCCGATTCGTTGAAAAGCAGACGAAGCCGTTTCTTCCTCCGTCTGTGCTGAAGGCAGCTGCAGAGCAGAAACTTTCCGGAAAGCACATTCATGCTGTGCAGTATCTCGGAGCAGAGAAGGCTGCGATGGTCATTTACTATAACTATGAACCTGACTATTATTATTACCTCGTCTATGTGAATCCATACACAGCCGAGGTTTTAAAGGTAAAGGACATGGAGGCTGATTTTTTCCAATTCATTCTTGACGGCCATTTCTACCTGTGGCTTCCCCCGGAGATTGGTCAACCGGTTGCAGCAAGCGCAACGTTGGTCTTTGCGGTGATGCTCATCTCAGGAATTATCCTTTGGTGGCCGAAGAAAAAGAAAGATGCAAAGCAACGCGTCACGATCAAGTGGCGTGCCCGATGGAGGCGCGTTAACTACGACCTTCACAATGTGCTCGGTTTTTACGTGTGGACGATCGCGCTCGTGCTGGCGCTTACCGGGCTTGTCTGGGGATTTCAGTGGTTTGCAAAAGGCGTATATACTGCCACAGGTGGTGAGAAGTCGTTAGAGTACAGTGAACCGTTGTCTGACACCACGCAACATTACAGTAGCCAGCTTCCGGTGATAGACAACGTATACGCGAAAATGCGAAAGGAATACCCGCATGCAGAAACAATCGAGGTGCACATTCCGGAAACAAGCTCTTCCGTGGTCGGTGCCAATGCAAACCCGGATGGTGAGACCTATTGGAAAATAGACTATCGCTATTACGATCAATACACGCTGAAGGAAGTTCCTGTAGAGCATATTTATGGACGGTTTCCCGAGGCCGAGTTTGCCGATAAGCTTTCGCGGATGAATTATGACATTCATACGGGCGCAATTCTTGGATTACCCGGAAAGATCCTGGCTTTTTTTGCCAGCCTGATTTGTGCCAGCCTGCCGGTGACGGGAGTTTACATCTGGTGGGGCAGGAGGAACAAAGGGAAGAAACAGGTTAGCGAAAAGCCGCTAGGTGAACCAAAAACCTCTCGAAAGCGCATTAAAGTGTTATTAGAACGATAGAACGTGAGGCGGGCGCGTGAACTGGCCGCCTCACTTTTTCAAAAGTTTACCCCGTTTCCTATCCAGGTCAGCTATCTGCCGCGTGTATATCGCTTTCGCCAGGGGCTGTTCCTTTGAGTTTGTCGATTTATCTAGGTTACTGACATGAATAGCCTTACCTTTAATGAATCAATTGTGATTCTTTAGTTCCTTCCCAACTCTTATCCCCGGTTCGGAAATTCTTTCTCTCGCAATTTAGATCTGAATTGAAAGTCGCTGCGTTTGTGGTGGACTCACTCAATCCTTAAAGGAGCTGTGAACATCACGGGTCCGGAAACATTAACGATTATTTATGTCACTACAACTTTGCACCGATAATTCAACTTCCTTTCAACTTTTGAAAGTGATGCCTCAGCCCTTCCTGGTCCACCGACTAAGTCCAACGGCTCAGCAGGATCTGCATTCTCCTGGCGCGTTTGAGCAATTCGTTTACCAGGTCCCTGAAGCAATGAAGACTGCGCTTACGGTAGAGCTTCTATCGAATGAAGATGTGGACAATGTTATTGTGTATGTGAAAACAAATTTTGCGGCCGATACACTCGCGGATACATTGAATCGCGCTGGTATAACAGCTGAGTCATTCCATGGCAATAAGAGTCAGCGGACCAGGCGATCCAGCGCAGCCAACTTTGAAAATAAACGCACGCGCACGCTTGTGGTTACGGAAAGTGCGGCCAGTGACATTCCGACTACAAGCGTGAGGATGGTTGTCAACTACAACATCCCGGTCTCGGCTGAAACGTACATCAAGAGACTAAACGATCACCGTCATCAGCAAGGGTGGCAAGGCAAAGCAATTTCGTTGTGTGACCCGTGTGAGCAAGGTCACCTGACCAATATCAACAGGGTGCTCGCGGGCGAGATTCAACTACTTAAACGCTCCGTGGCCTGAAGTCGGCAATCAGAACTGACAAAGTCTTCCTAAACACAAAAACTAAAGAATGCGACAACTTAAGATCACCAAACAGATTACCAACCGCGAAAGCCAGTCGCTGGACAAATACCTTCAGGAGATTGGCAAAGTGGACCTCATTACCTCCGAGGAGGAAGTGAATCTGGCGAGGCGCATTCGGGAAGGGGACACTATTGCGCTGGAGAAGCTGACCAAAGCCAACCTGCGTTTCGTGGTTTCCGTTGCCAAACAATATCAGAATTATGGTCTTACACTTGGCGATTTGATCAACGAAGGCAATCTCGGGCTGATCAAAGCTGCGAAACGTTTTGACGAAACGCGTGGTTTTAAGTTCATTTCGTATGCCGTCTGGTGGATCCGCCAATCGATCATGCAGAGCCTTGCTGAGCAATCGCGCATCGTGAGACTTCCGTTGAATCGGGTAAGTGGTCTGAATAAGATCCTGAAAACTTTTTCTACCCTTGAACAGCAGTTCCAGCGTGAGCCTTCCACACGTGAACTTGCCGACACCATTGGTGTTACCGAAGAAGAGATCGTACAGAACCAGAAACACTCTGGCCGTCATGTATCCGTAGATGCCCCCTTTGAAGATGGGGAGAGCAATTCGCTGCTTGATGTGCTTTCTGACGGAAACAGTGACATGCCCGATGCGGAGTTGCTTTCCGATTCACTGAAGTCGGAGATCCAACGCGCTTTCTCGAAGCTCACCGTTCGCGAATGTGAAGTGATGAATCTTTATTTTGGGTTAGGCGGACATCCACCAATGAACCTTGAAGAGCTTGGTGAAAGATTAAACCTTACCCGTGAGCGCGTGCGGCAGATCAAAGAGCAGGCAACAAGACGATTACGGCATTCACGCAACAGTGTTTTGAAGTCGTATCTGGGTTAAGTGTGAGCAAGACGCATTTATTTTTAAAATGCAAAGCTGACACTAGGAATACGCAGGAATAATGGTATCTTTGTCATGTCATTAAGATTCAGTGCCTTTCATCAAGCTCATTTCGGGCTCTTTGTTTTTCACCTTCTTATTAAACTTCTCTTGACCCGCTGATGTGTGGTTGTGGCAGTTTGCACCCTCTCTGCAGAGGTCGATACCGTTTTTAATTTTTAATTTTTAATACAATGCAAGGAACAGTAAAATTTTTCAATGAAACCAAAGGTTTCGGATTCATCACGCCAAACAATTCTAACACCGATATTTTCGTACACGCTTCAGGCCTCGTTGATCAAATTCGTGAAAACGATAAGGTAGAGTTTGAAGAGGAGAGAGGTAAAAAAGGAATGAACGCTGTCAACGTTACCCTCCTTGACTAAACGTCTCTTTCAATTAAAAAAGACCATCTCATTCAGATGGTCTTTTTTTTTGTTTATTCGCTCCAGGGAGGCTTTATGCCGTTCATGCGCGCATAGGCAATAAGTTGTCCGAGGTGTTCGTTGGAGTGACCAAGCGAAATCAGGATCGCGCTCATACCTGTATATTCCCCGGGAAACGGAAAGTCGACCTTCGCTGCCAGCGAGGCATCCTTTGTGTTCCTGATTGACTCAATAAGCAGGTCATACGAGCGCTTCAGCTCTTTTTCAATAGCATCTTTTGCCTTAAGATCTTTCTCGATTGTTTCCATTTTCACATCTGCAGGAATTTTTGCTCCGAGTTTAGACGCGAAAAAGTAGTTGGCCGAAATGATATGAGCACATACATCGGCAACTGTCCTAACACCCTGCTGCGGTGTGTACGAATATTTCTCTGCCGGAATGGCTTTCGCCAGTTGCATCACGTGGTCGGAAACGAATGCCAGCGAGTTTGTTGACTCCTTCTGCAGTTGTCCCTGGCCAAAGGCAATGCTCGTGGCGGCCAGCGCACAAATAGTAAAAAGTTGTTTCATGATGAGGTGTTTTAGTTGTGTTCTTAATTTAGAAAATTTGGAGTCGAACCAGCGCATAATTTCTTTTTTTCACCTACACTCGCGGCAAATGGCAGATGCTTCGAAACGTTATCCTCCTGGAATTAAGATGTTACACAACCTAACTGACCGCAAAATACCCCGGCCAGTCTGATTCCCATTTATTCGAAAATACCTTATGTTTGCAGGATTCACTTACTCTTTGAACCATGAGATACTCCCTGATTGCCATTATTCTTGTTGTTGCAGTGACAAACGTCTTCGCCCAGAATATTTTCAGCAACGGCACATTTACCCGACAGGACACTTTGCGTGGATCCATTACCAAAGAACGCGAATGGTGGGACCTTCAGCGATATGATTTGTCTATTACCGTAAACATCGCTGACCAATCGATCAAAGGAACAAACGTCATCACATATAAAGTGCTGACTCCGGCCAGTGTAATGCAGATCGACCTTCAGGCACCCATGGTGCTCGAGAAAGCTTCGCAGGATGGTCAGGCGCTCGAAATCAAACACGATGGCAACGCCCATTTTATTACGCTGAAGAAGAACCAGTCAGCAGGGGCCACGGAAAAAATCACAGTTGAATATTCCGGTAAACCATTGGTGGCGAAAAACGCACCGTGGGACGGTGGGTTCTCATGGAAGAAGGATGTGAACGGCAAAGATTTCATTGCCACATCGTGCCAGGGAATCGGAGCAAGTCTTTGGTGGCCATGCAAGGACCACATGTATGATGAAAACGACAATGGCATGACGATCAGCATCAATGTTCCGGCCGGACTTATCGCGGTTTCGAATGGAAGGCTGAAGAGCGAAAAGGCTGAGAAGAACAAGACAAAAACATTTACCTGGGAAGTAGTGAATCCCATCAATAACTATGGAGTAAACCTGAATATCGGTGACTACGTGCGCTTCTCGGAGAAATATAAAGGTGAGAAAGGTATACTCGACATGGACTACTGGGTATTGAAGTCGAACCTCGAAAAAGCGAAAGTTCATTTTAAGGACGCAACACGGATGATGGAAGCATTCGAGAGCTGGTTTGGTCCATATCCATTTTACGAGGACAGTTATAAGCTGGTCGAGGTCCCTTATCTCGGCATGGAACATCAGAGTTCGGTAACGTACGGAAATGATTATGGGCCTGGCTATCGCGGAAGTGACCTGAGCAATACAGGCTGGGGACTAAAGTGGGATTATATCATTATTCATGAAAGTGGTCACGAGTGGTTTGCAAACAACATCACGTACAAAGATATCGCTGACATGTGGATTCACGAGGGATTCACGTGCTACTCCGAGGCAATTTTTATCGAACACTTTTATGGAAAAGAAGCGGCAGCGGAGTATGTCCGTGGCTTAAGGCTCGGTATTGGCAACAGCAGCCCGATCATCGGAGCGTATGGTGTTAATTCGGGCGGATCAGGCGATATGTATAGCAAGGGAAGCAACTTGCTTCACACGCTTCGCCAGGTCGTTAATGACGATGCAAAATGGAAGGCGATGCTACGCGGCCTCAATAAGGAGTTCTACCATAAGACCGTTACAACCAAGGAGATTGAAGACTACATGGCGAAAAGCCTGGGACTGAATCTCACCTCTTTCTTCGATCAATATCTTCGCGACATCCGTGTCCCCGTTTTTGAGTATCGCCTCACTGACGGCAACCTGGTCTACCACTGGTCGAATTGTATTCCAACATTTAACATGCCTGTAAAGATTTGGGTAGGAGGAAAGGAAAAAACGTTAAACGCTACTACGCGCCCAAAAGTTGAGAAGCTGGAAGGAAATCAGACAACGATCAAAGTTGATCCAAACTTTTACGTGTACACGTTCAATACCATGAACTAGCGGATCGGTTGCCTTTCCAACGTTCTGAAACGATAAGGTGTCTAAATCATAAAAAGACCCTATGAAGACACGAGGCTTACTTCTTTTGTTTATCCTGGTCGGCCAACTTGGTTGTTCATCTGATGAGCCGCGTATCGATTCATTTCCCGATGATCCAACCATCGAGACGTTGAACGGAACGTGGAGAGTCATATCCTTTGAAGATTTTGAAATCGGAAAATCTGAAGAGAGAACCCAGGAGAATTCATGGGGCAAAGACATCATCATCACGTTCGATGACACGGTCCAGCCGCAACGTCTTTCTGGCAAAAATACAACCAATGCCATCGAGGGTGAATTTACATATCTCGGAGAACGACAGTTTCGCGTAACTCATCTCATTTCCACTTATGTTGGGCAACCGCAATGGGCCGACAAGTTTTTGGAAGCTGTTGGTGGCGGGGAAGTTTCATTCCGAGTTACTGCCGACCAGCTCAGAATCTATTATGAAACCGGCACTAAAAGTGTGACACTGGCGAAGGATTAAATGCGTGTGCTCAGCAACGCTTCGCCACCGATCGAACGGGATTTACACAGCGATTTTATGGATGGGCTAAGGGTTGGAGAATACAACTGCAGAGTGGCCAAGCGTTGACGCTGCTTTAAGAAGCAGGGCATTGACTGCATATGGAGCTTGATTGAACTCTCGATTAGCCTCTGCGGAGGATCGATCGAGCGAAACCAGCGAACAGATGATGGCAATCACAATGCCGCCCCCGATCATTGATGCGCGAACGAGAGCAGATTTTGTTGAGGATGTGTTATGTAGCGTGTACATTGCCGTAGCGTTTATAATGTAAATAACGGTTTGAAAAGCCCGTCCAGCTATCGAAAAAAGGCATTGTGGAGCCGTTGGTAGGTGAACGACAGAAACGGGTCGGCCAAATCGCCAACATTGAAACTCCACAACGCATATTGCCAGGTTGTGTTATTTTAGTGCATGCTTCAGAACAGGGTAGACCCTTTTGGATCGATCATTAGTACAGCTGCGCGAGGTACGTGGATGGGAAATCGTGGGGTCATTCACAACGAGCAAAAGCAGATCACACGGCCCTTTAAGCACAAGGCATGGATTACGTGTGTTCTTGAGTTTAAGGATCGCAGGCGTACTGTGATGAGTCCCGGTCGATGGACCGAGCTTTTTTTTATGGATGAGGCAACCGCATTCGCTGCCGGTCACCGCCCTTGTTTTGAATGCAGAAGGGAAGACGCGAAACGATTTAAGGAATGCTGGCTCAAGGGGAATCCCAGCCATCAATTCTCTATGTCGACATCGATCA
>DASWTP010000088.1:0-46847 GCA_036402075.1 Chryseosolibacter sp. | reverse complement strand
CAAGGGATTTATTTCGCAGCGCATGCGTTGGTATTTCAAATACAAGCGCTGGATCAAGCTTGTGAAAGACACTTCGATGGCAATCACCGAGTACAAGTTTCTGAACAAAGAAGGAGAAGAGATCAACTTGCAGACGAGCGCCCCGCGGGTGGAAGCTGATTGATGCATCTACCGTTAAATCCCTTAAAGGGAAGTTGGCTCAGGATGGTTCTTTACAAAATATTTTTTTTATTGATGATAAACGAAAAAAGCTAGCCGACATTCGGCTAGCTTTTTTACATCCTATAAGCTCGCCTAAGGTGTATGTTTTCCTCTGCTGCTCCATACGACCAATGACAGGCGGCTAATTACGATTAGCTCATCAAGAGCGGGAATTACTTCCGCCTCCTTCGTTCCTTTCTATTAGCCAATTTCCATCGAAGCGGTAACCACTCTAGCTCATCGATGAGGTAGTGAAGGCCTTTTTTTCTTAGTCCGATGAATCTACTTTTTCTCCATGAAGCATGTTCATCAAATCCATAGCTTAATCTTAAATTCCCGGTAGTTTCAGCTGAGGTTTGACGAGGAACAATTGACCTGATCCCCTTGACTACTTTTAATGTGGCTGCCAAATGTATGTCCTCGCCACTCTCGAAAGTGGCCGGATAATGTCTCCAAAAATATCTCAGCCATGTCGTTTTTAGAAAGTAACTCTGAATACCAAAATCAACCTCTACATCCGACTCGCTGAAATTGAATTCTTCTCCAGAGCAATCCCCGATAAAATTTTCAATGTCAAATTTCGCTTCAGGTTCATAGTTTCCCTCCGGGATTAGTCGACCTGAGCAGGCAATTATCGCTTTATATTTTTTACACTTGTGAATACAAAGTTCAGTCCAACCAAGACCTGGAATGATATCGTCATCAAGCACCCATACGTATTTTGTCCGGACGAAATTTGCAAGGGCATATCGACCAAAATATTTTAAATTTTTCGAAATTGAAAATGTCTCGATTTTGAAATCAGCGTTAAACTCCCGTAAGGTGGTAGCTATTTCGAAATGGTTTTGATACTGGATGATCCAAACCTCTTTGGGCAATACTTTCTGAAGCCGAAGAGAATTGAGCTGTTCTGAGAGGTGGTCCCGCTTCCATAGATTAAGAATGACAGTTAGTGATGCTCTTTCTTTTGTCATAAAAATTAGAATTCATGAGCTGTTGGTTTCATAGACCAATAAAATGAAGGAAACGGATCCATAGAATCAATGGCAGTATGTAGGATACCACAACCAGTGCGATGCTCTTCGAGAATTGGATTTCAAAAATCGCTGAGATTTTTAGCGTCAAGAGAAGTATGTAAAGAAAGTCAAAAGGGCCAAAATGCGCTGTCAGTCGATTAAGAAATCCTGATTTTTCCGGATCATGTAAAGTAAAAGGGTGGAAATTTTGATACTCCTCGAGTGTAAAGTTGCCGTTTAAGAGACCGAAGTAGATAACTTTATAGCATATGAGCGATAGCATGATAAACTCTACTGAAACCAGAACTCTAAGTATTCTCCTCGGGGAATTTGAATCGGACCGATTTCCTTGGATGAACAATAACATGGAACCATAAAACGTTCCCATGAGGGCGGAAAACTTTACCAAGTAAAAGATAACCTTTGGCAAAAAATTAAATCCGACAAAAGTGATCAATGTAGGCTCCTTGCCAAATTCGGCCGACCGCACGTGGTCAAGTATATGAAAAAGGTCATAAAAACTTAGGATAAAGACCAACGCGAAGAATATGGACAATAGTAATGGTGTTGAAAGTCTCATTCCGGGCTTTACTAGTTTTTTCTGCTCTTAAATTGTTCATCTAAGGTTTTGTTCTTTTCCAAATTCTTCTTCGCCTTATTTGATATTGGGTTTATTACCACTGTACTGTAGTTCTTCCAAAATTCCTCATTGTAGGGTCGGTCATCCTTAAGTATTTCTTCATCGCGCTTTGACACATATCGTGATCGGATTTTCTCGAAGTCTTTTTCAAAATAGTTTGTCAACAAGAATTCAACCTCCATGTGCTGAAGAGAATTGTTGGACAAGGGATTGATGTTTGATGCATATTTTCGTGTTCTGATATAACACGGAACGTATTGGCCCTCCATTTTTTTGTAGCTAATAATACTTTGATAGAAGTAGGTGCTATCTATGGCGAACTTCAGGATTTCCTTCCGCTCCGGGTTTACAATTAAATCATTTTCGATTCTCAGTATTGCGTAATCGTTTCCGCTGATGTAGATGTTGACGTCTCGGATAAAGAAGATCCTTTTGTTTTTCGAGCTAAGATTTATGATGGAGACTGGGGCTCCATCAAACGTAGTAACTCCTGCAATTGTAACGTCATATTCCGGTAAAAAGCCCCTAGATAAAAAGTGATCATTTTTCTTATCGATGAATCTGACATAGTTGTCGTTTAGAATTTCATAAATATCATTTTTTTCGCCTAATAATTTCGTGAACGCCCATCCGACAAGATTGGAATCACGATTGTCTACGCTTGTGCGTATCTCTAAAATCCTTACTTTATTCCTTTCTACGGAAAGGTCGTCACTGCTAACTTTATTGCCTCTATAACCAGGTTCCTCAACAAGTATCGCGGCCTCAGTCAATCTGGAATAAATACTGTCTTTGATTGATAGCTCTCGGTAAAAAGCTTCAATCATGTGTCGTTTTTTGGGATAGTTTTTTGGAATATTTTCTATTGCACGTTGGAGCACAATTGATGCGGAATCATTTTTTCCCTCAATGACGACTTCGGGTAACTGTTGATTGGACGGCACAAGGTTTACGATCGATACTGAATCAGCAAGATCCTTAATCATAATTCGTTTAGTGTCGTAGCCAATGGATGTGAAATTCAGCACTGTCTCTGGTTGAAAGAATTTGGCAGGGATCGTTATGACAAAATCTCCTTCGATATTTGTAACTGTTCCCCAAGCCCCACTGTCAGGAAAAACATTGACATAGGGAACAGGACCCTCGCTGGATAGAACGGTTCCTGCCTTACGGTACCTTTGCCCGGTGTCCTGAGCATATACATTGACAGCTAATAAGATTAAGATAGCGAGACAAAGTCTCGCTATGCTTAAAAAATTGCTGCTGTTAATAGCACTTAACGCCATATGGTGCGCAGTTAGAGCCACTTCAAATAACTTTAAAGTCAAGCATCGTCTCCCGTCTCGGGGACGATGCGCTTTTTCGTTTTACGCAGCCCGCAGGGTCCCAAAGACACTGCTGAGGCGTTTGGACGCTTACGTGAAAAGTGCCGACCCATCAATTAATTCCCAACTGTACTCCTCCGTTAAAGGACAATCCATAAACTGACAGCGAAACTGGACCATTCTTTTCGGGAACATTATCCCTTAACAGGATAAGCTCGTCATTGCGATCCACCGAACGGATGGATCTAAAACGTCCGCGCTCTTGAAAGAAAACAACGTCCTTACTTACTGAAGCCAATGTTGTGGAGGCATTCGCAAAAAATGAAAGCCGTGGATTTATCTTGTAGCGAAATTGAATGACAGGCCCAACTCCAATTCTTCTTTCACCACAATAGATCTTTAACGTACCCGCAGAAAACCTCTTCCCGTTCAATCGGAATGAACTCATGATTTCGGCTTCACCAAAACCCGCTCCGAGGGCGAAATAAGTTAAATTCAGACCAGGCTCAATAAAGAAGGGTCTTTTCGATCCGCTACTCCACCGATGTAAGTTTGCACCAAAACTGATTTTATTAAAATGCGATGTAGTTGAACTTGCCGAAGCCACGCTAACGCTTAATGACGTTGTTGTTGTTAGAAAATAGCGTATATCGAAATTCAGTGAATAGAAACTAAAATGATCAATTCGCTTTTCGACTGTAAATTTACCTGGTATCGACAAATAATATTGCCCCGCTGCCATTGAGACAGGCAAACTTCCACAACCAATAGATGATGAAATTCGTGAGATCCGTCCTTCGATGGGCTGGCAATGGCTCTGTGTCGAAACAGCAAAAAAGATTGATAGCAAAAAAAGTTTCATGAGCTAAATCGGTGTCAAGAATTCCTGACTTCTTCTCTCCGTCACTTTAGATAATGTTCCGTCTTTGAATGATTGGTTAATGTAAGCCCGAACGTACCGCTCAGTCAACCCTCCATTTTTTGTAGAAAGTGAGTAGTTCTAACCCTGTTTATAGTAAATTTTTAGAAAAATGACCCACCGGAAAAAATCAGTTGATAAAATTGAATGTTATTGCGGATACTTGTCTTAGATAAATCACTATGAGTTTGTCCGTTTTCAAAATCGTTGCATACATTTCAACGTTTTCTATATCGGTGCCCTTACTTATTTATCTCGCCCGAATTACGAATCTACCGCGCCAATTTCACCTCCTCGGCTTGTCGGTTGTTATGTCAGCCGCATTTGATATTCTGAACCTGGTTTATTTTAGAAGCCACAAATCAAATTACTTCTTACCCAACCTTTACTACATTCTCCTATTCGCGCTACTTGCAGGATTCTTCTACGAAATACTTTTTCGCTGGCAATTCAAAAAAGTCTTTCAATTTGGAAACTACTGCTTCTGCGTTGTTGTGATTGTTTCTTGCTTCCTCCAAGATATCGACTTACAATACCAAAGCTGGGTTTGGACGATAAGCGGATTGATTTTAGTTGTCTTCTGTTACCTTTACCATTCCTTCGTCCAAGTTGACAGTGCACGCGTAGTCCTCAACCAACATTTAGATGGCGAGTTGGCGATTGTCGCTGGCATTTTTCTCTACTTTGCATTCAGTTCCGTTATATTTTTTAGTACGGTTAACTACATCATGACAAGCCTCGTTCCGGATGCAAGCCGGCTGTTGTGGAGTATTCATAACGCGAACAACGTTATCAAAAATATTTTTTTCGCGTTCGGCATTTACTACAGCGGCAAGCGCAAAATCACGATCACAAAACAGGAGTACGACCTTATCGTTGCAAGGGAAAATAAGAACCTCAAGGGGAATCCCTTTGTAAATTGACGCGTGATCGCGCACTCAGGTTTTCCTGGAATGGCATAATGCATTACATTTCGGAAAAATCTCCTGTCATGTTCTTCAAATTCATCCCGACTCTCACTATTTCGCTTGCGTTTTTTGTACACGTTTCAATTGGTCAAGGCGTTAGCTGGAAAAAACACACCAATCCACAAGGCGCTTTCTCGGTGGAATTTCCAGGTGAGCCAAAAATCACCGAAAGCACAAACGAGACACCTGAAGGCTATTCCGTAAAAGTAAGGATGTATTCCGTGCAGGACGAGGGAAATGTGTCGTATGTGCTGTACAACGAAATGGAGCCGGGCGTCAATATTCTCGATGAGTCTGCGTACCTGAACAGCGTTACTGATCAAATCCTCGAACGTTTTGGAAGAGAACCAAAGGCGCTTGAAAAAATTGACTTTGAAGGTGCGCCTGGCAAATATTTCCTGGTCGAATTCCCCGATGGCGTGGCAGAAGGAAAAATCGTGCTGCGTACAAATCGGGCATACTTCATCGTGGGTTTCTTCCCGCGGGCTCGTGCCAATGACCGGAAAAAATTTATTGATTCATTCCATTTCCTGCCTTACACGAAAATGGCCTCCGTACCATTCCAGTCGAAGGAGCATTTCTTCAAGATCAACTTCCCCTCAACGCCCAAGGTTACCACAGAGCAAAACGAAGATGGATCACCGTTATACGCCTACTATGGAATGGATACGCAAAGCGGAAATAACTTTTCCGTTGCTGTTGACAAGTACTCCGTTTATTCGCAATTCGAAAGTGACAGTGCTGTGCTTGCCGACCGGGCTAACGGTTATATTCTGTCAGCTGATTCCATCATCTCCAACAAAGACGTAATTGTTGATGGCCGGCCTGCGAAAGATCTGATCATCAACCAGGGCACCAATAATTTCAAGATGCGTGTGCGGATTTTTACCAACGGAAATTATTCGTACACCATTTTTACGTTTCTTCCTTACAACGAGATACAACTCCCGCATGTAAATCAGTTCTTTGATTCATTCAGGTTCACAGCAAAAGTTCCGGGCAATTTGCTCACGGACAAGAGTGCCCTGATGCTTAAGGACATTGAAAGCAGCGACACAACTATTCTGAAAGAAGTACTGCCTTTCATCGAGGTTTACGATTTCAGGGAAACCCATGTTCCTAAAATTCAGGAGCTGCTGCAGAAAAAATTTGATGACGATGCCGACACCTTGCGCAGCCGAAAAATCAGCTTGCTGCAGGCATTGGGGAAAATCAGGTCGAGGTCGTCAGTCGCCTTCATCCAGCGGCTCTTCCCAGCGCTTAAAGGAAATGCTGAGCTGGAATTTACCGCTCTCGATGTTCTTGTGAAGTTAAGCTCGCCTGAGGCGAACAGCGTAATCACCCAGTTGCTTCCGCAACATTCTCCCGTGAAAGGAAACATCTGGAAGTACAGCCAGCTTTTTTCATTTATGCGACTGGATTCTGCGGAGTCGAACGACTTTCTTTTAAAATCATTGCCTCTTTTGAAACAACAACCGTATAAAACCGGTCTCTATTCGCTGTTGGAAAATTCGCTACGTGCAAAGCGTCTCCAATTCAGCGAAGTTGCGGGCTTCAAACAAACAATCCTGGCCGACCTGCGTTCACAGTTTGACACCTTTACCAAAGACACAATCTATCAATACCTGGATGACCTTACGAGCCTGCTGGGATACGACAAGTTAGGCAAGGCAGAACTTGACATACTCAGGAAACTTTCCGGCAGCGAAAATCAATACCTCGCTATCCGTGCAAATACGGCCCTTCTCAGACAAGGACAGAAGCCAAACGATAATATGGTGAATAAGCTGGCGGCAGATATGTATTTCAGGAAGGACCTGTATCATGAATTCAATGATTTCGCACTGAACAAATATTTTCCAAAAGCCTACTTCCGGCAAGACAGCATTGCTATTAGCGAATTGTACCAGTATGTCGCAGATGAATATGCCAATCCTGCTTCGATGAAAGTTGTCCACACAGAAGTGTTGGATTATAAAGGTCAATCCAAAAGATTTTTCGTCATAAGCTTTACTGATCCGGAGACAGGAGCATCCTACCGAGGTGTGGCGGGTCCATATGCAACGGACAAAATTGAAGCATTTGGAGAACTCACAGGAACAATTTTTGACGAAGAGCCAGGCATGAGCCATCACGATTATCTACTCATGTACATTGACAACTTTTAGTTCTCCTGATAGAATAAGTGCGAATTACATGCAGATAAGCTCGTGCGTCAGACGCAGAGAGCGATCCTTCGAATAAGCGCACGGCCTTGCATCGTCCCCGAAACGGGAGACAATGCGAGACGAAGTGAGGTGGCTAACGAGTACCGCGTCTTCCGTTTCGTGGACGGTGCTGTCCGGTATGGTATAGCCTATCCGGGTATTGGTGAACAACAAAGGCCTCCTGATTCTGTTTCGACTTCCGTCTCTTACTTCTTAGGCGCAGAATCTCGGCTAAAAACAACGTTGTAAAGTATATCACGCCCCACGGAGGCACTGCGCCAGGCCTCGTGATGAATCCATCCATACCTTCAGTTTTTAAAGGATGCACACCCTCAATGGCAACGGCAATTCCGCAGCTTAGTATTAATACCATTATCTTTCCGAAGCTATACAATGATTCTTCCATCATATCACTTTGTTGGTCAGAAGCCATGATGCGTTTGATAGAGAGCCAGACAAATAACAAGGTCGTGAAAATATTTCCGGTGGCAAATGATATAGCCCCCACAAAAATGAGGTAGAAAAGTGACATTCCGATGAGGGCAAACTTGCGATGTATCCCTGAAAAGAGCATGCTAACACCGGCTTTGAGCGCCTGTGCATGCGTGAACAGGCCTTCAATAAAAAGTCCTACTGACAGGCCATAAAATCCATCTCTGCCGAAATAAACCGGGTCAATCCAAATAGCCAGGTAAGAACCTGCCAGTATCAACTCAGAAGGGACAAAGCGGGATACGTAGTTAAAGACAGTGTGTCGGGCGATCTGTTTGACGAGCGAGAGAGCCATTAGAGAGAGTAATCAAGTCATAACGAAAAAAGCATAATGCGCTCTATTTGCTCTATCGTTTCCCTGGGCCTTCCTTTATAAGGCGTTGAAACCAAAACTACGATTTCGTCAATCGTCAATCAATCCTCCATTTATGGGAACCTTTCAAAGTGAATTGTTCGCAGTGGCATTCTTACGCAAATTTGAATGCGAGTGCGAAGCGTATGAACATGACACTAGATAATGACAAGGTATGTCAAGCATCGTCTTGTAATGAGAGAAGCAAATGCTATGCGAATGCAACGAGCACCGACCACAGGAAAGGAATCAATACTAAAAAGAAAATACGCACAAGTGTTTTCATAACGGGGACATCTTTAAAAGCGCAATGTATACCGCGTTTGTCCCCGGCAATTCAAAAACAGGCGCAGACAACAGGCGCAGGCGGCAGAGCGCTGTAGCAAGAGATAAAATGCAATTACCACCCGCAGCCCCCTAAACGCCTTAAAATAGGTTGACCTTCATTCAGCGCAGTTCCATGTAAGTCATGCTCGTTAACAACTATTAAACGAAAAAAGCTAGCCGATATTCGACTAGCTTGTTTGTTGATGGTGCAAAAGCCCCTGGAGGTGGTCGGGGCGATTCTAGTTCCCTTTCTTCTTCAACAGGTTCAACACCTTCTTCTTCGCTTCTTCATTCACCTTCTCCTTCACTTCCGTTGCTGTCGGAACAGTAACAGGTGTTGTGGCTTTGGTGGTATCAGTGGTTGAACCCTTGGTGGTGTCCTGCTTATTCCCACCGAGAATGGTATTAAGCGCTTTTTCAGCTTCTGTTCCTTTCACTGCTTTCTGAATTTGCTTTGTTGCTTCTTCTTTTGCAGCCTGGGTAACCGCTTCTTTTGCCTGCTCCTTCTGTTCATCCATCACAAGTTTTGGCTTTGGATCGGTAACGGTTCCGCCAAGACCAATCGTCAATGGGATAGGCTTGTTCGGATCAGTTTGACTTCCGGTGTATTTGGTGAGCAGACTGTTGAATTGTGCACCCAGTTTTCCCGCTGGCACATCCATCTTCAGCGTATAGTCAATACCTCCATCGAGGGCGGTAGCTCCGGCCACGGTAGTTTTATATGGACCAAAGTTTACGTCAAAAGGCTTCACGCTAAGTTTTCCATTCGCAAGTGTTGCCGACATCAGCACGTCTTTCATCGTCACTTCGTCCGTGTCAGAAAGTTTGGTAATCGATGTAATTCCCGAGATAAGCTTGGAGTCTTTCAGCGATGCTTGCGCGATCTTGAGCAATCCGCCACCATTAACGGTCGCCATGTTCGGCATCATTGCCTGCGTCAGCTCGCCATCAAGCGCAAAATCCGTAGAGAATTTTCCGTTTACAAAACCTGCAATCGGAGCGTATGTCTTCACCAGCGATGAAGCATTGGCTGCATCTTTAATTGAAACGTTTTCGATCTTCAGTTTCATATCGTATTTCGGATGCGCGATATCCCGCGTGTTGTAGGCCCCGTTTACCACAAATGACCCTCCCAGCATATTGAACTTAAGTCCGCTGAGGTTTGCGATACCGTCTTTCACAATGATATCACCCGCTGCGTTGGTGATGTTGAAGTCCATCATCTTCGCCTGCTTGATATTTGAGTGGAGAACAAAATCAACGTTCTGAGGAACTGGTATTACGCCAAATGAAGCCGTGTCTTCAGCAACGGGTGCCTCCTCTTCCGTCATAAACTCATTCAAGTCAAACAGATTGGAAATGAAGTTCACGTTTCCTTTAATCGTCTCGTTCTCGCCAAACACGTATCCCAAATAGTTAAGCACGGAACCGGTAACCGCGAAGTCGCTTTTTCCGATTGTTCCATTCAGTTTTTGGAGATCAATCTTCTTGGGATCAAAGCTCATCGCTGCCGCGCTCAGGGCAACTGCAGGAAGATCTTTTGTGATGTATTTGAAGTCCGCAAGGGAGGCCGTTCCACTGGTTGGCAGGCGATCGTATTTCTCGGCCTGCACGTCAGAGTACTTTCCTTTCGTTTGGATATCTGCCTTCACTTTGCCGGCAAGGGTCATGCCTTCAAGCGGGAAAATCTTTGTCATCTTTTCCAGGTCGATTCCACCCTTTAGTTTCAGGTCCCAGGTATAGTTGTCGAGGTTCTCCAGGTGAAGGTCGGCATGGAGCTTTTCACCATCGAGCAACATCTCGAAGTCGTTTACATCAATAAAGGTTTCGGCCATCTTGCCTGACGTGTTCCTGATCAACGTGGTAAAATGCATGTCGTCAAGCGGAAGTGGTACATCTTTGGATTTAACATATCCGTTCGCCAGCGTCATCTTGGCATCAATGGCCGGGATGATCTTTTTCAAACTGTCGTAGATACCTTTTGCTTTTAGATTCACAGCATACTCCCCTTTCATCTCAAGCCCTTCCATGGGGAACATCTTATTGAGTTCGGTGAGATTCAGTTTTGCAGCAAGGGATGCATCAACATTGGTAGGATACATTTTGGTGATCTTCGCTTTTGCATCGATCGGATTTGATCCGAAATCGAGATGAAGGTTCTTCAGGTCTACGATCGTGTTTTCAACAATCCCGTCCTTGTTATCGACCAACAGATCCATGTTGATGTTCTTGATCGCGGTAGGAAGATCAGGGTACTGGAACATGGCATCCTTCACCAGCAGGTTCAGGTTAAAGGCAGGCATTTGTTTATCGCTATAGGTTCCTTTCACTACACCGTTGAATGCAAGGTCGCCTTCGGTTTTGATCTTGTCGAAATCTTTCGAATAGACACCGGGCACCAAAGAGAGCAAGCTTTTAAATGAATTTTCCGGACTCTTGAACGCAATGTCCATTCCGAAATCGTTCTCATTCATCTTAAACCATCCGTCAAAGCTCATGGCGAAGTCGTTGACCTTAACGGTGTTCTCCTTGAACGTATACTTTGAATATTCTTCACTGATGCTCACCGTTGCATCGATGTCAACTTTCTTGTTTGTCAGATATTCCACCCCATCAAACGAAGTGGTTACGGTGTCGGCAGTGGTCTTGGTTTTGAGATCAAACACATCCTGGCTGAAATCTCCGCTTCCGTTATGATTGAGCCCTTTGATGGTTAACAGGTAAGGAAGCGATTTGTCATCATACGTTACATCGGCATCGACAAGTTCCCAATGATCGATCCCGAACTGAAATTCACCTGGCTCTTCCGTTGTCGTCACCGTATCCGTTGAGGGGATTGCAATGTCCCAGTTTGCCTTTCCGTCCTTCAATACTTTGATATTAACCACCGGACGGATAAGGGAGATTCCTTTCACACGGATCTCATCGCCAAGCAGGTCTGCCAGGTTGATTTCGACTTCAAATTTTTCGGTAGCAAATAATACCTGGCCTTCGAAGGGCGCGCGGTTGATTACGCCAAGGTTTTCAAGGCTTGCCGTCACGTTCGGAAAGTTCGTGAAGAACGAAAGGTCGAAGTCTTCAAATACGATATCGGCATTAACCGATTTCGAAGCCTCCTTTTCTATGGCTGCGCGGATGTCATCCTTGAAGAAGACAGGGATGAGAATCGCGGCCAGTACAAATAATCCAAAGAGAACGCCAAAGACAATCAAAAACCATTTTGCGGCTTTTTTCATACGTATAGAGTTTTAGAGATAACGCTAATAAGGTCGCAAATTACTAAACGGGCGACTGAAAATTCCAGAAAATCTTTACCAACAGATTACGGATCGGTTAAAACAACTTCAAAAACCAATCCATCAATTTCTTCGACACAGAAGTATAGGGGGGATAAAAAGCGCGTACCGAGGTAAACCCGCTTTTTTGCTTAAGCACGGGTTTTTCGTTTGAAAACGCTAAAAAGCCGTAATGGCCATGTGATTTTCCTATTCCACTGTTGTTTACCCCGCCAAACGGCAGGTTATGATGCAGAAAATGGATTCCTGATTCATTGACACACGCTGCGCCAGAGGAAGTTTCTCGCAGAATCCGGTTTGTGGTTGCGCGGTCGTTTGAATAAACATATAGGGCGAGCGCCTTTGGCTTGCTGTTGATCGAAGAGATCACCTCACCGAGATCGCTATACGAAATGATCGGAACGATCGGGCCGAAAATTTCTTCGTTCATGATGCGCGCGCTGGCTGGTACTTGCGTTAGCACCATTGGTGGCATGAAACGGGAAGCTTTGTCTGCGTTTCCTCCGAGTTCAAGCTTCGCCCCCTGCGTCAAGGCATCTTGCAGCAAATCATTCAAGCGCGCGAAATGTTTGTCGTTTACAATCCGACAATAGCTGTTGGACGTTTCGAAATTTCCATTATCAGCAAACAGTTTTTTGGTATGCCGGATAAATGCTTCCGTGTATTTCGCGGCAATCTTTTCATCAACAAAAATATAGTCAGGCGCAACGCAGGTTTGTCCGTTGTTCACAAATTTTGCTACCGCTGTTCGTTGCGCGGCATCGTTGATATTGGCAGAAGCAGTGATCACGGTGGGCGATTTTCCTCCGAGTTCAAGTGTAACAGATGTGAGGTTGTCGGCTGCAGCCTTCATTACAACTTTCCCTATAGCAGGGCTTCCCGTGAAAAAGATATGGTCGAACGGAAGTGTAAGCAGATGTTTCGAAACTTCAGGTCCGCCTTCGAAGACGGTAACAATCTTATCGTCAAAAATTTCTTTCACCATACTTTTCAGCAGTGAAGAAACACGGGGAGTCATTTCCGAAGGCTTGAGAATAATTGCATTGCCGGCAGCCAACGCTGACACCATTGGACCGACCGCGAGGCTAAACGGATAATTCCATGGAGAAATAACAAGGCACAGTCCACGCGGCTCATACTGAATTACAGAGCGGGTGCCGATCATGGTGATGGGAGCGTCAATCTTTTTTGGTCGCGCCCAGTCTTCCAGGTTAGTTAAGGCAAGCTTGATCTCATTGAGAACATGAAAAATCTCAATTGCATCAACTTCCACTGATGGTTTCCGGAAATCGGCATACATCGCCTCGTGGATTGCGGTGCGATGAGTGTGGATCCACGACCGAAGTTTGGCCAGACGTTCTTTTCGATTTTTGATTGGCTCAGTTCGCAGCGCAAGAAGGCCATTCTTCATAGCCGAAAATGCGTTGTCAATATCCTCGAAAAGCAAATGATCTGTCGCTACTGCCATAGTTCAAGAAATTGAATTGAAAACAACGGACTAAATGCCACCAGGGCATTCACGTTTAATTTGCCAGGATCCGAACCTCCACGCGCCTGTTTAGGCGGTGCGCTTCCGGAGTGTTGTCGCGCGACAGCGGTTGGCTGCCTCCAAACGCTTTGGTTTTTAATCGCGACTTCGCAATACCTTTGGATGCCACATAATTTCTCACCGACTCAACCCTGCGCTGCGAAAGTTTGAGGTTGTCAGCTGCAGCACCAACGTAATCCGTGTGACCTTCGAGCTGAATGATCATTGATGGATTCTCTTTCATCATATTCACCACCAGGTCTAGTTCGCCATAGGATTCAGGATCGATCTTTGAATTTCCCACCTCAAAAATCAGGTTGTTAAGACGCATTACGTGTCCAACCACATGTGTTGATTTCGGAGCCGCACCGTTTGAAAGCTCAATGTCCTTCACCACTTTTCCAGCGCTTGCTTCTGCCGGGTCAAGCATGTATTTAGCCGTGGCAAAGCCAGGTGCCTCAACCGTAATGGCATATTTCTCACCGTCAAACATGGGGAAGGAATACTGGGTGTTGTTAATCACGCCAACTTTATTTCCATAGGGAAGACTTTGGTAGCTGATCCTTGCAGTAATGAGCTCTTTGGTCTGGGCATTGATAATTCTGCCCTCTGCATAGATCAAACTGTCGGCAGCTTGCGAAAATGCCGCAATTGACAGGAGGCAAAATACAAATGCTGTAAGTGACTTTCTCATATTCTAAAGTTACATCTTCAGGATCTTGAATTCAACTCTTCTGTTCTTTCTGCGGCCCTCCACTGTAGCATTCGTTTCAACTGGCTTTGTCTCACCGAAAAATTGCGTTGAAATCCTGTCTGTTGCGATTTCTTTGCCCGTCAGATATTTCACAACGGCCTTTGCCCTGCGCTCAGACAAGCCCAGGTTATATCGCTCAGGACCAGTGTTATCTGTGTGTCCTGTAATTTCAATTTGCATGCCGGTTTTTTCTTTCATCAGCGCCACAATCCTATCGAGTTCAGGGAAGGATTCAGGTTTCAATACAGCCTTATCAAAATCGAAAAACACGTTGTTCAGGTTGATGGTGACGTTCTCCTGGACTGTTGCAACCTGGATCGGGTCGAGATTGAAATCCTTATGCTCGATCGTCTGGTCGGAGGTGACGTTTCTGAGATCGAGATTCTGGCTTTCAGAAATTTTGTCTTTCGCTTCTGCCCGCACTCCGTACAAATGGCCGCCTGGCAGCCTTATCTCGTATTCGCCTGTTTGTGGATTGGTTTGCGCTATTCCTAACTCTTTGCCATCAGGAAGTCGTTCATAGATGACTTTGGCAGAAATTGGATTGCCTGAAGTAGCATCTACAATTTTTCCTTTGACTGTAACCCACGGATCGGGGCTCCTCACGATAGGAAGCTTCACACGGAAGATATCCGTGTTTGTTTCTGAAACGCCTCGCGAGTAGTAAGCAAATTCACTTTGTGCGGGAATGTTAAAGAAGAGGTCCTCCAAAGGCGAGTTTATTTCCGGGCCGAGATTCTCCGGCTCTGACCACCTGGTCCACGTGTCGTCCAGCCTGCGGGTCACATATATATCACTGCCACCGTAACCACTAAATCCTTTTGACGAGTAATACAATGTCTTATCATCGGCCGCCAGGAAGGGTGCTGACTCTTCGCTTGCTGAGTTTACCACATCGCCAAGGTTGAGCGGCTCGCTCCAGATACTGTCGGGTCCCATGAACGAAACATAGAGATCACGATCGCCCTGCGAATCCTCACGCTCTACTGAGAGAATCAGCGTCTGGCGATTATTTGTCATGAAGTAATTCGCTTTTTCATTGAAGTTGTAGTCGTTGGTGATGTTCAGCGGCTTTGGAGCAGACCACACACCGCCTACGTTTGAACTTGTTGAAACGCCAGCCATCATTTTGCCATTGGGAAGGTACTTGTTTCCAAGGACCATGATGGCGGTTCTTCCGTCTGGCGTTACGGATTGAATTGTGTTGACGAAATTCGGAGACTCATTGTTAAACTTTGGTCCCATGTTCTTGGCGATCATCCAATGTCCAGTCGAGTCAAGTTCAGAATACCAGATGTCTTCCTTATCGTTCACCCCTCCAATGTTGCCGGGGTGATTTTTCCGGCTGAAGTAAAGGGTTTTTCCGTCTGGTGAGAGGAGCGGGTTAAGTTCGCTGTATTCACTATTTACATTTTTGTCCAACGCTTCGATAACGATGCCTGAGGCCAGTAGCTGAAGCTTGGGAATATCGGCAATGATGGGATAATTCGAGTCCGTGATCGCTACAGCGTCAATTCCGAAGTAGTCATTCAGCGCGGCACCGTCAAATTCAAGCTTAATCGCAGCAACTTTGTAAGGAGTTTGCTCAACAAACACATTCAACATCCGTCCTTTGAGCGGAACCGCCATTGGATTAAGTGTATTGATCACATACTCCTTGCCGGCTTCATCGTAAGCCAGCACCCGAAAGATTGCACTTGGATTATGTGACTCTGCGATGGCTACCTGCCGAATGCTGATTGGCTTATCAAAGCCAAGCTTTAAAAACTCTTTGCGCTTCGGCTTATCAGGTGCCCAGGCGTTCGGACTCTGTCCCCCAGCTGGCAACACGTCCGGCTTTCCTAACGCTTGTTTTGCCGAATATTGAACGGGGGTCAATTCAGACGAGAATTCAATGACTTTTGAGGCCCATTGAACGGTTTGGGCTTTAGTTGAGGCAAAACAAACAACGATTAAAGCTAGGACGAGTAAAAATCTCTTCATGCAACTATGGGAAATTAGGGATAAACATAGGCAAAAAATCAAAAATGCCCGTGAAACAGTACATTAAAAAATTTGATGCCGAAGAGCAGAAGCATCTAATTAATGGAAGCAATCCAAATATTTACTCAATCGAATGTTTATTATATAACAAAAATCCTACATGCAGAAGCGCGCCAAATTGGTTCTGCTTGTCATCATAATAATTTACGCTGAGACTGATCGGTCCAATAGGTGAATGCATCACAAAACCCGCGGTACCAGCAAAATATATCGCTCTCAGGTCCTGTACTTTTTTTACCTCCTGGTCCACGCCTTGCTGAAGATATTCGAAAGGCTTAAAAGCATAACCATCTAGCCGAAACTGAATTTTATTCTTCAGCGTGAAAACGTTTCGAAGTCCACCCGCGAGGTAATTGAATGCTCTGAAATTCTCCAACAGCAATGTGCGGCTATCCTGCAGCGGTGCAAATGCAGGAGAGTTAATAATGGTGGCATAGTAGTTCTGAAAGAACGGTTGATTGGAGAGCACCGCTTCCGCGATATAACCGGGACGGTACCATCCGGCATTGAAGTATTGCTCGGCTGATGCCCGAAAACGAAACCATTGATGATGGTCGATTATGGAGTTGGTCTCCAGGGACGTATTCCCAGGTTTATAGTTTTCTTTGATCGTGAAGTGCTGGAGCGAAAAAGAGTACGCGCGTCCTGACGAGGCATATTGTTTTCGATCGAGCGTACTTGACGAAAAATTCAACTCGGTTTTCAATCCGCTGATCCGCAATTCATCCAGCGTGTCCGTGCTGTTAAAAAATTCACGGTTACTGAACCGATCGATGTTGTTAAGACCTCCTACCGAAATCGTGCTCTTAAAGAAGTCCCCCACGGGCACACCAAGATTTACATTTAGCAATCGATCAATTCTTCGCAACACAGTCGGCTGAGATGACTCATTGAGCAAGTCGTCACTTTCCAGGTAATCCCAATTGTCATATTCGAATTCCGGCTCGATGTAAAACTGGTAAGGAAAATCAATGCGTGTCTTTACGTCAGCCGACTTATAAAAATTTCCGGTTTGAAAACCTCCGGAGATATGGACTAGCTGATTGCCAAAATTGTAAAAATTCAAACCGAGGAAAATATTGCTGATGTCACGGGTTGCGATCACGCCTCCAAAATCAACCTGAAAGTTTTTTTGTGGTCTTCGGGTGAGTGAGAGCAGGAACGACCGCCTTGCGCTGTCATATAACAGGTTTGGGTAAACGTTGCTGAAATAATTCTCGGCAACCATCCGGAAGTATCCGCGCTTGACTTTTCCGAGGTAAAGCGGTTTCGGATTGTTAGGACTAAATTTGAAAAGTCGCCTGATATATTTTCGCTGCCGACCGTTGAATCCTTTAAACTGGATGTCGCTTACAACGATCGCTGGGTTGCGACTGTTGAATCTGTTTCTCTTCAGGGCTACATCTTCGCACGTAATTCGCCTCGCAATCTTGCGCTTGATGTCGTCCATCTGCCGAAGTGTTTGCACATAACCACTGTCAATAAGACTTTTTACTTTTGCAAAATCGAACGAGGAAAACCCATCGAGGTTGGGCTGGATGTAGATGCCCTCGGCTGGAATACTCGCGGGATCGGATTTGTCGAGCAGCAGGAACAACAACGATTTCGCTATGAGCTTTTCATCGAGGTCATACGGATATTCGTTGAAGATTTTGGTGGACACGTTTGATCCGATGATGACATCGGGCTGAAATTCCTTCTGTGCAACATCCACCGGAAAGTTGTTATATACACCACCATCGAACAGATATTTCCCATCGACACGGATAGGATTATAAAAAAAGGGAACAGTTTGTGTAGCGCGCAGGGCATCGCTGAGATTTCCTTTTTTAAGGATGACTTCGTTCTGCGTGAAAATGTCTGCCGCGACCACACGCAGCGGGATGAACAAACTGTCGAAATTATTTCCCGAAATCGCTGACGCCAGCGCCATGTTTTCTGCTAATGCAAAATTAAGGGATACATCGCTCGCCAGGCTTGTGTTGAGCTGAAGGTTTAGAATTGAGTCGAGCGAAAGGTTCAATTTCAGGAAGTGAGGATTCTCTTCGCTCTGATGAAAGTAATAGTTGTAGCCGGTTTCAGGAAGTCCGTTGATCCAGCGTAGAAATTCCGGTGACAGCGCGATGTTCTCGATTTGTTCCGGGCTCAAACCTGCTGAATAGTAGCCACCAATGATTCCGCCCATACTGGTGCCAACGATATAGTCAACAGGGATCTCGTTTTCTTCGAGTGCTTTGAGCACCCCAATATGAGACAGGCCTTTTGCTGCGCCTCCACTAAGCACCACTCCCACCTTCTGGCAGAACGCGGACGCGCACATGAACAATAGAATACCTGTAATGCGAAACTGCATGGGGCCTGTTAGAATCTCTGACAATAATAACGTCAAAGCACCCTGGCAAGATAAGCAGTTCAGCGAAAATAATTAGCTGCAAGCTTCGTGCAGTGAGCTGGGAGCAGCATATGAGTGAAAGGCATTCAGCCTAATTTCTGTCTGTTGATGAGACTCACCCACGAAGCTCGAACCTCATAGCTCATAGCTATTTCGCAGATGCATACGTTTGAGCGGGGCTGTCCGCAAACTGGATGTCATTCAGCTTCTGCATGAGCTGATTCTTAACGACCTCAAAAGACTCACGATGCTCTTTCTTTACGGGCTCCGATGGAGGCAGTTCAACGCGCAGGGCATCGACCTGACGCCCGTTTTTCCAGAATCGATAGCAAAGGTGCGGACCTGACGCGAGCCCGGTGCTGCCAACATATCCGATGGTTTCGCCCTGACGAACACGCATTCCAGCACGTACACCTGATGCGATTCGTGACATATGGAGGTACTGCGTTGTATAAGTCGCGTTGTGACGGATCTTCACATAATTTCCATTGCCACCTTTGTATTGGGCCTCAAGCACCACACCATCACCCACCGAGCGGATAGGGGTGCCCGTTGGCGCTGCGAAGTCCGTGCCCAAGTGAGCCTTGTAACGCTTTTGAACCGGGTGGAAACGATTCAGGTTATAGCGGGAGCTGATGCGCGTAAATTCGATCGGATATTTCAGAAATGCTTTGCGCATGCTCTTACCTTGTTCATCAAAGTAGTCAACACCATCGCCCTGATCGAATGGAAAAGCCCAGTAAGCATGGCCAAAGTGCTCAAAGTAAATGGCTTCAATCTGGCTGATGCCGATGGAGATTCCATCAACCTGGTTTTCGTGATAAATGAGTTTGAACTTATCACCTTTCTGAAGGCGCTGGAAATCCACCTGCCATCCGAAGATATCGACAAACCGGTTGGTGAGGTCGTTTGAAATTCCCATCTCCTCAATCGATGCGGACAGCGTAGAAGTAATAACCCCGGTGACCGATTTTTCGACTGTGATCACGTCCCGTTTCATGAGATCAACAGAAAGTGAATCTCCGAATTTAAACACAACGTATTCTACTGCATTTGGCTCATACACCAGGGCACGAGCGCGCATCAGCGAATCCTGGTCGCAGATGAGTGTATATTTTTTGTTTGCCGCAATTTTTCTTGGATCGAAAATTTTGCGCGACACCAATGAAATCTGGTGAATGATTGACGCAGGCACATTATACTGTTCCAGAATATCTCCCAGTCGTTCGTTGCGCTTAATCTTATCTTCAATAACGAGGTGACTGTCGTCAAGCGTCATTCCGTACAGCACACGGGGTTCCTTAGGCGTAACTTCAAGTGTTGTTGAGTCAGATTCCAAAACAACTTTTTTCTCCAGCGAAGGGAGGTAGTAATTGTTCATCAGCGCAGCTGCGCCTGCCATGGTAATAAGGAGAAGGAACCCGAGCCAGCGTTTTGTCATGGAATGTTGAAGGTTAAAAAGTGAAGAGGAACAAATATATATAAGTTTAAAAAATTCCCTTCAGTCGCTTAACAGCGAAACGACCACATAGTCAAATATATAACTTATCAATCTTATATAAAAACGGCCACCTTATACCATTCCTTTTTGTGCCAAAAGTCCTTGTGTACTTTAGTTCGGGTAAAGCTTATTGTAAGTTTTTTTACCACTCTCCAGAAAATCCACGAAATTTTTTACGCTGCGATCAAAATCCTTTGGCCACGCCAGCACGCGCTCGTCTTTTCCAACCAGCACATAGAAAGGTTGAGCGTTATTTTCGAGATTTTGAATTTGTAAATCAGCGTTCTGTTTGCCAATCGTCTTCTTTACTTTACTGTCATATTTGGAGGTATACCATTCACTTTGCGGCAACTCGGTTTTATCGTCTACATAAAGAGCAACCACTACGAAATCGTTGCGTAAGCGTTCAAGCACCTGTGGGTCTGACCAAACGTTGGCTTCCATCTCGCGGCAGTTCGTGCAGCCGTGCCCGGTGAAATCAATGAACAACGGCTTGTTTTGCTCGCGTGCACAGGCAAGAGCCTGATCATAATCAAAATAACCTTTCAAGCCATGTGGAAGATGAAGAAAGTCGCTGTACTTGGGAGTGTCGCAAATCTCGTTCGCCTTTTGATTCCGGTTCATTGACACCAGGTCAAAATCATGCGTATACATCGGAGGAAGGTATCCGGCAAGGGCTTTCAAAGGAGCCCCCCACAAGCCTGGAACCAGGTAGATCACAAATGAAAAGGTGGCAATCGCCAACATCAGGCGACCGACCGAAATCTTTTCAAGCACGGAGTCGTTTGGAAGGCGAATCTTGCCGAGCAGATAAAAGCCCATCAGCGCGAAGATGACAATCCATAGTGCAATGTTGAGGTCACGGTCGAGCAAGCCCCAGTGATACGTCTGATCAGCGATGCTAAAAAACTTTAAGGCGAGCGCGAGTTCTACAAATCCCAACACCACTTTAACGGAATTCAGCCAGCCGCCCGATTTCGGCATGCTCTTCAGTACCTCAGGGAAAAATGCAAAAATCGCAAATGGCAAGGCAAAGGCGATCGAGTATGACAACATCATCAGGATGGGCTTCAAAACCGCGCCTCCGGCAGACAACGCCAATACGCTTCCGACTATTGGAACAGTGCAGCTGAACGAGATGAGCACAAGTGTAAAGGCCATGAAGAAGATCCCGAGCAAACCGCCTTTCTCAGCCTGCTGATCGACTTTGTTGACAAGTTTGTAGGGCGCGTTAATTTCAAAAAGCCCGAAAAATGAGAGCGCAAAAATGATGAAGACTATAAATATAAAAAGATTTAGCGCCCAGTTTGTTGCCATGGCGTTCAGGCCCTCGGGTCCAAGGATGATGGCAAACAGGGTTCCAGCCGAGGAATAGAGTACAATGATCGACAATCCAAAAATAATAGCGTTTCGAATTCCCTTTGCGCGTGTCTGATTGTCTTTAAGAAAGAACGTGACGGTCATAGGAATCATTGGAAACACGCAAGGAGTAATCAAGGAAGTTAGTCCTGCAACGAAAGCGAGAACCAGAAGACTCCAGAACGAATCATTTCCGTACGATGGATCACCTTCGAGAATCGAGCGATCGAGAATAGGTCCTTTATTTTCTCCGTAAGCTGTCGCTACTTTTGGTTCTTCCTCACTGGCGGTATCCAGGTTGGATTTGGGAAGTTCAATCGGGCTTGCAAGTGATGATTGCTGATCGGGTTTTGGCTGGGCTTTGGGTTCGGTTTTTTTTGGCGAAGCACCTCCGCCTGTCACTTGCAGGTTCTCAAATAGAAAATCTTCTTCAAACTGAACGCATCGCCCATCCAGGTTCGTACACACCTGTCCCGAGATTGCTCCGTTTATCGTCACCGGGCTTCCGGTAACTTTGATCTTTTGTCTGAACTCGCCTTTCTTCTTAAAATATTTGATCAGCTCACAATCCGGAAACCACTCGTCTTTCTTTTCCAGTGCATTTACCGCGATCATTTTCCCCGCGACTTCATAATTTTTCTGATCAGAAAATTGGAGCTCAGCAACGATAGGGCCGCAGTCCGGATCAAAATCGTTGGCATACATGTACCATGCATCATCAATGGTGGCTTTTAGAATCAACTCGACTTCGTCACCAACTTTAACGTTAGTCTTGCTGAGTTCGATGGTCCATTTTGCAGGCTCAAGGATTTGGCCGAAAGAAGCCGTAGAAATACAAAAAAACGCTAGAAAAAGCCTAAGAGAGTTATATATCATGGGTTACCGAAAATCAATTCCTAAATAAGTCTACCAATTCGAAACGTGGTGTCGTGCACATCAATTTACATCTGGCACATGCTAAACGCTAACCCGGCAATATCAGTTCTACCCATTGCTGTTAACGAGCTGTTAAACCCACTGAGCCGGCAGGAGCGAACACAAGAATTAAACATCTACCTCGATCTGGTTTTTAAGCAAATCTTCAAATTTTTCGCGCGCACGGATCAGCAACGCCTTTCCATTGTAAATCATTACTTCGGCAGGCTTCAGTCTTGAGTTATAATTTGACGACATCGAGAATCCGTACGCTCCTGCATTCTTGAAGAGCAAAATATCGCCTTCACGCACTTCATTTAATTTTCGATCTGCGCCCAGGGTATCCGTTTCGCAGATGTAACCCACTACGGTATACGTCTTTTGCTCCGCTTTTGGATTCGAAATGTTGATTATATCGTGGTGTGCATCGTACATCATTGGGCGGATGAGGTGGTTCAATCCGGAGTTTACGCCTACGAATGTGAGCTCGGGCGTGTTCTTCACTACATTGGCCTGAACCAATAACACACCGGCTTCACTGACAATAAATTTTCCGGGTTCAAAATGCATCTCAAGTTTTCGGCCATAGCTCTGGCAGAAATCATTGAAAGCCTTCGTCAGTTTCAGGCCGAGGTCATAAACATTCGTTACTACATCGCCCTCTTTATATGCTACTTTAAACCCGCTTCCAAAATCTATAAACCTCAGGTCTTTGAAGTCGCGGGCAACACTGAAAAGGATCTCTGCTATTTTCAAAAACACTTCGCTTTCAGTGATGTCTGAACCGGTGTGAATGTGCAGGCCGTTTACCTTGATTTTATACGCTTGCACGGTTTCCTGGATGTCGGGAAGCTGATAGATCGAGATGCCGAACTTTGAATTGCTATGTCCCGTTGAGATCTTATAATTTCCGCCTGCCATGATGTGGGGATTCAGCCGGATTGAGCAGGGATAGGTGTCCTTATATTTTTCGCCAAACTTCTTCAGCACCGAGAGGTTGTCGAGGTTGATGGTCAGCCCCAACGAAACGGCCTCCACAATCTCACTAAAATCAACGCCACTCGGTGTGTACATAATTTGAGATGGCTCAAAACCTGCACGCATGGCAAGCTGTGCCTCCTGTATTGACACAACGTCTACATCAGAACCAAATTTCTTAAGCAATCTCAGAATCGAAATATTGGTAAGTGCCTTCGCTGCATATTTGATTTTGACATTGGAGTCTGCGAAGGCTGTTTTAAGTGTCTTAAGCTGAAAAACAATTTTCTCTGCATCGTACACATACAATGGGGTGCCGAACTCCTTTGTAAGTTCGATAAGATCAATGCCTTGAATGCGGTAGGCGCCTTGCTGAAATTCCATGGTAAAACAAAAGCCTCAAATATAACAGGGGATAGCTGAAAGGAGAAAGCAAAAAGCAGAAAGGCTGGCGTCTATGTCGTAAATTTTCTATTCTGCTGGATTCCAGGACGGATGAAGGATTTCAGGATCACAACTCGATCTGCATCAACTTCAAACACAACTTTGAAATGCCATCGGAAGAATCTTCGAATGTTTGATTGCGGGTCTAGTTGATAATTCGTCAGTTGATAAATCTGCACTGGTTGACAGCAGCGCCACGGTTGCAGGAATCTTCTTTTCGAACGCGAGTTCGGCAGTTGATCTCATACCTAAAATTAAATCAAAAGCGTAAAGAAGTAAGTCCTGAAATCAGGAGTTATCTATTTATCATCCTTGTAAATAAAAGTCCTACCTTCCCCTTTCTTTTTGATGAATCCACGGTACATGCCTTCACTGTTGAAGGTCATCGATATGTTCCCTTGCCGGTCGAGCGCGACAATGCCGCCATCGCCTCCCAGCTTTTCAAGTTTTGTATTGATCACTTCGTTCGCTGCCTCCTCCAGCGTCATGTCTTTGTATTCCATGAGCGAAGCAATGTCGCGTGCGACCGCAAGGCGAATAAAATACTCTCCATGACCCGTTGCCGATACCCCGCACGTTGCGTTGTTGGCATAGGTGCCAGCACCGATTATAGGAGCATCGCCAATTCGACCGTATTTTTTGTTCGTCATTCCACCGGTGGATGTTCCCGCAGCGATATTTCCGTTCTTATCAAGCGCCACAGCACCAACGGTTCCGAACTTTTTGTCTTTAATGTAAGGGTCGATGAGGTTCGCCTCCTTGCCAAGTTCCTTGCCCTTCACCTTTTGAAGCTGTTCCCATCGAATTGAATCAAAAAAATAAGAGGGATCAACGATTTCCAGACCCTGCTCTGCGGCAAACTTTTCTGCACCTTTTCCGGCCATCATCACATGTTCAGACTTCGTCATCACCGCATAAGCGGCCGTGATCGGATTTTTGATGGTAGTGACACCCGCAACGGCTCCCGCCATCAGATTACTGCCATCCATGATTGACGCATCTAGTTCATTTTTTCCTTCATTTGTGAAGACCGCACCTTTTCCAGCATTAAAAAGTGGATTGTCTTCAAGTACCTTGATCGAAGCAATAACAGCGTCAAGACTTGATCCGCCCGACTCTAAAACAGCATAACCAGCCTCCAGCGCCTGGTTTAGGCCTTCATGATAGGCTTTTTCGCGCTCCGGAGTCATGTTCTCGCGCTTGATGGTTCCCGCACCCCCGTGGATCACCAGTGTAATTGGACCAGGAGCAGAGGCAGTTCCAGGGGTTTGTTGTTTCTTATTGTTTTCACAACCCATAAGGAAGGTGATGGACAGAAGTACAGTAAATAGGATTCGCATAGGTTTCGTCAGGTAAGCCCTGAAGGTAGCTTTTTGATCAAAAAACCACTAGAAAATTTCAATCGATTGGAATTTTCCCTAATATTTTTTGTTTTAGATGGCAACCTCTAATTTTGCGCATCTTTTACCCAAACGGAGGAACCCAAATACAATGGCAAAGAAAAAGACACCTGCCAAAGCGTCTAAAAAAGCAGCAAAGGCAAAACCCACAGCGAAAGCGAAGAAAGCCTCTCCTGTAAAAGCCAAAGCAAAACCCGCAGCTAAGAAAGTTAAGGCAGTAACCACGAAAAAGGCAGCTCCGAAGGCAGCGCCTAAAAAAGAAGCTCCAAAGAAAGAAGCTCCAAAGAAAGTTGTTGCTAAAAAGGCAGCTCCGGCAGCTCCGAAAAAGTCGCCACCAATGGTGACACAGCAGCCGGCAGTGAAATCGCCAGCGTCAGCCGCAGCAGCGAAAGTTGCCGCAGCAGCACAGCTGAATTTTTTCCAAATGCCGAACCAGCGTCCCATGGCGCACAAGCCTTCGAAACCATCTGCACAGTCAGAAGACAAGACGCGCTATTCTGAAGAAGAGTTGAAGGAATTCCAGACGTTGATCAATAAGAAGCTTGATAAGGCACGTGAGGAGTACAAGATCCTGAAAGAGACCCTGAATCGTAACAACGATGAGGGCACCGATGCAACGTCAGGTGGGAACACAAAAGTACTGGAAGATGGCGCGGAAACGGCCGAGAAAGAAAACCTCAGCCAGCTGGCAGCCCGTCAACAAAAATATATTACCAACCTTGAGAATGCACTGATCCGCATTAAGAATGGCACTTATGGTATCTGTTCCGTAACCGGTAAGCTGATTTCAAAAGAAAGACTCATCGCTGTGCCACATACTACTCAAAGTATAGAGGCGAAGCTGATGCAGCAGGATTAACCATCCTTTTCGCTCAAAGCTTGAAGGCTTTGAGTATTTTGCCCCTAACGGGAAATTTTAATGCAGTTGGAGATTGTGATAAAGATGTAACTATGGATTTTCTACAGAACCACATTGAGGCTTTGATATTTTGTTCGCCTAGTCCTATCAAGCTTGCTGATATTAAGGCGTGTTTATCTGAAATGTTTAATGCCGATGTGCCTGAAGAAGATATTGCAGGAGCCATTCAACGCCTGGATGAAAAGTATCAGCACGAAGAATTTTCATTTCAGCTTTTCAAGGCTGCGGGCGGCTACCAGTTCTTAACGAAGCCGGCCTACCAGACCAGCATCGGCATCATGCTGAAACAACAATCGAAAAAGAGATTGTCGACTTCGGCCATGGAAACTCTCTCCATTATTGCCTACAAACAACCAATCTCCAAAACCGAGATTGAAAATATCCGCGGTGTAAACTGCGACTATGCTGTTCAGAAACTCCTTGATAAAGGATTAATCGAAATTACGGGGAAAGCAGAAACGATCGGCCGTCCGATGCTCTACGGCACAACCGTGAAATTCATGGAATACTTTGGAATCAGTGACCTGATGGAACTGCCAACGCCAAAGGAATTCACCTCTGAAGTAAACACGATTGGCGAAAACACCGAAAACTCAACAGAACCAGAGCAACCACAACAGCCAGATGGCCAAGCGTAACTCCCCGGGCGGATCTTCAGGAAGAAGAGGAAGCTCACGAAATTCAAGTGTAGGTTCATCTTCAGGCGGAAGAAAGTCTGGCGGTGGTAAATCATTCCGAAAATCAGATTCAAGAAGTTCAGATGACGCACCTAAGCGCTCATCTTCTCGTTCCTATGGTGGCTCTTCACAAGGGAAATCCTCTTATGGGGATAAAAAGCCATTCAAGAGCCGCGACAACGATTCTTCTCCCCGCGGAAAATCTTCGTATCGCGGAAACGAATCATCAGGTCCGCGTAAATCCTATCGTAAGTCAGACAGCGAAGGAGGCGAACGCTTCAAAAAATTTGACAAGCCTTACGGAAAACGTGATGGCGGATCTTCGTCTGGCTCCGAGCGATCTTTCGGAAACAAACGCGGTGGTTTTCGCAAAGAGGGAGATTCCGAATCCCGTGGACGGTCGTCTTACGGTGATAAACGGGAGTCATCATCACGTCCACGCAAAACTTCCTACCGCAAGTCCGATTCGGAGGGTGGCGATCGCAAAGACTTCAAGCAATTTGACAAACCGTTTGAAAAGAAAAGCGAAGGCTCATTCGATTCTCGCAGACCCAGAAGAAACTCTGGAAGCTCATTCCGGGACAAAAGAACGGACGAGAACACGGGAGAAGAAGGAAGAGCCATAAGGAAAAGTCGTTTTGATAAATTTTCAGGCGATGACCGTACTGAACGTCCATCGCGCGGCAGGTCCTCCTCAAGCGATGAGCCGAGAGGGTTTTTCAAAAAGTCAAAAACGCGATACGATGCGAAGCCCGATCGCAAGTCACAAGACATCGAGGCCCCGGTTCAGACGGAGAAAATGCGGCTGAATCGCTTTATCGCGAATAGCGGTGTGTGCTCAAGGAGAGAAGCGGATGAGCTGATCTCCATGGGACTGATTTCGGTAAACGGAAAAACCGTAACCGAAATGGGTTATAAAGTCAATCCGGGAGATGTAGTTCGCTACGAAAACAAGATCCTCAAAGCAGAGAAACCGGTTTATGTGCTCATGAATAAGCCGAAAGGTTTCCTCACGACCACCGATGACCCACAAGAGCGGAACACGGTGATGCACATCATAGGCAGCAACGTTAAAGAAAGAATTTACCCGGTTGGAAGACTGGATCGAAACACGACAGGACTTTTACTGTTAACCAACGATGGTGACCTTGCCGATAAGCTCATGCACCCATCGTATAACGTTAAAAAGATCTATAAAGTGGAACTGGATCGTCCCATCACAAAAGCCGACCTTCAGGCTATCATGGACGGTGTGATCCTCGAAGAAGGCCGCGCACTTGTTGATGATGTTGCCATTGTATCAGAAGACGGAAAAACCGTAGGGGTTGAAATTCATATTGGCTGGAACCGGGTGGTAAGAAGGATCTTCGAAAGCTTCGGCTACGAAGTCGTGAAGCTTGACCGCTCAGTGTATGCCGGGCTTGATAAAAAAGATCTCGGCCGTGGACAATGGAGATTTTTAACGCGCGAAGAGATTACCAGACTGAAGCACTTTAAGTAAGCGTTCCCGGAGAGCCATCCACGAAGTATTTAAGATTCCAAGCCAAAGTCCAAAGACGGCCATCGTACATCGTAAATTTCGGTATTTGGTTTTTGATATTAGATATTTGGATCTTATCGCCTTAAACATGCTAGACTTAAAATAGCACCGACACCCGCTTTTATCGCGGGTGTTTTTGTTTTATGAAAGCTTTGATTCCTGCCAAATACTATTCTACTTTGAGATATGAGACCACAGCTGGAAACCGTTTCAAAATTCTATCAGGGCTACGTTAAGAATGTGATGGATCTTGACATGTTTGATGCCCTACGTCAATCTTCACGCATTACACTTGACCTAATCCGCACGATTCCTGAGTCGAAGGGGGAGTTTCGCTATGCGGAAGGTAAATGGTCGATCAAGGAATTGCTTGCCCATATGATTGATACAGAACGTATCATGGCGTATCGTGCTTTGCGATTTGCAAGGAACGACAAAACTGATTTGCCCGGTTTTGAAGAAAAAGATTATGCACCGGAAGCAAACGCCCATGGCCGCACCATCGCCCAGTTGGCTGATGAAATGGAGCGACTTCGCGCCACAACGATTGATATGTTTGAAAGCTTCACGCCAGAAATGTTGACGCGAGAAGGTACCGCAAATAAGAATCTCCTTTCAGTGCTTGTGCTGGGATACGTTATCCCTGGTCACGAAACACATCACCGAAAAATCCTAATCGAACGCTACCTCAAGCCATGATTCGTTTCTGCATCGGACTTGCTCTTGCAACGGTAGTGTTCGGATGTTCTCCGTTCGCCAAACCATCGCTGACGAAACGACTAAAAAGCATTGACGAGCAGCTGCAGGATCATACCGGTTTTATGTTGTATGATCTCGACACGAAGAAATCGATCTTCGAATACAATTCTTCGAAGTACTTTACGCCAGCGTCAAACACCAAGATATTTACATTTTTCTCCGCGCTAAAAATTTTGGGCGACTCCGTTCCAGCCTTGCATTATCGCGAGACCACCGATTCATTGATCTTCTGGGGCACAGGAGATCCTTCGTTTCTATACAAGTATGTTTACAGCAACGGACGCGTCTACAATTTCCTGAAGCACACATCAAAACCACTTTACTTTTCATCGGCTAATTTCTTTTCACCTCCATTTGGTCCGGGCTGGGCTTGGGATGATTACAACGACTATTACGCTGCAGAGCGCTCTGCCTTTCCCGTGTATGGCAACATCTTCACCGTGAAACTTGAAAATGGAACCCCACAGACATATCCATCGTACTTCCGGCAATATTTTTCAAATGGTCTGGAGAAGGAGCGAACGCAGGTGATTCGCGAGCAGCAGTCAAATCATTTTAGTTTTCACTGGGGTAAGCGTAAGAGCAGCACCACCGTATGGGACGTTCCCATTCGTGTTGAAGACGGCCTCAGTGTAATGCTTTTGTGTGACACGCTCAAGAAACCCATTGTGACTCTTGAGAAACATCCCTATAACAGCGCATTCGCATCGCAGCTCAAAACTTTTTACAGCATTCCAACCGACAGCCTTTACAAGGTTTTGATGCAGGACAGTGACAACTTTATTGCAGAACAGTTGCTGATGATGTGCGCTGACGTAATCAATCCCGACACTACTGAAACACTGATTGCCATCAACTACGTAAAAAACAATTTTCTAAAGGATCTAAAAGACGCCCCTGCCTGGGTTGACGGTTCCGGGCTCTCTCGGTACAATCTTTTCACGCCACGGACCATCGTGCAAATGTGGGAGAAAATTTATCTGCTCAGGCCACGCGAGCGATTGTTTCCGCTCCTGGCAACCGGAGGCGTAAGCGGCACCATCAAAAACTGGTACAAAGCAGACAAGCCTTATATTTTTGGAAAAACCGGGTCACTGAGCAATGTGCATTGCCTCAGCGGATACCTGGTGACCAAATCCGGAAAGACGCTGATTTTTTCCTTTATGAATAATAACTTTGTTGAGTCGACCAGCAAGGTTAGAACCCACATGCAGGAGTTACTAAAGATGATCTATGAAAAGTATTAACGGGATTTCAGTCGCGCTTTCGCTGATTGCGATAACATTCACCGCACACGCCCAGCACGACAGTCTTGGAATAAAGATCGGGCAAATGATCGAGATCGGCTTTCCCAAAGCGGAAGTTGATCTGAAAGTGCTGGAAGAAGTCAGGCTCGGCAAAGTCGGGGCGGTGATCATCTTCGAAAAGAATATTCCGGCAACCAACTCTTTCAACGCGCTAAAAAAAATTACGTGGACGTATCAGCAAGCAGCCAAAATTCCATTGCTGATCAGTATTGACCAGGAAGGTGGCCGGGTAAACCGTCTAAAGACAAAGTATGGGTTTCCGAGCTCCATAACGGCTGAGGCGATGGGAAAGTCAAAGCTCGATAGTGTAAAATTTTACAGTGAGTCGACTGCTGCAACACTGGCAGGTCTTGGGATCAACATCAACTTCGCCCCCGTTGTTGATCTGGCCATCAACCGCGACAATCCAATTATTGCGAAAGTCGGACGTTCGTTTTCAGCGAACGAAGACAGCGTCATCATGATGGCTAAGGAGGTCGTGAAGGCTCACCGAAAGTATGGGGTGCTCACTTCGCTGAAACACTTCCCAGGACATGGAAGCTCGAAGGACGATACCCACAAAGGCCTGACCGATGTGACTGCAACGTGGCAGGATCGTGAGTTGAAACCGTACCAGGCGTTAATTGATTCGGGATATGTAGATGGCGTTATGACTTCCCATATCGTGCATCGGACACTCGAGCCGGACGGACATCCCGGAACCCTGTCGGACGATATCCTGACTGGAATTCTTAGAAACCGTCTTCACTTCAATGGCGTGGTGTTCTCAGACGACATGCAGATGCATGCCATTACGAAACACTATTCACTTGAGGAAGCTATCAAGATGGCTATTAATGCGGGCGTAGATATCATGACGTTTTCGAACAATATTGCAGGCAGTGACGAACGCACCTCCGACAAGGTTCATTCAATTATTCGAAAAATGGTTGAAACCGGAGTCATCACGCCTCAGCGGATTGATGAAAGTTTCAAGCGTATTATGCGGTTAAAGAGTAAACTGGTGACAACCGATCCAGCCGTTGCGTATAACAAGCAAATTCTGTCTATGCAGAAAGAGTTGGATGCTGCGAATAAGACCCTCACGGAGTACAAAGACGTAATTGAAAAGGCTCGGAAGAAAAAGGAGAAGCGGAACAGAAAGAAAAAGTAATCGGATCGGACGTTGGCTTTAGTTCATCAGACTGTTTTTTTTAATTCGTTACCCCACCATATGAACCGAAAATCCGTGATGGCCACGCTGCTGGCAACGTCACTCATTGTCAACGTTGTGCTCGTTGTATTTGCTTATGTCCAAAAGGCTGAAGCCAATCATGCGCGGGAGGAAGCAATGAGTCTCAATGAAGATCTACACCGCGTTCAGCGCGAGGCAAAAGCGGAGCTGGAGACATGTGAAGGTCTTCGGGCGCAGTCTGATAACGCGCGTGAAGAGTGTGAGCGCAAGATTTTGGCGATTTCAAACAGAAAATAAACGAATGCTGCCCTATAAGATTCAGCTCCCTGCCGGAGAAGCGATTCCAATTCTAATCAGCGTCCCTCATTGCGGAACCGGATTTCCTGACGATTTAAAAACCGAGTACGATCAGAAGCTAATCGCGCAACCAGATGACACCGACTGGTTTGTTGACAAACTGTATGATTTTGCCCCGGCAATGGGCATCACCATGATTTCGGCTACGTATAGCCGCTGGGTTATTGATTTAAATCGTGACCCTGAAAGTAAACCGCTCTACACCGATGGACGCATTATCACAGGTTTGTGCCCGACAACAAACTTCCTGGGCGAGCCCCTCTACAACGATAAGCGAAATGAAATTCAGAAGTCAGAAGTGGACCGGAGATTAAGCACCTATTATTGGCCCTACCATGAAAAAATTCAAACGCTGCTTGACGACCTGAAAACGCGTTTCGGTAAAGTTCTTTTGTGGGACTGCCATTCGATCCGTCAGCGTGTACCCACGATCCAGCCAGAAAAGTTTCCCGACTTGATTCTTGGCAGCGCTGATAAAACCTCAGCAGCGCCCCAACTCATTGATATGGCGCTCCGCTGCCTTGGCTCAGGTGATTATTCTCTTTCGCACAATTCTCCATTCAAGGGCGGGTACATCACTCGGAATTTCGGAAAGCCAACAGCCAACCAGCATGCGCTTCAGCTGGAGATGTGCAAGGTGCATTATATGGACGATGCGGAGCTGAACTACAACGGTGCACGTGCCGATAAAATGCGGAACCTGTTGAAAACGGTATTCACCCACCTCGCTGAACAACTGAAGTCGGCATGATAAAGTATTTTCACTTTCGTGGTTTATACACGCCTTCTGGTTGGCTTGCTCCCGCATATGTCGGTGTTGATCCTGCGGGACTCATTCGATTTTTATCCGAAAAGGCTCCCGCAGATCCAGCGTCATTGGAATTTGTTGAAGGTTATGCACTTGCCGGATTTCAAAATGCACATTCGCATGCCTTTCAATATGCTATGGCGGGGCGTGCAGAAATTCACCCGACAGGCTCCCAGGATGATTTCTGGAGCTGGCGCGAAGCCATGTATGCCTGCGCCCTGAGCATGAATCCAGATGAAATGCAAACCGTAGCCACAATGCTCTACATTGAAATGCTTCGGAAGGGCTACACGCACGTGGCGGAGTTTCATTACCTCCACCACGATAAAGATGGCAAACCCTATTCGAACATTTCGGAAATGGGCTTCCGTTTGCTTGAAGCCGCCAAGACTGCAGGAATTCGAATTACACTCATTCCCGTTTTTTACCAGAAGGGCGGTTTTAAAAAAGACGCACAGCCGCGACAGAGACGCTTCATCTCCAAAACAACGGATGACTATTTCCATTTGTTGGATGATTCTGCCGAGGCGGTCAGAAAATATCCGTTAGCCAATTTGGGCTTCAGTGTACACTCTTTGCGTGCGGTGGATGAAAAGGACATCCTTCGAACATTTAACGAAGGTCCAAAAAAGATACCCTTTCATATTCACACCGCTGAGCAACTAAAAGAGATTGATGATTGCGTTTCCTATTTGAAACAGCGTCCGGTTGAGTGGATGTTGAATTCGCTTCCTGTTGATGAGCGCTTTCACCTGGTGCACTGTACGCACATGAATGACGATGAAGTAGCGCGACTGGCGAAAAGTGGAGGCAATGCAGTGCTGTGTCCGGGAACGGAAGGAAATTTAGGAGATGGCATTTTTCGGCTCAGCGATTTTGCAAAGGCTGGCGGAAACTGGTCAATCGGCACTGACAGCCATATCAGTTTAAACTACCTGGAAGATCTTCGGTGGCTTGACTACGCCCAGCGCTTCACCACGCACAAACGAAACACGTTCGACAACGGAGCGAAAACACTGTACGAGATGACAAACGGGGCCGGAAGAAAGGCAATGGGGTTACCGAAAGGATTCCTGAGCCTAAATTTTCCACTAGATGTTGTAGTTTTCAAGGCAAATTCTCCTTTACTCGGCCATGGAAAAAATGAGTTTCTTCTTCCATCCATTGTATATAATTGCGATAGCGCAGACATTTTTGGGACGATCGTAAACGGCAAATGGATTGTGAAGGATCAGCACCATGAAAGCGCAACCGAAACACGTAGATCGTTCGAACAGGTTTTGAAGACCATAAATTTCTAGCGCATGGAAGCTATTGTACGAAGAGTTGATAAGGAAGACAATCCACAAATTGCAAACATCATTCGCACGGTAATGCCGGAATTTGGCGCGAGCGGGAAGGGCTTCGCCATTCACGACAAAGAGGTTGACGATATCCATACTGCTTACAGTCATGGCAGAGCAGCATATTTCGTTTGCGAATTGAACGGAAGAATAGTTGGCGGTGGCGGAGTTGCGCCACTTGAAGGTGGCGATCCATCTGTTTGCGAATTAAAGAAAATGTACTTTTTACCTGAGGGACGAGGAAAAGGGCTGGGTCAGAAAGTTCTTGCAAGCTGCCTGAGAGAAGCGAGGCACCTTGGCTTCAAGCAATGCTACATAGAAACTTTCAATACCATGAAAGACGCGATGAAACTCTACGAAAAAAATGGTTTCAAAAAAATTTCAGGGCCAATGGGAAATACAGGGCATTTCGCGTGTGACACTTTTTATGTGCTGGAACTCCATCACAGCCTTGTGCTCTGACGATTTCTGATAGCCCACCGTCATGGCTATTTGATCAACTTGTCAAACGTATTGGTAGCCACAAAATGATAATTCGGTCTCGCTTTGTCGTAGATCGCTTTTGCACGTTTACGTCCCTCTTCGGTCTTTAGCATTTCATTATACAGTGGGCTCAAAAATTTCCTTCTTCCGGTACTGACCAGAAACGACTCTATTTTCGGTGTCATCTTTGCGTAGTTGTTTCGAATCGAAATTACGCCCCACGCTGTGATAATCTCGGAGTTACCAGATTCCGAAAAATTACCAAATTTGTCCACGGATTTCATTTCATCTTGCGTCAGTGTCTCAGGAAGGTTCTTCAGGAAATGAAGCCATTCATGCGTGCTCCATTCCTTGCTCAAACTTTTATCCAGCGGCCTCTCAGCCTTCCACGATGCAAGGACTTCGTCTACCTTCTTGAATTTTGTAGACGAAGGCTTCGGATGATCGGCTGGCAGTCCCTCGGTAATAATCCATTTGTTGAACGTGGTGTCGCTCAGCGTTACGTTGAAATTTTTTTGATAATAATTTGTGATATAAGATTTAAAGCCTTCCGTATCCATCGACTTAAAGGCGTTTTCGGTGAAATAATTTTTAAGGAATGCATCAAACTTATCGCGACCATATGCCTCTTCAATTGAGCGAAGGAAATAGTACCCCTTGTTGTAAGCTATATCGGTAACCCCATCGTCCGGGCTTCTTCCTTCGAGATTCAGTAGCAGCTTGGTGTCGGCCGAAAGATTTGCTGCGTTCAATGATTGAATTTCATCTTTGAGGTCCTGCAGATTGAGCGATGCGAGCATTTCAGCGTAATCCTTCCCGTAAAGTTTCTCCATAATTCTCGTCTCAAAATACACTGTAAAGCCTTCGTTCAGCCAGAAGTCATTCCAGGTCGCGTTGGTCACCAGGTTACCCGACCAGCTGTGGGCGAGTTCGTGAGCGATCAACGAGGTAAGTGACCGATCTCCCGCCAGAATGGTTGGCGTTGCAAATGTCAGGCGCGGATTCTCCATTCCACCGAATGGAAAACTGGGAGGAAGCACGATCACGTCATATCGTTCCCATGCATACGGCCCATATAATTCTTCCGCTCCGGCAATCATCTTTTCGAGATCCGCAAACTCCCACGCAGCCGTATCGACCAATGACGGCTCTGCATAAACACCGCTGCGATGACTGATGGGCTTGAACGCCACGTCACCCACAGCAAGTGCAAGCAGGTATGATGAAATAGGCTGCTTCATCTCAAACTGGTAGATTCCATTCTCATTTTTCTTCTGTGGATTTGAAGCACTCATCAACGCGAGCAAATCTTTCGGCACAGTCACCTCAGCATCATAGGTGAAGTGGATGCCTGGCGAGTCCTGGCAAGGCACCCAGCTGCGCGCGAGAATTGCCTGTGATTGTGTAAAAAGAAATGGAAATTTTTTGCCAGCAGTCTGCTGCGCACTCAGCCATTGAAGCGCCTCGGCCGTTGGGCTGGTATCATATTCAATCGATACAGTTTTTGTCTCGGGCTTAATATCCACGATCAGTTCCTGGCCCAAAATTTCGTCTTTCTTGCCAATGGTGAAGTTGGTGGACTCGCCTCCATCAAGCTTTACGCTTTTCACAGTAAGATCTTTTGTATCGAACACTATTGTTTTGGGTTTGCCCGTCCCCTCTATCGACCATGAAGCGAGTCCCGTGATCGTTTTCGTATCAAAATCAACAGAAGCTTTCCAGCTTAGGTGAGTGACTTTTGCTTCTGTCGGTTTGGCGTATGAATGCGGATCGTTTTTCATAACAGGTGCTTCTTGTTTGGGTTGGGTTGCGCATTGGGCCAGGCAAAATACCGTCAGCAATGCAGCGATTGATCTGAGTTTCATGTCAGGCATTTAAGAATGGCAAGAACGCAAACTTTTAGGTTTCGGAAAATGAAATTGAAGTGAAGGGTGTTTTTTTTGAGCATAAAAAAAGCAGGTCCGAACACGAACCTGCTTTGATGGGGAGTAAAAGTCTTACCAATCACATTCTTTACCGTAAGCTGGGCGACCGTTGTCGAGGTAACTGCCAAAGTCGTCATCGTAATAGTCAACCTCATATCGTTTCACCGCGCGAAGATTTACGTTTCTCATACCAATCGGAATTCCGGCACTCATTGTCCAGCTTCTGCCAGAGTATGAAAAGTATACGTTTCGCGAATAATCATAGTATACATCATAGTCACGGTAGTAAACGTATCTCGGCCTTGTGTAATGATGGTGAACTACAACCGGTCTGCGATGGCAGTAGCGGTCATGAACGTGCACGTGTCGGACCACAACAGGACGGTGGTTATGATGGTGGCGATCATGGTTTCGTCCATAGTGATTTCCACGGTCGTGATGGCGATCATCCTTCCAGTTGTGATTATCTCTTCGATCGCGGCCTCCATGATCATGTCGATCGCGGTCATTTCGGTCTGATCGTTCACGGCTGTTGGAACGATCGCTGCCAGTACCGTGATCACGTCCCCTGCTCTGCGCGTTCAGCTGCACAACACTGATCACAGATAAGCCTATCATCAGTGAAAAAATTGTACTCTTCATTTTCATATGTTTAAGGGGTTTGAAATCCCTTTCAGCGGGTGTAACGCAAAGCGAGTGCCAAATCCAAAAACCGCAAAGGCCGCAAAGAATGCGCAACCAACTCGAAGTTTTGATTAAAATTCTTGGCGAACAGGGCGCCTCCTTTGCGAACTCTGCGGTTTTGTATTTCTACAGTATATTTGCGACTTAATCCATCCACTGTGTCCGACCGCTATAACCAACGAGGAGTTTCCGCTTCAAAAGAAGACGTTCACCAGGCCATTTCGAATTTAGATAAGGGATTGTTCCCGAAGGCGTTTTGCAAGATCGTTCCAGATTACCTCAGTAACGATGATGAGTATTGCATTGTAATGCATGCCGATGGTGCGGGTACAAAGTCGTCACTGGCCTACATGTACTGGAAAGAAACGGGAGACATCTCCGTCTGGAGAGGGATTGCGCAGGATGCCATCATCATGAACATCGATGATCTTCTGTGCGTAGGCGCTACCGACAATATTCTGCTCTCGTCTACCATTGGCAGGAACAAGAATCTTATTCCAGGCGAAGTCATTTCAGCCGTTATTAACGGAACGGAAGATGTGCTTGCCATGCTTCGCGATAATGGATTGAACATCATGAGCACCGGTGGAGAGACCGCAGACCTAGGCGACCTGGTAAGAACCATTGTTGTTGACAGCACGGTAATTTGCCGGATGAAACGGAGTGAGGTTATCGACAATAGTAAAATTCAGGCGGGCGATGTGATTGTAGGCCTGGCATCGTCTGGAAAGGCGAATTACGAAAGCGAATACAATGGTGGCATGGGAAGCAATGGCTTGACTTCGGCACGTCACGATGTTTTCGACAATGAATACGCCACTAAATACCCCGAGTCATACGATAAAGATGTGCCCGCAAAACTGGTATACACTGGTAAATATAAATTAACAACCCCGATTGAGGGCACCGGGGTTGATGCCGGGAAACTTGTGTTATCTCCAACACGCACATATGCACCTGTTATTGTGGAAGTACTGAAAAAAATGCGCTCGAAAATTCACGGCATGGTGCACTGCAGTGGAGGGGCGCAAACGAAGGTTCTGCATTTTGTCGACAACGTTCACGTGATAAAAGATAATCTCTTCTCCGTTCCACCACTATTTAAGATCATTCACGAAGAAAGCGGAACGGATTGGAAAGAAATGTACAAAGTTTTCAACATGGGTCACCGCATGGAGCTTTACCTCGATGAACCGTCAGCGAACGAAGCGATTAAGATCTCGAAACGTTTTGGTGTAGATGCCAAAATCATCGGCCGCGTAGAGCGTGCAGGCCAAAAGCAAGTCACGGTAAAGAGCGAGTTTGGTGAGTTCGTCTATAGTTAATAACGAATTACAAATGACGAATGACGAATGACGAATCGCTCAAGAATTCGTCATTCGTCACTCCATATTCGTAATTCTTATTTTGAGATTTCCGCAGTTCCGGAACCCGTTCCAATTTTAATAGTGATATCCTGGTTCCCCAGCTTCGCGGTTTTGCGAATGCGCTTCTGATTACCACCCTCGTCAAGCGTTTCTTCAGAATCAAATTTGAAAGGTGCAATAATATCACCCCCATTTTTATTTGCTGTCATTACAACGGTGCCGCTTATAGGCGCACCGTTGAACTGAAGTTTTGAGTCACCTGAGCCACTGTTTATGGAAATACTCGATTTCAACTCAGATGCAAGTGAGACTGTTGCATTGCCTGAGCCTGTATTGAATTTGCTGTTGCCAGCGATTGTTACGTTGTTTGCTTTGATATCACCGCTCCCAGTGTTTACCTGGAAGTCACCACTCACTTTGTCAAAACGAATATCGCCTGAGCCTGCGTTTACATCGTAGGTCCCTTTGCTGTTTCGAAGTGAAACATTTCCTGATCCGGTATTGAGGTCCAGTTCTCCGTCTGCGTCTTCAATCTCAAAGTCTCCAGAGCCGGTGTTAAAATCAAGCTGCCCTTTTACGGAACTGAGCTCGATGTTTCCTGAGCCTGAATTTCCCTTGATATTTGCTGCCACGGAAGCTACAACCAGGTCGCCAGAGCCGGTGTTTACCTTCATCGTTACATTATCTGGCACTTCGAGTGTCCAGGATGAATTGCCCGAATAGCTACCGCGTTCAAATTTCTCTTCAAGGGTCAGTTTTCCATCAGCCTCTTCCATTACAATCTGGTAGTCCTTTTCGTCATAGGTGTAGCGAACATTAACTTTCGTTTCACCAGACGTGCTTTTCTTAATGGTGATGTCACCGCTTGATGTAGACAAGCGAATGTTTTTAATGTTTTTGAAGGTTTGATTTTTGGTTTTTTCCTGCGCGAAAGCGACAGTAACGACCAGTAGCATGAGCACAGCAAAGATTGAATTTTTCATGGGTTGGATATTTGGTTTAGAAAAAGTTGACCCGCCAGACAAGCTCCTGATTTTTTTCGGATTTTGTCTGACGGGGTATATGTATGATTGCTTTCCTGTAATAGATACCACCGTCAACCCGAAAGGTTGCATCTAGGCATGAAGTTTTTTGAAAAATTCCCAGGTCACGATGCCCAGGCAAACCGATATATTAAGGGAGTGTTTAGTGCCGAACTGCGGGATCTCGATGGCGAGGTCGCCAAATTGGATCGCATCTTCACTCACGCCATGAACTTCATTCCCGAAAACGAGGCAATATTTTTTCCCGGGATCTGGGATAAACTGCTGCAGTTGAACGCTGGAAGATGTTTGCTCGATAATGATGATGACGTAACCTTGATCTTTCAGCCTCATAATAATCTCCGAAGTTGATTCCACATGTTCCCAGTCAACCGATTGCGTTGCGCCCAGCGCGGTTTTTTCGATCTCGCGGTGGGGCGGAGTGCCCGTGATCCCCGTCAAATAAATTTTTTCAAACCGGAAGGCATCGGTGGTACGAAATGCTGAGCCCACGTTGTGGAGACTTCTTACGTTATCCAGCACAATGGAGATTGGAAGTTTCTCTGAGGTCTTAAATTCATCCACTGTGATCCTCCCAAGCTCCTCAAGCTTTAATTTTTTCATAAAGCGAAAATAATCAAAGTTTCTTCCGCTACTCCGCCTTGCCTTGCTGAATTAAGTCTTCAATTTGCGTGAGGTATTTTCCGTACGATAACTTAATCATCCAGCGGGTGAGGAAATAGCAGGCTGGTGTCACAATCGCCATGGTTACCAGCAGCGTGCCATAGAACAGGGGTTGAACGATCAATGTTGCCGCATCTTTCTTAATCGAGATACCAAGCACAAATCCTGCAGCAACACACAACGGAAAGAATCCCCACGAAATCTTTTGCTGGAAATTGATGGTGCGAGTCACAATTTCACGGACGTCCTGAAGCACGCGCATTACATTTTCATCGGAATGATAAAGCTGACGCAACCGGCTCAGGGCCTTGAAGTTTATCGCAAAGAGAAAGGTATATATGAAAATGATCACCACCATCCCCACTTTTACAATCGTTTGGTCCATCACGAAAAATAAATAGACAAACACCAATTCGAATGCAATGCAAAAGATAAGCCCTGCAGCAAAGGTCTGAATCAGCTTCGACACCGGGTGCTTCGAGTGTTTTGGAATCTCAATCGTGCCGGCTACCGGCTTGTTGAGCTTCTCTCTTTCCAAATTTTTCCACACTTCTTTCAAATCCATGTTACAACCCTTTAAGTGTTTTGATAAGAAGATCTTTTATACGATGCAGCTTCACGGCTGTATGATTTTTTGTTAAACCTGCGATGTCGGCAATTTCCTCGTTTTCGTAGCCATCGAGGTGAAGGGAAATGATCATGCGGTCGATCTCGTTAAGGTGACGAATCGCGAAATAGAGCGCCTCACTTTCCGATGATGGGCCTTTCTCCGCAATATTGAACGTGCTCATGTCATGATGATGATCGATCACATTCGGCCTTCGTTTAAATGTCAATACGGTATTGAGTCCAATGCGGTACAGCCAGGTTGAAAATTTCGACCTTCCCTCAAATCGCGGATATGACCGCCATGCCTGGAAAATGATTTCCTGGAAAAGATCTTTTTCGTCCTCCTCGTGGTTCACATAAAGTCGAATGACTTTAAAAATGATCCCCCGGTTTTCCTCGATCAGCCTGGTAAATTCTTTGTCGGGTGAAGACATCCGTCAAGTACTTATTGCGCACTGTAAACCACCAGGTAAGCAATCGTAAAGCCGGCACCGAAAAACAAGCCCAGCACAGCGGCTTTAATAATTGATTTTTTAAGCTCAATCTTCATGGGGAAGTGATTTTTTACAATCAGTACCGTTTGAACGGCTATTATTACAGGACAAAAAAATAATCTTGCAGTTCCTGGTTTCGTTTAATCAATATGCGCCTTGCCGTTGCATTTTTCCTGATTTCCTGCACTGTTTCCGCCCAGGATCCCTACAAAAATATCTATTCATCCCACGCCTGGAAGGAGCGCGATGCGTGGCAGAAGCCAAATGAACTCATAAAGCTGTTAAGAATCAGCCAAGGAAGTCAGGTGGCGGATATCGGTTGTCACGAAGGTTATATGACATTCAAACTTGCTGCCACGGTGGGCCCAGCCGGCAGAGTGTATGCAGTGGATGTAGATGAGTCAAAGGTCCGGAAAATAAAGGCATCGGCAGAAAAAATTCCAGCCATTGTTCCTCTTAAAGGCGACTACGACAATCCGAAGCTCCCTTCAAGTTCACTTGATGCCGTCATCATTCTCGACACCTATCACGAGATGGATGATCACGATGAAATTCTGCAGCACGTTATGAAAGCGCTAAGACCGGGCGGACGTTTGCTGCTCTGTGAACCGATTGCGGAGTCCAGGAGAAATATGAAGCGCTCCGAGCAGGAGAACAAGCATGAGCTTGGGATGAACTATGCAATCGAAGACCTGAAAAAAGCCGGGTTCAAAATTTCTTTTCAAAAAGATCCATACATCGATCGCACCAAGGAGAAGGGAGACAAGATGTGGGTGATTGTTGGCCTCAAGGAGTAGTTTTTCTAAAGAATATCGAACATTCAACACTCAATGCCGAATGATGAAGTAAGCGAATTCCAACTTCGATACTCATCATTGGATGTTGAGTGTTCGATATTTCCCTTTTAGTGAAGTATTCAATCAATGCACTATTTGACTGGGAGACAACTCCTTAAAGTTCGTTTTTTGTTTTTTGGACCTTGTTTTTTGCATTCCAAAGGGATGTTTTTGGTATTTTTACCCTTCATGTCCGAAGCAAAAACCACTACAGAAACCCCGCTCATGAAACAATACAACGCCATTAAGGCGAAGTATCCGGGGGCGCTTTTACTTTTTCGGGTTGGCGATTTTTACGAAACTTTCGGAGAAGACGCGGTCAAGGCAAGCAAAGTTCTCGACATCGTATTGACGAAACGCGGAGCTGGTTCAACCTCTGAAACCGAACTCGCAGGATTTCCGCACCACTCGCTCGACACGTATTTGCCAAAACTCGTTCGAGCCGGTCATCGCGTGGCGATTTGCGATCAGCTGGAAGACCCGAGGTTTGTAAAAGGGATTGTCAAACGTGGCGTAACCGAGCTCGTTACCCCAGGGCTTTCATACAACGACAACGTTCTTGAACGGAAACAAAATAATTTCCTCGCGTCCATTTTCGCAGGGAAGGATGTTTTGGGAATTTCTTTTCTTGATGTGTCCACTGGTGAATTTTATGCTGCTCAAGGCAATGAGAACTACGTCTTAAAATTACTCCAGGGATTTTCGCCTTCAGAAATAATCTTCAGCAAAGCCTCTCGTGAGCGTTTCGAAAAACTCTTCGGTGACGAATACAATATTTTCGCCCTTGACGAATGGGTTTATGGATTTGACTATGGATATGAAAAACTGATCAATCAATTCAAGACCGCTTCGCTGAAAGGTTTTGGAATTGATGAGTATGGAGAAGCAATTATCGCTGCCGGAGCTATCCTCCACTACCTGGAAGATACCGAACACAGAGATACCTCGCACATTTCGTCAATCTCGCGCATCGATGAAGACCGCTATGTGTGGCTGGATAAGTTTACGATCCGCAACCTCGAAATTGTAAACTCGCAGCACGAAGGCGGTGTTCCGCTGATCGACATTCTTGATCGCACCGTCACCCCAATGGGTTCGAGACAGTTGCGAAAGTGGATGATCCTCCCGCTCAAAGAGAAACTGGCGATTGATGAGCGATTGAAAATTGTCGACTCATTTTACTCTGACTTTACGTTTGCCGAAAAAATTCAGGATTGTCTGAAGCACATTGCTGATCTTGAGCGATTGATTTCCAAAGTGGCCGTTAACCGGATCAATCCACGGGAAATGATTCAACTGAAACGGTCGCTCAATTGCATCGGCCCGGCACGCCAAGCTTTGCGTGAACATGCCTCGCCTGAACTTCAGAAAATGGCGGACCAGCTTCATCCATGCGAATTCCTTCTTGAAAAAATCGAAAAAGAATTGCGTGAAGATGTTTCCATCGTGAGCAACCAGGGAGGCCTCATCAAAGAAGGAATTGATGCCGAGCTGGACGAACTTCAAAAAATTGCATTTTCCGGAAAGGATTATCTGCTTCAAATACAGAAACGTGAGGTTGAACGAACCGGAATCTCATCGCTGAAAATTTCATACAACAAAGTTTTCGGATACTACCTCGAGGTAAGCAACGCCAACAAAGACAAAGTTCCTGCTGACTGGATTCGGAAACAGACGCTCGTGAATGCGGAGCGGTTCATCACAGAGGAATTAAAGGTTTACGAGGAAAAAATTCTTCACGCAGAAGAAAAACTTGTTGTGATCGAACAACGGATTTTCAACGCCCTTGTACACACGGCTGCCGGGTATATTCCGCAGATCCAGCAAAATGCAAGGGTGATCGCGCAATTGGATTGTTTGCTTTCATTTGCATTTGTTGCCCGCGCAAACCGTTATAACAAACCTGAGATAAACGATTCGCTGATTGTTGATATCAAATCGGGCCGACATCCGGTGATTGAGAAACAACTCCCTGTTGGAGAGTCGTACGTGCCAAATGATATTTACCTGGACAGTGAGAAACAGCAAATCCTGATCATCACTGGTCCGAACATGGCTGGTAAGTCTGCGCTGCTTCGCCAGACTGCCTTGATAGTTTTGCTGGCGCAGATGGGAAGTTTCGTTCCGGCTGAACATGCGAGCATCGGCATCGTGGATAAGATCTTTACCCGTGTTGGTGCGTCTGACAATCTTTCGCGTGGTGAGTCAACATTTATGGTTGAGATGACGGAAACTGCAAGCATTCTCAACAATCTCAGCCATCGCAGTTTGATTTTGATGGATGAGATCGGTCGCGGAACCAGTACTTATGATGGTGTGTCCATTGCGTGGGCGATTGTGGAGTACTTGCATAACCACGGCCACAAAGACTGCAAGCCGAAGACCCTGTTCGCCACGCACTACCACGAGCTCAATCAGCTCGCTGAAGACTTAACACGTGTCCGAAATTTTAACGTGTCAGTAAAAGAAGTTGGCGACAAGATCATCTTCATGCGCAAGCTGAAAGAAGGTGGAAGCGAACACAGCTTCGGTATTCATGTAGCGCAAATTGCCGGCATGCCGAACAAAGTGGTGTTTCGCGCAAATGAAATTCTTCACTTCCTCGAAAAAGACAAGCACAAAAACGAGAAGAAAAAAATTCAGGATGCTCCAAAAGCGATCCCCCAGATGAGCTTGTTCGAAGCAGACCCACGCGTGCAGGAAGTGATGGAGATGCTTGGAAAAATCGACATCAATACGATTAGTCCAGTGGAAGCACTGCTTAAACTCAATGAGTTGATCTCCACTTCGAAGAAGAAGTAAGAAAGGCATTAGGAATTAGGCATTGGAAATTAGTGAGTGTGGCGGTGACTAATTTTTTTTGTCATTAAGGCTGCATTCCTAATGCCCAATTCCAAATGCCTAATTCCCGAATCCTGCCTCACAATGTCGTGTTAGTCAGTCTACCAAATCCTTGGATCAACGTGTAATCCTTGTTTACAGCCGGCTAACAATCGTTCACACGCCCACGTCAGAAATTTCATAGAATTCATCAATGTTTTGTCACAATTACGCACGACCTTTGTCTTCTTATCAGGACGGAAATTCAGCGGATCCTCTCCTGAACTAATTCAATCACTTCCGCTGTTAGAACACAAATGAGTCAGACTATTTTAACACCGGAAAAGCGCAGCAAGCCAATCATCGCACAGGAGATTGCATTTGCTGCCGTTCACCTTTTGCCACTCGCTGCAATCTTCACAGGCGCAACCCTGTTCGACTGGATTGTGTGCGGGGTTCTTTATGTTACTCGTATGTTCTGCGTGACCGGTGGCTACCACCGCTATTTCGCCCACAAGTCGTACAAGACGTCACGCTGGTTTCAGTTCGTCATCGCATTCATGTCTGAGACGACAGCACAAAAGGGTGTGCTCTGGTGGGCTGCTCATCACCGTCATCACCACCGTCACAGTGATACACCAGCTGATCCCCACTCAATGAAAATTTACGGCTTCTGGTACTCTCACATCGGCTGGATCGTAGGTCCAGACTTCAAGGAAACCGACTATAAGACCATTGGCGACTACGCAAAATATCCTGAGTTGATGTGGCTGAACAAACACTATCTCGTGCCACCAACCATCCTTGCCATTGCCGTCACAGCATTAGGTGCAATCGTCAATGGTGGAAGCATCACCATGTTTTTTACCCATCACGGTTTGTCAACCCTTTTTATCGGATTTTTCCTGAGCACGGTGATCTTGTATCACGGAACATTCTCAATCAACTCGATTATGCACAAGTTTGGTAAGCAACGTTACGAAACGGGTGAAGAATCCAAGAACAGCGTTTGGTTGGCGCTTCTCACACTCGGGGAAGGCTGGCATAACAACCACCACTATTACGAAACCTCTGCGCGCCAGGGCTTTTTCTGGTGGGAAGTTGACTTTACCTATTATGGTTTGCGAGCCTTGCAAGCGGTAGGCCTTATCTGGGACTTGAAAGGTGTTCCTGACCATATCAAGTATTCGAAGAACAAGCAACACGCACAGCAACTGAGAAAAGAACTTGACGCGAAAAAGCAGGCGAAACCTGAAATGCTGGAAGAGCAAGCAGCGTAATGCAACAAAATAGTTTAAAAGCCGTCTTTAACAGGGACGGCTTTTTTATTTTCTAACGATCTCAGTAATGTCAAATTTCCTAACCAGTACGCGCAAACTCTTCCTGTATTACAAAGGTCTGGGAGAAAAAACCTTCGACCAGCTTGATGATACACAGATTAACTGGAAGCCTAACGACCAAAGCAATAGCATTGCACTCATTGTTCACCATTTATCGGGTAATATGCTTTCCAGGTTCACTGATTTTCTGACGACAGATGGAGAAAAAGCATGGCGCAACAGGGACGCGGAATTTGAAGTTGGATATGCGAGCAAAGCAGAAATGCTCGAGGCATGGAATAAGGGCTGGCAGGCTGTCTTTGGTGCGATCGACTCCCTAAAAACAGAGGACCTGGAACATATCATTTACATTCGCAATGAAGGGCAAACGGTAATGGAGGCCTTGCAGCGCCAGCTTGCCCACTACCCACACCACATTGGTCAGATCTTATACATCGGAAAGATTTTGAAGGGGAACGATTGGAAATCGCTCTCCATTCCAAAAGGCGGTTCCCAAGGTTATAATCAGGACAAATTCAGCCAGGAGAAGCAAATTCGGCACTTTACCGACCGGGCGTGACCAAAAAAGCCCCATAAATGTTTGAATTCTGATAGCCCCGGTTTGGAAATTATGACCGGAGAATTAAATTTGCACTCCCTTTC
>DASWTP010000087.1:0-1730 GCA_036402075.1 Chryseosolibacter sp. | reverse complement strand
TGCGCTCAATGCCGAGTGCGTTCGGGTTGTTAATCAGTTAGGAAAGTTCAAACCCGCGCTGAAGGATGGTAAGCCTGTAAGTTCGTTTTTGACGTTGCCCATAGAATTCAAACTCAAGTAAAAACGATCAATACTTCATTCAGAATCAAAAAGCACGATCCCTTCGTGCTTTTTTTGATTGGCTATTTCTTTCGCTTCGCTCCGGGGGGTGTGTTTAAAAATGCAATCGACACGATGCCTCGAATGACTGCCTAATCAGCATCTGCTAAAACTATTCAATAAATCTATTGAATAATTGAATCATTATTCAGACCTTTGGGTTCTTGGAATGGGTCAGATGTGTGCAACTCACTCCTGAGCGCGCCATGCCCCGCCAATTGCATAATGTAATCGTTCAAAATGAACAAGCGAGAATTTAAGGACAAGGTGTATACAGAACTTGCTACAATCAGCAAGGCGTTGGCAAATCCTCACCGGCTTGAAATCATAGAACTTCTCGCGCAGGGCGACTATTCGGTGGAGCAAATAGCCGCACAGACCAACTTGTCTGTTGCGAATGCCTCTCAGCACCTGCAGGTGATGAAGGCTGCATACCTAGTGGAAGTTACCCGGCAGGGAAATTTCATTCACTATCGCCTCGCAAATGAAAATGTTTTCAAAGCATGGAAGGCGTTACGGGATTTAGGTGTAGAGCGTATCGCGTCAGTTGAAAAGCTTGTAAGGGATTTTCGAAAATCAAAGTTTGCTCTCGACTCGGTCAGCACCAATGAGCTGCTACGGAAAATTGAGTCCGGTAAGATCACTATTTTGGATGTTCGCCCGGAAAATGAATATAAACTGGGGCACATCGCCAACGCTGTCTCTATTCCATTTGAGGAGTTATCAGAGCGGCTGAAGGAACTCCCCAAGCGTAGTGAGATCATTGCGTATTGCCGCGGCCCTTTCTGCGTGTATGCCGATGAAGCTGTTGCCTTACTGACAAGCGCGGGCTACAAGGCACAACGATTAGCAGAAGGTTTTCCGGACTGGAGAGCACAGGATCTTCCCATACAGGTTTCGGTGAATTAAATGCCCTCCATTGGAGTTCAGTCTGACTGTGACGCAGAAGTAAACGCGAGATTTTTTTTGGAAACGCAATGAAAACTGAAACAATAAGACTCGGTCTCAGGCAAAACTGGAGACAGTTTACACTCCTGGTGATTGTTAACGCCTTTGTGGGTGGCATGGTGGGGCTGGAGAGAACCATCATTCCTCAAATTGCGGAAGCAGACTTTGGTCTTGCGGCCAAGACAGCCATCCTGTCTTTCATTGCTGTGTTTGGCATCGCAAAAGCTGTCACGAATTATTATACGGGCGCCCTCGCAAACCGTTTTGGTAGAAAGAACCTATTAGTGGCAGGCTGGATCGTGGCACTGCCCGTTCCTTTTCTGCTGATCTATGCCGCGGATTGGAATTGGATCATCGCTGCGAATATTTTTCTTGGCGTCAGTCAGGGGTTAACCTGGTCGAGCACGGTCGTGATGAAGATCGACCTGGTGGGTGAAAAAGACCGAGGCTTCGCCATGGGATTGAATGAATCAGCCGGGTATTTAGCGCTCGCGGCAATTGCTTTTCTCACAGGATGGACCGCCACCCAATATGGACTGCGACCGTATCCATTTTATCTTGGGATCGCTTTAAGCGGAGTCGGCCTGGCGATGAGCTGGCTTTTTATCAGAGACACCAGGCAT
>DASWTP010000086.1:0-3871 GCA_036402075.1 Chryseosolibacter sp. | reverse complement strand
AGTCGCGGGAGATGTTTTTGAAGGTGATGTTAACTTATATTCGGACCAAGGTGACTCGCCTACGTTAGGATCATTCTTTCGTCTGGCGGATGCCGCTACTTCACAATTCAAAGGCAATATTAATATTTCAACCAAGGTTGGGGAGGTAAGCGAAATCAAGGTGGAGTTTGCCAGGGGTGGTGGTACGGCAGAGTTCAATGGGACCACAGCCCAATCGATCACTTATGGCGGCACGCTAAGCGCTCTTGCAATCAAATTCGGCAATCTGCACATGAAAAACTCTAGCGGTCTCAACCTAAATTTTCCCGCAACGGTTTTTGGAAATGCAAATATGCAATTTGGCGTCATTCAGTTAAACACCGCTGATTCAATTACATTCTATACCAATGCGACAGTAACAAACGCTAATGACCTTAGCTACATTGATGGCAAAGTTATCAAGCGTGGCAAGGCTCCCTTTGTTTTTCCAATCGGGACTGGTGGTGCCTATCATCCCATTGGAATGAGCGCTCCAACCGATGAAGGGGCATCATTTCTTGCCCGATACTTCCCAGTAAATCACAACCTCGGTTCGGTTGCCGATATCGAAATTGTGAAAGTAAGCGATTGTGAATATTGGACGTTAGACCGGCTAGCTGGAACCGATAACCCGGCAGTGACTTTATTCTGGAATTCTCCTTTTTGCCGAACGGATTATATTAAATCCGGATTTGAAGGAGATGTGAGAGTCGTGAGATGGTCAGGGGCGCAATGGAACAATCTGGGCGCAAGCAATCTGCAGGTGGGTCCGGCAGCAGACGGGACGGATGGCAACCTGACAGCGGCAGGACCGCTACCAGACGCAGCATCGCATCTCTTAACCTTCGGTACTATAGTCCCGGATAACGCTATGCCGATCGATCTGCTATTTTTTCAGGCGACCCCAGCTGGTATGCACGTGCAACTACAATGGGAAACGGCAACTGAAACAAATAACGACTATTTCACTATTGAACGTTTACACGACAACAGCTTCGTTGCTATCGGGAAAGTAGAAGGAGCGGGAACTTCAATGTCAGCAATGTCTTACCACTGGACCGACACGCGACCTTTATCCGGAAGATCATATTACAGGTTGAAACAAACTGACTTCGATGGCCGGGAGTCGTATTCGGAAGTCATTTCGTTTTTGCAAACAGCCGATTCTGCCCCCTATCCAAATCCAGGAGTGAACACGTTGTTTCTTGATGGCATAAGCTTTGGCGAAGATTCGAAAATCGTGCTACGTGATATCACCGGGAGAACTCTGTACTCGAGCCATACTGCCGAATCCATCGATCTCAGCGCCTTTGTACCAGGGATTTATCACCTTGGTATCACGACCAATGGTACCGTCCAGTGGTATCCAATCAGAAAAGAATAAGCCCAATTGCCGCTGACCTTGTGCAAGGAAAGATTTAATTAATTGAAGGCATTTCGCACCTCGCTTGTTTTTTATCGCGTAAGGTTCTACTTTTGTCCTCCCTTTTAGCCAACGACTCGAAATCTGGGCGTTTTTTGGTTTGAAAGTGAAACTCTTGATTACGATTTGTAGTTAAGTTTTGTAAGATAAAGCAGTTATCTGAAAATATATAACGAAGCGGAGTTCCGAAAAAATCGGAGTAGCTCGAAAAAGCTGGGAGAAGCTCAGCAAAAGGTATATCGCGGGGTGGAGCAGTTGGTAGCTCGTTGGGCTCATAACCCAAAGGTCACAAGTTCGAGTCTTGTCCCCGCTACTAAAAAGAGGCAACTTAACGGTTGCCTTCTTTATTTTTGGAGCAGTTAGTCTAAAAAGTTAACTGCGATAATGAAAACAGCGTAACTTAATTGACGCTGAATGAAGACGTTCATGGAGCAAAAAGAATTTAAAGCGGGCTTTGTAAGCATCGTTGGCAAACCCAACGTGGGCAAATCTTCGCTTATGAATAGGCTCGTTGGCGAGAATGTTTCTATCATCACTTCGAAAGCTCAAACCACCCGGCATCGGATCATGGGCATCCTCAACGGGGACGATTATCAGGTCGTCTACTCTGACACGCCAGGGATCCTCGAACCAAAGTATTCGCTTCACCAGGCGATGATGTCGTTTGTGAAGGTGTCTCTCGAAGATGCGGATGTCATCCTGCTGGTGGTCGAACTAAACGATAAATTCGAACAAGACCTGTTCGAACGTTTCCTGCGAATCCAGACGCCAATTCTTTTGCTTATCAATAAAATTGACATGGGAAAGGGGTCGCAGGTTGATGACAAGGTTGCCTATTGGAAGGAACAGTTGCCAAATGTGAAGGAAATCCTTCCGGTCTCTGCCAAGTCAGGCGCGAATGTTGATAAGATCCTCGACCGAATCAAAGCCATCCTGCCAGTTCATCCGCCCTTCTTTCCGCAAGATGAGTTCACGGATCGGACTGAAAGATTCTTTGCATCGGAAATCATCCGTGAAAAAATTTTTCTGAACTACTCCGAAGAAATCCCTTATAGTGCCGAAGTAGTGATCAACTCTTTTAAAGATCAGCCCGATATTATCCGCATCAGCGCAGAAATTTATGTGGAGCGCGATACGCAAAAGGGAATTATCATTGGCAAAGGAGGCAGTTCATTGAAAAAAGTTGGAACCGAAGCACGCAAGGACATGGAGTCTTTCTTCGGTAAGAAAGTATTTTTGGAAACACATGTGAAGGTGGCTGACAACTGGCGTAAGGAGAAAAATAAATTACGTCAATTCGGATACCTGAACGAATAACAAACTCGACACTTCGAATGGCTAACATTGTAGCAATAGTAGGAAGACCCAATGTGGGTAAGTCAACGTTCTTCAATCGACTGATTGAAAAGCGTCAGGCCATCATGGACAACATGCCGGGCGTGACGCGTGATCGTCATTACGGCTATGCCGAATGGGTAGGGAAGTATTTTACTGTGATCGATACCGGTGGATATGTAGTTGGGTCAGAAGATAAGTTTGAATCGCAGATACGAAGACAAGTACAGTTAGCAGTTGATGAAGCCTCAGCCATCATCTTCATGGTGGATTGCAAGGATGGAATGACAGGCTTCGATAAAGAATTCGCGAACATTATCCGTACATCAAAGAAGCCTGTTTTCATCGCTGCAAACAAAGCGGACACAACGGAGAAAGCCATGCAGGCCAACGAATTCTACGAACTCGCGCTGGATGCTGAAGTGTTTCCAATCTCTGCTGAAAACGGAAGTGGTACCGGAGAACTTCTTGATGCCCTTGTGCAAACATTCGAGACAGAAGGTGTGGAAGATCCTGATGCTGGCATTCCCAAGATTGCTATTCTTGGTCGGCCAAATGTTGGGAAGTCGTCTCTGCTTAATGCTTTGTTAGGCACTGAACGAAGTATTGTGACCGATGAAGCCGGCACTACTCGTGATGCCATTCACTCCTATTACAAAATGTACGGGAAGAATTTCATACTGGTAGATACGGCAGGAGTTCGAAAGAAGAGCAAGGTCAAAGAGGATATTGAATTCTATTCGGTGCTCCGGTCACTGAGAACGCTGGAGGAAAGCGATGTTTGTATTATCGTGATCGATGCTGAACGAGGCATGGAATCTCAGGATGTTAACCTGATTAGCCTCGCGACCCGGCAGGGCAAGGGAGTTGTTATCATGGTCAACAAATGGGATCTGATCGAAAAAGATTCGAAAACTGCAGATAAGATCAAGAAGGAAATCATGGAAGGCCTTGCGCCTATTGATTACCTGCCTATCATTTTTACTTCCGTTATAAACAAACAGCGAATCTTTCAGGTGATGGAAAAGGCGGTTGAAGTGTACGAGAATAAGACCAAGAAGATCCCTACTTCAAAATTAAACGATGCGCTGCTTC
>DASWTP010000085.1:0-15910 GCA_036402075.1 Chryseosolibacter sp. | reverse complement strand
CCGTACAAGCGTGGATCACGGTTTGCGTAGGGGTCAGCTTTGTGGGCTGGATTGTTCCAGTCGAAGCGTGAGCCGTCCATCATCTCGTAGTCATCCACAAGCTGTTGGATCGGTGTGTTGCCTGCCCAGTTGTGGTAGCCGTTCGGACCATTGTTGATACCAAAGTGAATTCCGCCCAAAGGCCAGTTGTTTTCTACCGTGTACAACGGAGTATGGGTACGTTCGAACAGCAAGTCTGCGGCCGCGCCAGCATCGGCAACTTTGCTGCCGCCACCCATCGAAAGTGAAATGTAGTTTGCTTTTGCTTCTTCGAAGGGCGCAGGCGCTGAGTAGTTCATCTTATACCCAGAAGTTGCATCAAGTACAGCTTTTGCCGCATCTTTAGCTGCTTGCCAGCGCGTGGTCTGACTTCCGCTGGTGTAGCCGATGAGCTCCTTATTTGAGTAGGCGTTCAACACTGTCGACTTTCCAGACGCTACCGCCATATCGTGAAGGTCGCTGGCCGCATAGAGCAACACACGTGCTTTCAGGGCAAGCGCAGCAATCTTGTTGGCGCGTCCGCGTTCGAGTTCCTTTCCCTCCAGCAAGGTTGCCGCCTGATCGAGGTCTGCAACAATGAAGTTGACTACATCGCCAAAGCTTGAACGGGCAATACTGTAGTCTTCGTTCAGTCCGTAAGGCTTGTCAATAATCGGAACTCCTCCGTAAAAACGCAGGAGCTGATGGTAGTAGTAAGCACGCATGAAAAGCGCTTCGCCAAGAAGCTGTTCTTTCTTGCTTTCATTTGTGAATGTAGCCTCCGGAAGTTCCTTGATGGCGATGTTCGCTTCACGAATAGCGAGATACATATTGTTCCATTCGTACGTTCCGCTCATCCATCCAACGTTTGATGGGCTTTCAGCGGCTTCGGTAATCGTGTTGATATTCCGTCCCGCGTGCGTAAACATAGCTTCGTCCGTAATGGACGCCAGCATCTGCTCTTCGAATCCACCGTAACCGAGGAATGAATAAATGTTGAATATGAATGCCTGCGAAAGGGCTTCATCCGCCCATGTCGCATCGCTTGAAATCTTATCTAAAGGTTTCGTATTCAAAAAATCGTCATTGCACGACATTGGCACCAGGAAGGAAACCAAAGACAGTGTTAAGATTAATCTTATCTTTCTCATACTTGTTCCTGATTAAAATGTTAAACGAATACCCGTGTTGATCACACGTGCCTGTGGATAGTATTGGCCGCTACCACTAACGGATTCCGGATCCCAGATCTCGAACTTATCCCATGTGATAAGGTTCAGTGCGTTTACATAGAGGCGAAGGCCGCTGATCGAAATTCGGTCGGTAACACCAGAAGGCACATTATAGCCGATCTCAACGTTCTTCAGGCGCAGGTAGTTCGTATTGAAGAGGTTGTAGGTGTTATTGCCAAAATTTCCACCAGTATAGTATGTATCTCCGCGTGTTGCCAGGCGTGGATGGGTGCCACTTGGATTGTCAACACTCCAGCGATTGTCGAAGCTGTACTTGAGATAGTTTCCGATATCGCCAGATTCTGTTCCGAAGCGTAGCAAACCACCAGATGCACCTTGGAAGAGGATTGCCAGGTCAAAATTGCGGTACGATGCGTTGATTGTGAAGCCGTAATTGAACGTTGGTGTGATCGTCTTGTCAAGACGGACCTGGTCGTCAGCTGTGATCTTTCCATCGCTGTTTACGTCTTTGAATTTCATATCGCCAGGACGCAGGTTCGATGTTACAGCCGAGTAGTCGATCGTGTTGCTTGCGATGTCTTCCTGTGACCTGAAAATTCCATCATACTCATAAGCGAGATAAGCGCCATAAGGTTTGCCTTCCTGCAACTGGTACGATGGAGCGCCTGGAATCTCATCCATAAACACCACTTTGTTGCGGGCATAGCCACCGTTGAATCCAACGTTAATTTGCACGCCACTCACTTCGGTGTTATAACCTACCTTGAACTCATAGCCACGGTTCTCAACCTTTCCTGCATTTACCGGAGGAAGCAGGTTGCTGATACCAGATGACCCCGGTGTAGAACCAGTTTTCTGAATGAGGATGTCTTCACGCTTGTTGATGAAGTAGTCGAACGTGATGTCCACTTTGCTTCTGAGCGTTGTTGCATCGAGGCCGATGTTAAAGTTGTTGGCGGTTTCCCAGGTAAAGTTTGGGTTGGCAACCCGCGTTTCGTTCACGGTGGTCACTACTTGTCCGCCAATCGGATATTGCCCGAAGCCATACGTGCTCAGAAACGCATATTCCTGGAGCGCTCCTCCATAGAATACCTGGTCGTTACCCATCTGACCGTATGATGCGCGTATTTTCAGATACTCCACTGCACTGCCTACGCTGTTCTTCCAGAAATCTTCGTTCGAAATATTATATCCGGCAAGAATTCCGGGGAAGAAACCAAACCGTCCACTCTCAGGGAAGATGTACGATCCGTCATAGCGCCAGATGAATTCAAGAAGGTACTTCTCTTTGAAGTTGTATGCGAAACGTCCATAGTTTCCAAGGCGAGCGCGGTTGTATCCGCTACCATCTGTATTCTGCTGGAGGCTACCTCCTGCAAAGAGCTGGTCAATAGCAGGCGAAATAAAGTTTCTTCTGTACGCAAGGAAGTAGTCACCTTCAAATGTTTCCCGTGTGATACCGGCCATGATGTTGATGGTGTGCGTATTGTTGATCGTTTTGTCGAAGCTCAGCATACCCGTGAGGTTGGTGTTCAGCACATTCGACTCAGATTGCGTCAGGCGCGGATCGGAGAATGTTGAACGGAGTGACCGCGTGAGGACCGGGGTAGTTCCGTCAGCTTCGAAGCTGGTTCTATCCCAGGTGTACAAGTACCACGGTGTCTCCCAGCGCTTGGTTCTGTTGATCGTTTTGTCGACAGCCCCCATGAGCGTGAGCTTTAGTCCTTCAATCCAGGGATTGGTTATCGTCAGCGTTCCGTTTGTTTGCAGGTAGTCGGTCGGATTCTTGTGATATCCGGTCGCGTTCGTTGTGATCACAATAGGATTTTCACCATTCTCGATGTCCGGTCCTGGTAGTCCGTTAGGCCAGACTTCAGGTTCGGTAGGTCTGCCGCGCATCAGCATACGGAAGATTGAGCCAGCGCCTACGGTCGGAAAGTTTCTTACTTCTTCCCGCGCCATAATGCCAAGGCTCGTGCTCACATATTTATTGATGTTCGCATCAAGGTTGATGCGAAAATTGTATTGCTTGAAGTTTGTCGCAGAGTTGCGATAGTATGCATCCTGAAAAACATAACCCAACGAAGCGAGATACCTCATTTTCTCCGTTCCACCGGAGAGTTGCAGGCTGTGTCTCGATTGTGGTGTCCACGACTTGAAAGCAGTAGCAAACCAATCTTCATCCGGATGCGTCCAGGGGTTGGAGCCGTCCCTGTATTTCTGAACGTCTGAAGGGCTGAACACTGCGTTGATTGTTTGTCCTCCTGCAGATGTGTAGGTTCCGTTTGCCTGGATTCCAGCCCACGCGGCAGTCCACTCACTGGCAGGAAGTGTATACACCGGGAACTGGTTCATGATGGCGGCATATTCAGAGGCGCTCGCCATGTCAGGAATTCGCGTTGGCTGAGCCCAGCCCTGGTTGAAATCATACGAGATCTTTGGTTCTCCCGTCTTACCGCGTTTTGTTGTGATGAGAATCACACCATTGGCAGCACGAGCTCCATAGATCGCAGCCGAAGCGTCTTTCAATACCGACATTGATTCAATGTCCTGCGGGCTGAGTCTTCCGAAACCTCCATCCCGATCGGGAATACCATCGATTACGATCAATGCGCTGCTATTACCAAGCGTGTTGATACCGCGAATTCGAATGGTTGATCCGTCATAGCCCGGTTCTCCGCTTTGCTGAATTGCCAACACACCCGGAAGACGACCTGCGAGTGAGTTCGATAGGTCCACAGCTGGCGACTTTTGCAGTTCAGTTCCCTGAACCGCAACCACCGATCCAGTTACAGTCACTTTCTTCTGTTCGCCATAACCAACCACGACCACTTCTTCAAGAGAAGTAACGTCAGAGATGAGCTGAACATCGAAACTGGCACGACCTTTAACAGCCACTTCCTGCGTAACGTAGCCGATGAACGAGAAGATCAAAGTGGCATTTTCGTCAACGGAAAGAGAGAACTTTCCATCAACATCCGTGGTGACACCGTTGGTCGTTCCTTTTTCAACAACGTTTACGCCCGGTAAGCCAAGGCCTGCTTCATCCATCACTTTTCCGGAAACCGTTATTGGCGCTTTGCCGGATGGCACAACTTCAAGCTCATCTTCCGTTTCGATGGAATGCAGCACGATCTGCTTTCCGACCACTTCAAAAGATACTTTGTTTGCGAAGATCTGGCTGAGTACATCGCCAAGACGGGCACCTGTAGCATCGAGGCTGATGCGCTTCAGGTCTTTTAAAACTTCGGGACGGTAAGTAAAATTTACCTCGGCTTTGCCTTCTAACTGCTGAAGGACTTCTTTCACCTTAATGTTGGCAAATTTGAGACTCACCTTTCTTTCTAACACTCCCTGACCGTTTGTATCCACTGCATGCGCAAGCACGAACGTCAGGGATATCAGCAACACGTTAAGCAGCGTAATTTTCATAAGAAATAGCAAAAATTTGCTATTAGGTTTAGGGTTAATCTTCATAAATTGAGAATGTTTTTGTTTGACATTGGACGACAAAAACTCGGTGCAGGAAAGCGTTTCCAGCGCCCCTGCATGACGGCTAATGGTGTTTCCAGCATCATTAGCCTTTTTCGTTTATTCGGATTTGCTGTATTGGTATTATCTCATAGGCGATTTTTTGGGTTAAGTTGATTGGGTATCGTTATTGGCATCCTTTGCTGGTAATCACCACGGCACCGTCAGTGTTCGTGTACTCCGCATTGATAGCCTTACAAATCACTTCTATTCGTTCGTAAAAACCTTCTTCTTTCATAGTCGTTGTGAGCACGCAGGCCGCCAGAATTTCCTGGTCGTACCGAATTTCAATACCGTAATTCTTCTGCAGCACATCAAAGATTTCCGTTACGGGCATTCCGTCAAATTGCATCTTGAAGTATGAACTCGAATCGACAGAAACGATTGCTGGTGAAGGCACAACCTCTTTTACCAACACCTCTGCGTTACGTTTGTAAACCAATTGCTGGTTGGGGGTCAGAATCACGTCCTTAATTTCGGAGGACGTTTCTGGGGCCGGCTTAGGATATACCGAGACCTTTCCAGTTCGTACGGCCACAACAATTTCTTCGGCCTCGTCAAATGCTGTGATGCGGAAGCTTGTGCCGAGTACTTTCGTTACGATCTCTCCTGAATAAACGAGGAAGGGTTTTGATGGATCCCGTTTTACATTGAAAAAGGCTGCGCCTGAAAGCTCCACGATGCGCTCGTTGGAAGCGAAAGTTCTTGGATATCGAATGGAGGAGTTTGGTTCAAGCGAAACGATACTTCCATCCGACAGTGAAACATTCTGCACTTGCCCAGTTGTGTTTTCTGCCTCAATAAGCTGGCGGTTATATTGTTTCACAGTAACCTGGGCCAGGGGAGCTTGTGTTTCCGACTTTAAAGCATTGAGTGTCAACGCAGCCGTTACGACCGCCACCAGCGTTACTGCAGCTGCAACTTTCAAAAACGGAGAATGCCAGAAGAGCTTTCGCGAAGGCTTTACCGCTGCCCAAATTCTGCTTCCGGATTCTTCAAGATCGGATGATGAAATCGATTTTCCAGAGGCAATATTCTCGTACCACTTTTCAATGAATGCAACTTCTTCGGGAGTGCATTCCCCATGGAAATAACGGTCGAGCAATTTTTTAAATTCAGCGGGACTCATAATGTTAATGACACGCAAGTACCCGGTGATCCCTAAACGGATTGTAAATTTTTTTCGATTTTTTTTTGGGAAGGCCTAGAAAAAGGCGCAAATGATCAGGATTGTGATGTAGTCCTTCATGTAAATTCTGAGCTCACGAAGCGATTTTGTGAGATGGTATTCGATCGATTTTTCAGATATTTTTAAAAGCTTCGCAATCTCGTGGTTGGTGCGTCCTTCAAATCGGCTCAGCTGAAAAACACGCCTTGATTTTTCCGGCAGATGATTAACAGCAGCCTGAAGGCCTTCCTGCAGATCATCGAATACAACGGTGTTTTCGGTACTGTTCTGCACGCTTGGTATGAAGTTGCGGTAATAGTCCCAGTACCTTTGCTCCGTCACTTTCGCACGAATGGAATTCAGGATCCGGTTCTTAACGGCACGGTGCAGGTAAGCGGAAAGGTTTTCGATTTCAACTTTTTCACGCTGCTCCCAGAGTGCTGAGAAAATGTTCTGGACGATCTCTTCCGCCTCTGCACGGTCCTGTAATTTGCTGAATGCCGTTGTGAACAAGGGCTTCCAGTATGCCTTAAAAATTTCCTCGAACGCATGCACGTCACCATGGGCTAACCCCTGCAGGAGTTTTGCTTCGCTTGTTTGGAATGGGCTCGTTGAAGGCATCGTTCTACAATAAACACGACTGCAGAATTCTGAAATCGTTTTCTGAAGTTAGCGTAAAGAAATTGTAAAATCACAATGAACCCTATCAAAAATTTTTTAGACACACGTTTTCAGATGGTTAAAATGACTATTAGCGAAGCATTACCGAAAGCCTGTTGAACCTAAAGCTCGCACCCGCACTTCGTGGAATTTTGCGCTGATCCTGAATAAGATGCGGCCCCTTTATAAATGGTAAAGCTCCGCAATTGCGAAGCTTTACCGAAGGACCTTTGGATGTTGAAAGGAGCCGGTTGAATTAGGAACGTAACACTCAGTTCATTAAACAATTGCGGTCAAGTTTTTTCTACTTATGTCCGTACTTTTTAGAATAGCGCTCATACAACTCTTCCTGCTTGGTAGGGAGGTTGACAAGCTTACCGCTAACAAAGGCGTGTGTGACGATACAGGTTTTCATATCCATCACATCGCCTTCCGACACGAAAAGGGTTGCGTCCTTCCCGACTTCAAGGGTTCCAACCCGGCTATCAACGCCAAGAGCTTTTGCTGTGTTTGAACAGATCATTTTAAGCGCTTCTTCTTTTTCCATACCATAAGCAGCTGCTGTGCCGGCATAGTATGCGAGGTTCCTGGCGCGCGCTGGCATTCCTTCATGCGATAGCGACACCGTGAGCCCGGCCTGAGCCAAGAGGTGCGGAAGCTTGTACGGCATGTCAATGTCATCATCGGTACGTTCTGGGAGGCTGTGCGTTTGCTGAAGAATCACAGGCACCGAGTTCTCTTTCAAAAATTCAGCAACATAAAGGGCTCCGCCACCGCCCACGAGCACTATGCGTTTTACACCGAATTTCCTGGCGAAGTTGATGGAGCTGATGATCTCCTTCGGTTTGCCAGTGTAAATCATTAGTGCTTTTTTTCCATCGAAAAGTCCCTGCATGGCCTCAAGCTTCAGGTTTGTGTCTTTCGTGCCTAATTTTCCGTAGGCAACGGCATCGGTAAAAAACTGATGGAGGGCACCAACTTCTTTGTCATACTCCTTATTTGGAACATCAATAGATGAAAAAGTAGCGAAGTCAAACTGCTGGTTCATCATCGAGGGCCATGACAGATGGACCGCGATGTCCGCAGTATGAGTTGCATCTTCCCAGTCCCACCCTTCAAGTTCCATGAACGAAGAGGTGCCGGAGATCCTTCCTCCTACTGGTGTAGCCTGCGCAAGAAGAATTCCGCTCAATCGCATTGTGGTGATCATTTCCGAGTCTGTGTTGTACGCCACCTGGGCACGAACGTTTGGATTTAATTCCCCACGCTCACTAACGTCATTCATGGCGCGAACTGAACTAACTTCTACAAGACCAAGTGGTGAATCCGGCAGGATAAATCCTGGATAGACATGTTTTCCATTTACATTGATTTGCTCATAGCCAGCCAGGTTCGGATTTGCTGACGCCTCTGCCAGGATCGTAAGCTTTCCTTTATCAAATCCAACCACAGCATTTGAAATAACTTTTCCGTTACCCAGGTGAGCTGTAGCTCCCGTAAGCGCAATGGGTTTTGATTGTGGTTTTACCGGCACTGGCACTTGTGCAATCAGCGCTGACGATGCAAGCACAAGTAAAACACTTATATAACTGAGTGAATATCTCATAATTTTGTCTTGTTAATGCTTAGTGATCTGATTCGAACAACGATTCGCTGAAGAGCACATCGTCACAATGGAACTGATGGCGCATGGAAGATGCAGGACGCTGAGTAGCTCCCCCGCCCTTCTTGGCATTCTTCATTTTCTGGATAATGCGCATCCGCTCTGACTCGATCTCTTTATTCATTAGCTTGTCGGTTTCCATATCGAAGTAGATTTTTCCATCGATGATAGTCTTGTCAGCCTTCGCATATACAGACAGTGGATTGGCCGTCCATAGAACCACGTCAGCCGATTTACCTACCTTGAGGCTTCCCATCTGGTTGTCGAGGTGAAGCATTTTTGCAGGATTAAGGGTCACCAGTTTCAACGCATCTTCTTCTGACAAGCCTCCGTACTTGATCGACTTTGCTGCTTCCTGGTTCAGCCTCCGACCCATCTCCGCATCGTCAGAGTTGATGGATGTAACCACACCTTCTTTGTGAAGAATTGCTGCGTTATATGGAATAGCGTAACGGACTTCCCACTTGTAGTTCCACCAGTCGGAGAATGTAGAGGCCGCTACTCCGTGTGCTTTCATCTTATCGGCAACTTTGTATCCCTCAAGAATGTGCGTAAACGTGTTGATCCGGAAATTGAACTGCTCCGCAACATTCATGAGCATGTTGATCTCCGATTGCACATACGAGTGGCACGTGATGAACCTTTTCTTGTTCAGGATCTCGAGCATTGTTTCCTGCGCAAGATCGCGTCTTGGTTTTACGGCCAGTTTTTTCTGATCGGCAGACAGACTATTGTAGGATGCCCATTTCTTCTCGTATTCACGTGCGTTGGTGAATGCATCCACATACACTTGTTCAACGCCCATGCGTGTTTGCGGATAACGAATGGAGTTAGCATTGCTTGTGCGCTTCACATTTTCGCCAAGTGCAAACTTGATGAACTGATCAGCACCAGCGATCTTCATTTTTTCAGGTGACTCGCCCCAGCGAAGTTTGATCAATGCTGACTGGCCCCCAATAGGATTTGCAGAACCGTGGAGAATTTGCACCGCTACCACCCCGCCTGCAAGCGCACGGTAAAGGTTTATGTCTTCAGTGTCGATGTTGTCTCCGATCCGCACCATGCCGGAATTTGAAGCCACATCGTTGATCGAGGCAGCTCCAATGTGAGAGTGCTCATCGATAATTCCCGGTGTGAGGTGCTTGCCAGTGCCGTCAATCACTTTTGCCGAAGCATCCGATAAGTCTTTCCCAATCCTCTGGATCTTTCCATCTTTCAACAGCACATCAGTATTCTGAAGTACGCCCTCAGCCTCGTTTGTCCAGACGGTGGCGTTCTTGATCAGTATTGTTTGTTGTGCTGGCAAGGCAGTAAAGCCATGCGCAACAAATGGATACAACACTTTTCCCAGGTCAACGGTCGGGCTGCTCGCTGCTTTTTCTTCCTTTTTAGGAGCTTCACCTGATCGGGTTGCGCTCCATGTGATCCAGGCGCCATCGGTTAGTTGACCTTTTCCTTTGTAGCCGTTTAAATCCTTCCATCCCGAAAGGCGAATTCTATCTGGCTTTGCCTTTACTGGCTGGTAGCTCACCGTAATCATGTCATTCGCAAACCGGATCGATGGGTCTACGCTGGTAGTATCAAACGTGATCTTGCCTTTTGGGCTCCCTGAATCTCCCGTGATCTCTAGTTTGCCAGATTGGCCGTTAACTGTCAGGTTGTAGGTAGCATTTGCATCCTGTATGTCCAGCGCTTTGATCACAAATTGCTGTCCTTGAACCCAGTTTTGATGAAGAATCGTTTTCTCATCGAAAAGTTTGCCTGACGTGATGATGAAGTTCGCCAGCAGGCCTCTCTTCAATGTTCCCACCTGGTCTTCCACCTTAAGGAGCTTTGCAGGAGTTGATGTAAGCGCCTGGAGGGCCGCGGCTTCACTCAAGCCGGCACCGATGGCTTTGCGAATGCTTGCCAGGAAATCGTTCGGGCTCTTCAAGCCACTTGCCGTGATCGCAAAAACAATTCCACTCTTTTCAAGTTTTGCAAGATTGCTTGGCGCAAGTTCCCAGTGCTTCATATCGGCTAAGGAAACGTTTATGGCGTCAAGGGGATCTTCTACATCATATGCCTCTGGGAAATTTACAGGAACAATCAAAGCGGCATTTGTAGCTTTGATATCATCAATTCGTTTGTACTCATCACCACCACCTTTGATGATATACTGAACCCCAAACTCATCTCCAACTTTGTCGGCACGGAGCACGTTGTGCCACTCATTGGCTTCGAAGATTTGAGGAAGCTTTTGCGTTTGGATCCATGCTTCGAGGGATTGATCGGAGAATGGTCGAGGATTCTGGGCTCCGTACCACTCTGCATCCAGGTAAGTCTGCCGTAACAACGCAATATAACCCATCATCGAGCGTGGGTAGTTCTGGGTGGATGTTCCACGGTTAAACGAATAGTGGGCTGCGGCCTGTGACTTCAGCAGTGATTTATTGTCGCGGCTCTCTGCGAGTGTAACAAAGGCAGATGTCCCCCGCGCGATACCATCTGCTCTGAAGGTGAGCACCGAACCAAAACCTGCGTTCCGAAATTCTTCAGCCGCCTTTGGGTTTAAATTAAATTCACCTGATGCCTGGTAATGCGAGCGGATCGCATCGTTGGCGTTGTACGCTCCTTTGGTTTTCGGTTCAATTTGCTCGGCACCTCCGAATGGGTTTCCTCCGCGCGAAGTTTCGGCTGCCGGCAACCCATAGTTGGTATACATATCGATGAGCGAAGGGTAAATGTATTTGCCTTTCAAATCGATCTCGGAATATCCTGCGGGGACTTTGATGTTTGCTCCCACCTGTTCAATCTTACCGGATTTTACCAGCAAAGTTGCGTTTTGAATCGTAGTCTGGTGATCCACAACGATGGTCGCGTTGGTAAATGCATGTGCGCCCGCCCTCGTGTCTTTTACATCGTTAACCGGAAATGTTTCCTGCGCGTGAACATTCCAGGCTAAACAGATCAGAGCGAGAACTACTGCTACTGTAGTCTTCTTCATAGGTTTAGGTTTTCGGTCGAAAATTATGATGAGTGGTTAATGATCTGTGCACTCACAAGCACGAGTGCACATTTGCTAAAGATACAATTTCCCCTTAGCAAAACAATTCAGACAATCGCTTTCTAGCGCGTGGATTTCGGTGTGTGCATCATCAGGTCATTGATGATTTTTTCGACTTCTGTTGCAGGCGTTTTCTCAACTGCATAGTACTGGCCACGACCTTTCGGGTTCCAGGAATTTCTTCCGTCAGGTTCGCACACTATTCTGCCGGGAATCAATGTGTAATATTGATCTACACCACGTACGGCCATGAGAACGGCCGTCTGGTCCCAGCTTTTTCGTCCGTTGCTGTCCTCTTTTGATTTTGGAATACTGATCTCAAAAACATCTTTCACCGGAGATTTTTTTATCGTGGATGAAATCAGTGGAATACCTGAGAAGAGCTTGGCACCGATTTCCCATCCGGTGAAGTAAACCGGTGTCGGCCAGTTTCCGAAGGCATGCTGCGAAGCCAGTGCATCCTTTTCGATGTTGAATTCTTTCCCAGAGGGAAATGCTCCTGCCATAGAAACGAGTCTTTTGACTTTGTTTTTGACAAGTGCCGCTCCACCGAGTGGTGACACCGCATCAGGTTTCGACTTGAGCAGGTTGGCCATGTTGGTCAGGAAGCCCACGGTAACGATGGTGACACTACTGTCAGGCTGGGCCGCTAGTATCTTCCGATACAACTTCACCGCATCCTCCGCCTGATCATTTGATGTTAATGCATGAGGATAACGTCTGACGATTAGCGAATCCCATTTTTGCCACGCAGGCAACGCAACGCTGCTACCTCGCACCATTCCGACCGGAAGTGCAGGACGTCTGAAGTAGGTATTAATTACACTTAGCACCGGAGCTATGTTTTGATGATTATTGCTGGCGACTGTGGCGAGAAGCTCGCATTCACCTTTGTCGGCCAGGGCGTGAAGCATCGCAAGAGCACCAACGTCATCATAATCCGGTCCGATATCGGTGTCGAAAATAATTTTTGGAACCGCCTGTGCAAATACGCTCCTGTAAACGCAGAAGACGATGAGGAAAAGTAGCCTTGCCATGATCGAGGATTCTCAATCAAAGTAGTTATTCTGCTTCAGAATTGAAAAAATTTCGTTGGTCATGCCTGGCACGTCTCTGCGGGTGTTGCAGAGAATCACGAAAAAAACCTTCTTTTCGGGGATGGTGACGTAATTGCAAAGAAATCCGCCCTGGTCGCCCGTGTGGCCAATGGTAAGAAGTCCGTCAGCATTTTTCTGGATAAACCATGACCAGCCGATGAACGGCTTACGGGTGTCGAACCAGGTCTTGAATGTTTTCACGGTTCGCGACTCCCGGATCGTGCTGTCCGACAAGAAAACGCTGTCGCGGAGTGCCAGTTCATACTTCGCCAGTTCTTGCACTGAACTCCATACGCCTCCGTTGCCAGCGGCTGCGAATGTTGGTTCTTCACCATAGTCGTCTTCTGTCCATTGGCCTTTGTTTTTCTGATAGGCATGGGCCACGGAGTCTTGGGGATACGGCCCGTCAGTAATTCGGCTTGTCATCATACCTGATGGACGCATGATGGAGTCTCTCACATAAGTTTGCCATTTCATACCGCTAACCTGCTCAACGATGAGGGCGAGAGCGTTGAAAGCCGGGTTCGAATATTCGTACCGTTGCCCAGGCTCAAAGATCAGGTATTTCGCCTGCGTAACCGGGTACCAGTTCTCAGCATCTTTCGCAGTTAGATAAAACACCGTATCGTTCTCGACATTTCGGTTGTCGGGCAAGCCAGACGTGTGTGTCAGAAGATGTTTGATACGGACCTTTTTTGCAATCTTTGGATCAAGAAATGTCGGGAAATATTTCTCAAGGGAATCTTCAACGGAAAGCTTGCCCCCTTCCTGAAGCTTTAAGATCGCGTTCGCGACAAATGTTTTGGAGATCGATCCAAGGTTGAACAATGTTTTTGGAGTAATCGCTTCTTTCGTATTGATGTCTGCAACGCCATAGCCCTTTGAAAATACAATGCTGTCGTCTTTCATCACCAGGATGGCTCCACCCGGCTCATTTGCCGGAAGTTGGTTCGCGAGGTAGTCATCGAGTTGTGCGTGGAAATCGACTTTTGTCGAAACCCCGGTACAGGCAGCAAGTAAGACAGTACAAATGGATAGAACGTAACGCATTTTAGAATGTTGAACCGGCAAAGATATTTAAATAATAGCAGGCCGGTGGCGCCTGTAAAACAAAAAATAAAAGTTGCAACCCTATTGCATCGCCTTTGCTTTTACATTTGGCCATGGCTCACGACCACGCGCATCATCATCACCATCATCATTCGTTTGACCCGGAAGAAAAACCGTCCGGGATTGTTACCGCATTCTGGCTGAATACTGCGTTTGCACTACTTGAAATCGTTGGTGGATTTTATACCAACAGCGTTGCCATCCTATCCGATGCTGTACATGACCTTGGTGATAGCTTGTCCCTGGGGCTCGCGTATTATTTCCACCAGAAATCAAAACAACAGCGTGACAGCAAATACAGTTATGGCTATCGAAGATTTTCGTTGCTGGGCGCTTTTATTAACTCGCTCGTGCTGATTGTGAGCAGTGTCTTTATTCTGAGGGAGGCCGTGCTGCGATTGTTTAGTCCTGAGGCTCCGGATGCGAAGGGCATGGTCATCCTTGCGATTATCGGTATAGCGGTCAATGGAACAGCGTTGATTCGCTTGCGAAAAGGCAAAAGCGTCAACGAAAAAGTAGTCACCCTTCATTTTATGGAAGATGTGTTGGGTTGGACTGCAGTGCTCCTCGGCAGCATCGTCATGATCTTTATCGATGTGCCCGTGCTTGATCCGGTCTTATCGATCTTGATTTGCGTTTATATTCTTTATAACGTATACAAGAATCTGCGCACTACGTTCCGCATCCTGCTGCAGGGAAGTCCCGAAAATTTGAACGAAGAAGCGATCCGCAAAAAGGTGCTGTCGGTGCCTGGTGTGCTCGACATGCACGATCTTTATTTCTGGACTATGGATGGCCAATACAATGTAATGACCTTGCATGTTGTGGTCCCTGCAAATAAGTCGCTCGCGGAAGTGGATGAAATAAAAAACGAGGTGAAACATTGTCTGATTCACCTCGATGTGCAGCATACCACGGTTGAAATTGAATCACAGGACAACGCGTGCTATGCTGATACCAAAAAATAAACTAACTATTCCAACTAACTAACTAACTAACTAACTAATTCGCGTGGGCAAGCCGCAACTCTTCTTCGTGCTGCTCTTGCGTAAGTGCATCCAGCTCTTCTTCCGGCTCCGTGTAAATCTGGTTGAATGGGCAGATGCTGGTAATTTCATTTATCGGCAGCATGATCGTTTTCATTGCCTCAGACTCGTCTCCAACTGGTCTTAAAGTAATCACATCATGGTAAAGGCTTGTAACAGTTCCGATAAACATCCCTTTTCCCAGGCGGGTGGCGTAGAGGCCAACAATACCCTTTGATTTTTTGCAGAGTTTCAGGTGATGCAAAATGGCTTTGCGGTTTTTAATGAATTGAACCCGGAGTTCGCGCAGGTCAAGCGCCCGCTCCTGCGGTGATAACAGGAGTTCTCCAATTCTTTCAATAAACCTCAGCATAACATTGGTGGTTTAGTGGTAGATACCAACCAGCCGTAAAAAAGAATGCCAAATGGCCGCTTCCGATGAACGAACTGCCGCCAGGCTGTCAAAACTCGCAGTCGATCTTCGCGTGGTGGCGCTGGACAATGGTTACTTAAGGACCCTCAAACCGATTCATATTTCCCCACCTTGCAGAAGCTCTCCCCACGATTCCCCAAATTGTAATGAGGATTTACGCCAGTGCGTCTTTGCCGCTCTTTTCGCCTTTATCCATTTCTTTGTCTTCAACTATATCTGGAATCGCCTCACTGAAAATCAGCTTTAACTTCGCTGCGTGGTTTGCCGCCTCAACAGTATTGTCCACAATAACCATCTCAACTTTATCTTCAAGCAATTGCCGGGAAATATCGACCGCTAGTTTTTCACGGTCGGCAAGCTGGACGTCACGAATATAAATTGCCAGAATTCGTCCGGGAAACTTCCTGACTACTTCCTGGTATATTTTCGGATCCTCCTGACCGCTATCGCCAACCAGAATGAAATTCAGCTGTGGGTATGCGGTGAGAATGTTTTGTATCTCGTGAAACTTGTGGCCCATGTGATCAGACATGCCTGCCTTGTTGTTGTCGAGGCCAAAGTCGCGGAGCAAAAGCGGTCCTTCGGGGATGTCATTGAGGTCCATGAAGTCCACTAAAAGGTCATAAAGATTCCAGGGACTGCTTGAAACATAAAAGAAGGGATTGTTACGTTTGCCATTTCTACCCAGCTGCAGCGATCGGTAAAATTCCTTCACACCCGCAAATGGCAACCGGGTGTGAGCATTATGGAGAAACGTATTCCGCGACATTGCTAACAGGCTTGTGGCGGTGGTCTTCACAATGGTGTCATCAATATCGCTGATGATGCCGTATTCAGCGTCTAAGGGAGGAACGAGAACTTCAGCCGTTGCCTTAACACCTTTTTGAAACTGAATTTTGGCATCGATGAGTTCGATCTCAACTTCATGCCACATGTCACTCCAGGCGAGTGGAGATTCCGGTGCGA
>DASWTP010000084.1:0-8012 GCA_036402075.1 Chryseosolibacter sp. | reverse complement strand
TACGAGTGTATCATGGTTACTGCACAGCTCATGTCACCAATCGCGCCATTTTTCAGCGAATGGTTGTATCGTAACCTGACGGATAATATTCGCGAGCAGGCAATCAAAAACAATACTCCGCTTCGTTTTCCGTCTATCCATCTAACAGACCTGACGAAGCCGGAGCCGCACAAAGTGGATGAGCATCTGGAAAAGTCAATGGATTACGCACAACGCATCTGCTCGCTTGTTCACTCCATCCGGAAGAACAGCAAGATTAAGGTTCGTACCCCGTTGAAAAAGATTCTGCTGCCTGTGCTTGACGATTCTTTCGCCTCGCGTATTAAGTCGGTGGAGGAAATCATTCTGGCGGAGGTGAACGTTAAAGCTATCGAATACATCGATGATACGTCAGGGATCGTGGTGAAGAAGGTGAAGCCGAATCTTCCAAAACTGGGCAAGCAATTCGGTCCGAAGATGAAGGAAGTGTCTGCCGTGATTAATGCGATGACCAAGGAAGAAATCGCTTCACTTGAGAAAAAAGGAAAGCTTTCAAAAGGAGGATTTGACCTTGTTGTTGAAGATGTTCTGATCAGCTCGGAGGACATTCCAGGCTGGGCAGTGGCTACTGAGGGCGGAATCACTGTTGCGCTTGATGTAAACATCACCGATGACCTGAAGCGTGAAGGAATTGCGCGGGATTTCGTGAATCGCGTGCAAAATCTTCGGAAAGACATGGGGCTTGAAGTGCTCGATAAGATTGGAATCGAAGTAGAGCGCGATGGTGAAGTAGTTACTGCAGCGCTTACCGAATTTAAAGATTATATCAGCGTGGAGACGCAAGCCCTGAGCCTGGAATTGAAAGACAAGGTTGCAGATGCTTCTGATGTTGATATGGATGAATTCCAGCTCAAGGTTAAAATAAGTATTAAAAAGTAAGCGGATTGTCAATCAATCCATTTTTTGAGAAATCTCAGATGAAGGTCTACAAGTATTTCCTGATCGCACTAATTGTTATTATCGTTGACCAGACCACCAAGCTGCTGGTTCATGAACACATGTACCTTCACCAGGAGATCAATGTGATTGGCGATTGGTTCCGGTTGCACTACTTACTTAATCCAGGAATGGCGTTTGGTATTCGCTGGAACAATGAATTTGGGAAACTCGCGCTAACGGTTTTTCGCATCGGTGCGATGTTCGGCATTGGATATTACCTGTGGCGCATGGCCACCCGCGAGGCACACACCGGCTTTCTCTGGTGTATGGCCCTCATCCTTGGGGGCGCGGTTGGAAATGTGATTGACAGTACCTTCTATGGTGTTTTCCTGAATAACCATCCTGTTGATTCACCAACGCCATGGTTCCACGGTCAGGTCATTGATATGCTGTTTTTCCCCATCTTCGAATTTTATGTTCCCGAGTGGGTACCGTTCAAAGGTGGAGAATATTTCCTGTTCTTTAGTCCGGTGTTTAACATTGCCGATTCTTCCATCTTTGTGGGCGTTGTCATCATCCTCATCTGGCAGCGCAAGTTTTTCAAGGTTCATCATGACGATCATGATGAAATAACGCCTGCAGGCACACCAAGCGCGATGCCGGCACCTGATCATGGCGCGATCCTGCCGGAGGGAAATCCCGGCAGCGCTCAATCTCCCAAAGATTCCGATCCGGTCTCCTGATCCCAAAGAAGCTTTTCTTTTTCCGTTCACAAGAAAAAACCGATTCTTGAAAAACGGTCGTTAGCCAAATGCATTATTCTTCTTACTTTTAGGGATTAAAGTATCTTAAACCTATTAGTTAAAACCTTAACCTGGAAGATAATGAGTTTGTTTATTAAGAAGCCTTTAGCCCAGTTGATTGCACAGGCTGGTGATTCGGATAAAGGGCTGAAGCGGACCCTCGGAGCCGGTAACCTGGTTGCGCTTGGAATTGGTGCTATCATTGGTGCCGGATTATTTGTCCGCACGGCTGCTGCCGCTGGTGAAGTTGCTGGACCTGCCGTGGTTGTTTCTTTCATCATTGCCGCCATCGGATGCGCCTTTGCTGGATTGTGCTACGCAGAATTTGCTTCAATGATTCCAATTGCAGGTAGTGCCTATACCTATGCCTACGCAACCATGGGCGAACTCGTGGCCTGGATCATCGGATGGGCCCTTGTGCTGGAATATGCTCTTGGCGCTGCCACCGTTTCAATCGCCTGGAGTGAATACCTTAATAACTTGCTTGGAGGTGCAATTCCGTTCTCGTTGAGTCACTCACCGATGGAGTACCTCGTCTCCCGCAACATCAATGGCGTAATGGCCAACGTATCTACCGAAGAAGTGATGGCGGGCGACACCATCATCTCACAGGGTATCTTCAATGCTCCTGCGCTGCTCATCCTTATCATCCTCACACTGGTTCTCATTAAAGGAACGTCAGAATCTGCGGGCTTGAATGCCGTAATCGTCTTTGTAAAAGTTACCATCGTTTTGATCTTTATCGCCCTCGGATGGAGCTTCATCAACCCTGATAATTATACACCTTTTGTGATCCCTGAAGGAACGCCTGGCCATGAGGCAGCGCGCGAACACGGATGGCTCGGTGTGCTGGGCGGTGCCGGAATTGTGTTCTTTGCATTCATCGGCTTTGATGCTGTGTCAACTGCGGCACAGGAAGCGAAGAATCCAAAGCGCGATATGCCGATCGGTATTCTCGGATCACTGGTAGTGTGTACCATCCTTTATGTTCTATTCTCTTATGTGCTTACAGGTATCACCAACTGGAAAGAGTTTGCAACCGTGGGAAAAGAAGCATCTGTCGCTTATACCATCAAGACATACATGCATGGATACGGCTGGCTTGAGAAGGGAATCAGCATCGCGATCCTTGCCGGCTTCTCATCGGTAATCCTCGCCATGTTGTTCGGTCAGTCACGCGTGTTCTATTCCATGTCGAAAGACGGATTGATTCCGAAAGTGTTTGCTGACCTGCATCCAAAGTTTCGTACTCCGTATAAATCAAACATGATCCTGTTCGTGTTCGTTGGCGCTTTCGCTGGATTCGTTCCCGGAAGCATGGCCGGAGATCTTACCAGCATCGGTACATTGTTCGCGTTCGTGTTGGTTTGTGTGGGTGTATGGATTATGCGTGTTAAGAATCCTGAAATTCCACGCGCGTTCAAAACACCATTGGTTCCGCTTGTGCCAATCCTTGGAATTATCGTATGTACCGCAATGATTGTTTACCTCGATCCAACAACAATTACTGTTGCAGTCATCTGGATGATCGTTGGACTTTTAGTATATTTCGGATACAGTAAAAGCCGTAGCCACCTCCGCAATGGCGGTGGAAACGTTTAAGATTTTTCTTACCTAACCCAAAACCGAAAAACCCTGACAGGAATGTCAGGGTTTTTTATTTAAAAGCGTTTCATACCATTGGCCCCAGCGCTTGAAAAATCGTTCTCGCGCGCATCAACATGAGCACATGCTAAGGACCCTTATTCTTTTTTTGTTTGAATTTCGTGTCTTCGTCTCAACAAATTCTATCGCTTGACCATCTTGAAATTCCTGAAATCACGAGCATTGATCGTTAATCGATCGATCTTGCCGGAAGCATCGCGCGAAAAAATAAAAAGAGCGTCATGGTCAGTTGCATAGAATAAATCACTATCAAACGGAATCAGCGGGATTCGAATGATCCCTTTTCGTGCAACGATCTTTCCTTTCTTCTTTTTCACTTTTATCGTTGCATCGGTGCTCGAATTCCAGAACGATCCCTTGTAGTCAGCGTATGAAATAGCCAGGTTCGTCTTCATTGGTTTGAAGTCCAATCGAGGATCTTTACGCCAACCATGCTTCAATAGGGTGACCCCTGCAGAGTCTCTGAAATGTACGTGTGATGTTCCCCAGGTGGGATGTACAAACTTGAAGTAACTTTGATCGACTGCCGAAAGTTTTATTCCATCGTGGTGAATGGAGCCGCTCAGGTAAAGGTTGCTATCTTTCAAGTGAATTCTCCTGAACTGCCCAAGCCCGTTGCTGCCAACCCGGTAGTACAGCCCGGTTTTGCGCCTGAGATCATCGATCGGAAGTGCTATGTAGTCTGTTGACTCCGGGACTGCAGGTGTCTTGAACTTCTCATTTAGAAAAATTTCAGCAGCTTTATTTCCTTTGTTCTCCGTATCGAGGTAACGCGATGAGTTAGCCAGAACAATTACCGCGAAGTCGTGATCAGGGTAGTAAGTGCCGATACAGGTGTGGCCGCCATCATCGCCACCGTGACCAACTTTCCAGACACCGCGGTCATAATGAGAATAAAGTCCGTAGCCATACCGTGTACTGTCGCCATTGTTCAAAAGGGACGTGGCGGAAATCTTTTTAAATAACCCGGGGTCACGCTTTCCGAGTTTGTTTTCTCGAAAATTGTTAACCCAGAGAATCATGTCATCGATGGTGGTGACTAAGTTATGATCGCCCACAATGCCTCCCGTCTTCCGCAATGTTTTGAAGCCATTTTTCTTTTGCAGGTAGGCTGTTGATTCCGTTGGGCCAAGCATCTTCTTTTCATCGCGGATAAAGGAATGCGTCATGTTCAGCGGTTTAAAGATCGCGCTATCAACAAAGACGCGAAATGGCTGCTTGCTCACTCGAGCCACAATTTCACCCAGGAGGATATAATTCACGTTTGCATACACCATTTCCGAACCTGGTTCATAATTCAGATCACGTTCGCGCGACAGTAACTTCAGGAGAAACTCTGTAGTGTTTTTTCGCTGGGGTACTTCGCCTTTCAGGTTTACATTTCCGGCAAGAATAGCAAGCACATACGCTTCACGAATGCCACTGGTGTGGTCAAGAAGGTTTTTTACTTTTACCACTTTATCAAACCGAAATTCCGGAAAGAATTTGTTGATGTTGTCTTCGCGTGAAATTTGATTTTGTTCTTCCAGCAGCGCGATTGACATCCCTGTGAATTGTTTTGCCATGGAAGCCAGTTCGAATTGTGTGCTTAGACCATTGGGAGCCTTGCGTTTAATGTTGGCCATGCCCCGGGCTTTCTTGTAAATTGTTTTTCCATTCTGAATGATAGCCACCACGCCACCCGGGCCTGTCTTCGTATCCCAACTTGCAAACACCGAATCGACCTGTCGGAGGTTGTTTTCCAGTGACTGTCCGGTTAGTGAGGAAACAGCAACGAATTGGGCGAGAATTAATAATAAAGCAGTTTTCATGAATTGAGATTTTTTAAGCAATTCAAGTGCTTTTTGTGTCTGCGATCCACTCAAATCCGGATTTGAGAAGTCCTTCAGGCGGTAATGCGGGCGTTCTTATGGAGGTTCATGTATTCGGTAGGCGAAACACCCTCCATTGCTTTAAATGAGCGTTGGAACGTTGCCTGCGAATTAAAGCCGCATTCGAGCGCAATTCCCGAAACCGTCATAAACCCAAACTTGGAGTCCCCGATTCGTTTTTTGAATTCTTCAATTCGATAGGAGTTTACAAACTCGTTGAAGCTTTTCGATGCCGCATGATTGACAACCTGGGAAATTTGCTTCACTGGCACGTTGATGTGGCCAGACACCACCGCAACGGTGAGTTCGGGTTGAAGAAAAAGTTTGTCGTTGATCATGGCTTTCTCAAGCTGTGCCAAAATCGTCCGAATTTTTTCTGCTGAAAGTTTCGGGTTCGTTGATACGTTTTTAGGGTAAGTGCGATAAGATGTAAGAATTCCTTTGATGCCGAAATAATAAATCAGTGCGGCCAAGGGTAGATAAACAGGATACCATCCTACTGCATCAAGCAATTGAGTTCGCCACGCAGGGATAATGTATGGCACCAGATGCCCAAACCAAACCACCTGGAAGACCAGAAACAACTGTATAAAATTTCGCAGCCAGTTCCGTTCCGTTGTGTTCTCACTGCGCTTATCTTGAAGTGTGTTTAAGTATCGAAGGGAAAAGATCAGGTACAATGTTACCGAGATCCACCTTGGCACATCCGAGTATGCATTGTAGTCATCAACAAATCGGTTTAACGATACAAGGGATAAAGGCAGTACCCCCGCATAAAACAACATAAACAGCGCCTGTGGTACCAGATCGATAACCACCGGAAGGAAATGCCAGTTATCGTTAGGTAATAATTCGCCTCCGCGTGATGAAAATGCCTTCACGTAGAAGTATATCAGTGGTCCTATCGGCATCACAACAAAAAATGGTACCACTTGTGACACGAGCGCCCAGGAGTCCGAAGTGTGCTTGATGCCAACCTCCATTAGATAGACGCCTATGCTGGCAACCGAGATCAGGAAAATAATGCCAGCGAGATAACGGTTTGCAATTCGTTTATCACTGGGCGAGAAAAACAAGATTGAAGAGACAATAAAACCCTGGACAGCACCAAGCAGGATGATAAGGGAGAGGAACGAGTCGAATGCCATAAACGTCAACCGGAATTAGTAAGATAACTCATTCCAGGCATGTTTAGTATGTTAACCGGGCTAAATCAATCCCAGCAAACTAGCGCGAATCCGCGCGCTTATTCAGCACGTAATAGTCACCATTCCTCGCATCAATTTCTTTCGCCAGGATAATTGTATCGTCTGTTTCTGTGACTGTGAATTTGCCCGCGAGAATAAGTGTCCAATCGAAATTTGCGGTGAACATGCATTCATTGCCAAAGTAAATTTCGCGCCCCGACAGTGTATACGTGCCGCGACAAATGGCGGGCTCGTTATTGCCTTCTTTGTTCACACCTGAAAATTTTCCATCCTCGAAAGAAAGCGATACATCCGCCTCGATCACGCGCACATTGTCTCGTGTCCGGTAAAAACTTCCGGTATGTGTTCCATTGAATTCGAACCTTTGGTTATGATCGGCACACGCGAAGGCCAGCAACAATGCAATGAACGTAAGATGAATCGGTTTCACGATGTCCGGTTTATAGAACTTAGACACTCCGATTAACTAATTGGTTGGGGCCGATGCGAAAAAACGTGACCCATTCGCCAATGCCTTCGGGCGCTCGGTTGCGACCTGAGAAATTGCTCAAATTGGGTGAGTCAAGCGGATTCCACGCTTTAGATTTCTTTGCCCTTCCCCCGCGTCTCTGTGGTTGGAAAATTGCCTTTTGTGAGCGAAGCGAACAAACACTTCAGCAAGTAATTCCTACGGTTCGCACCGTATTTCCTGCTGTCTGATCAAAATACTTTTTTCCCAGACAACTTCTGCTGTACTTTTGGAGTCTAATAGGCGTTATGATTTTCGCAGATCCCGCATCGGGGGAAAAGTTTATGGTAAGTAAAAGAAAAATATTGCTTGTGCTTGGCGTGGCTGTCGCGATCCTCATCGGTGTCTATACCGGTGTTTTCGGCATGGCCGTCTAATATCGCCAGCTTTTCAAATCCGCGCCTTTCGGTGCGCTCGCTTCAATTCTTTTCAAGATTTTAGGAAGATACATTGTGTTGTAACGAAGGCGTGAAACGTAGTTCGGGTTTTGTTGATCCCCATTCCAGCAATGCTCCGCGCGATCGCCATAGTCAACCTCACCACCATAAAATGGATTTTTGGTTTTCCTCAAAAAGTCTTCCATCAGGTAGACAGCGTTGTTCAGGTAGTAGTTATCCATGTCGCCACAGTAGATGTGAATCTTCCCCTGCAACTTCGGGCCAAGCGTAGCCCAGTCTCGCTCCAGGATGTAGCGCAAGTCATAATGCTCCTTCCAGTATTTCGCAACCTCCTGATCAATCTCTCCAGTTTCTTTGTCAAAGATTCTTTTTGGATATCCGTCTTCTCCCTGAGGTGAATACACGGCTTCCCAAATGTCCCACTGCTGACCAGAGCGCGATTTCGTTCCAAGGGCAAGTTCGTAATGATTGCTTTCCTGCATGGTCGACTGTATTTGGCCGAGATAATTGCGGTGTGATGGCTTTGGCACTTTTTTGAAATCGCTTTCATACCAGTACGCATTCTTGTCTTTGTAAAGATCCACCAGGCAATAGGCGCGGAAATCAATTGGGTCAGGACAGGCAGCAAAACATCCGTTAAA